>JAZKTD010000114.1:0-10592 GCA_036625705.1 Salinivenus sp.
CCGTGAACAAGGTTCGTACATTCGTTTTCGCTTGCGGCTGTACAGGGTCCCCAGCTATTGCGGAAAATGGTATACGGACGTTCTCACGGATCGGTAAGGAGCCTGTAACCTTCCGTTCTCTCGCTCGTCCTCTCTGTGCAAGGTCGCCAAGTCTGAAGGCTCAATCCAGAGGGGCCGCCAGTACGGTCCGATAGAGCCCCCTCCCGGAGGGGATCAACAGACTCGTTACCCCAACCAAATCCCAGCCGACTTCGTGATGACACAGCTTCGATCTGCCCTCTTCGCCCTCGTCGTTACGGCCGGTCTCGTTGCGTGGGCCGGGTGTGACTCCACCGGTACGACGCCCGGCACCGGAGACAATCAGGACGGGACGTCAGAGCCCCCAACAACCCGTGCGGCGCCGTCCTTCGACGTACGCTTGACCGACGCGCCGGGAGACGTGGTGCAGGCGATTGTCACCATCGAGCGGGTCGCAGTCGTTCCGGTCGAGGACAGCGCCGACGGAAATGCCCGGAAGGGCGGCGTCGAGCTCTTGGCCGACTCCACCTTTTCGGCGGACCTCGTTGAGCTGCAGGCGGGGGTCGACACGGCGCTGGCGAGCGTCGACAGCCTCCCGACCGGCACCTACGGACAAATCCGTCTGGTGACCGCCGACACCGCCGACGTGCTCTACGAGACGGCCGGTGGCGACACGGCCCGGGCCAATTTGAAGCAGCCGAGTGCCTCGGAGACAGGCATCAAGATCAACTTTGAGCCGGTGACGCTGTCGGACTCCACCGACCGGGCCCAGGTGACCCTCGACTTCAGCGTCGACGAGTCCTTCGTGAAGGCCGGCCGGTCGGGCAAGTACATCTTTAAGCCGGTGGTTCAGGCCGACACGGTGATTACCGAATAAGGCCCTTCGATTGCTCGATTGCGGCCCCGCCGCCGAGCGGGCCCTGGTCACGGGGGCTCACCGCCGGGGGCGGAGTCTGGAAGAGACGTCCCCGGGGGATGTTCACTCCGGGGACTCTCCCGCCGTTGCTTCGTTGAAGGCACACAGCAGGCTTTTTTGTTCGGGAAGATGCCCCTGATCGGCACAACGGCCGAATCAGGGGCATTTTCTGTTGGGGACTGCAGGGGCCCACCCTGGACCACTCCCTCCGGGCTCTTTGCGCTTTCGAACTGTGCGGCGCCTGGACGGTCGGAGTTTCTCTGCCGGCCTCTTCGCCGCGATGCGAATCGCTGCCGGTGTGAGCAGGGCCACCAGTAGCAGGTCGTCATCAAGTTCGAGATGGCGCGGGTCGGCCGTGCGTGGGTATCAGAGGGCGATACTTTGCGGCCGAGGCCCCCGAGTCTTGGATCTGCTCAATTCTCACCTTGTGCTACCCCTGGTCACCGCTCATTTCACGCCGGGTGCCCGGGCACCCCGCCCGCTGGGGGCGACCAATCCCGGCCGTCCGGGACACCCCGCAAGACAGAAGCCCGGCCTCCCACCAGAAGGCCGGGCTTGGGAACGTGTCCAGAGAGGACCGATCCTCCATGAGAAGTGCGTCCGGTAGACACGTCGGGGCCCCCAAGTCTAACGGGGATTGTTCGGGAATAATAGTATCATAATGCGCGCTGCCCAGGGTAGTCCGTAGCAGTCCGTGAGGGCGGGGATGAGCGTAGGGCCGGCGGGCACCCACGATTCTGCGGGGACGTGTTTTGGGTGTGACGGTTCGCTCCGGCGTTCAATCCCGGAGCGAGATGACCCGGTGCCCGAACGGGGTGCTGCTCGCTCCGAGGCCGGACCCTACTCGCCGGACAAGGCCCAGAACGCCCTCGGACTGGGGGAATCCCAGGGCAAACACCCAGCTCGGCGGACGTGGTGTAGAAGCATGAGCCTCAGATTCAAGCTCTGTATAGGGTTTATACGATAGAAAAAACTCCGTCGGCGAACTTCGCTGCTTGTGAAAAGTGGTGTGCTATAATTTCGCAGCGGGATTGACTCCACAGGCGACGTCCGCTAGCCTGTTAAACGAGCTTAAAGCACTAAAACAGGCGTTGAGTCGTAAGGTCCGACCGCAGTCCAGGCGTGACCGAAGCGCGGATGTAAACGCTTCCGAAAAGGAAGGAGGCGCTTTCACTGGTTTGTCCGGCCGATTCTCACGTCACAATGTCCATCACTTCCATGAAGGAAAAACAGCCCCTTTCTCCTCCGGCTTGTCATCTGGGGAAGCTCGTTTTGTGTTCTCTCGTTTTCCTCTCCCTGTTGGTGAGCGGAGCGGCCTACGGGCAGGAGGGACCGGTCGTCTCCGGTCGGGTGACGGACGCGGAGCAGGGCGGTCCCCTCGTGGGCGTTAACGTTCGCGTCGTCGGTACCCAGACGGGAACGGTCACGGACGCGGAGGGCCGCTACGAACTCACGGTCCCCAGCGGTCAGGCAACGCTCCGCTTTTCGTTTGTCGGGTACGGGACGCGAACCGTGGAGGTCAGGGGACGCTCCACGATCGACGTGAGCCTCGAGCCAACGACGCTGACCGGGGAGGAGGTCGTGGTCACCGGATACACCGAGCAGCGCCGGGCGGACATAACAGGAGCCGTAGATGTCGCCGACGTGGAGGCGATGCAGAGTCAGGGATTCGAACAGGTCACGGAGCAGATGCAGGGGCAAGTGTCCGGGGTGTCGATCAACGCCTCCGGGCAGCCGGGCGACCAGCCGCAAATTAACGTCCGGGGCTTTAACACCTTCGGGAATAACCAGCCGCTCTTCGTGGTAGACGGCATGCCCACGCAGAATACCACCAATCTCAACCCACAGGATATCGAGTCCCTCCAGGTCCTGAAGGATGCGGCCTCCGCGTCCCAGTACGGGACCCGCGCGTCGAACGGCGTGGTCGTGATTACCACCCGCGACGGCGGGGAGGAGGTACAGGTCAACTACAACGCAAACTTCGGCTACCAGGTCCCGGCCACGCAGGATCTCGACTTGCTCTCGCCCCAGGAGCAGGGGGAGCTTGAGTGGCTCGCGCAGAGAAATTCAGGCATACAAAACCCCTCCCATCCGATTTGGGGAAGCGGAACGGAGCCGGACGTCCCCGAATGGATTCTCCCGGCGAGAGCGGAGGATCCCAGCACGGACGAGTACTTCGTGAACCCCAACTACACAGACCCGGACCAACTGTCGCAGTTTACCCAGTTTGTCCGGGCAAACCAGGACGGGACCAACTGGTTCGACGCCGTCACGGACCCGGCGGCACAGACCCAGCACCACGTAAGCGTGTCGGGAGGCGGCGATCAGGGAAGCTTCTACACTTCCGGGAGCTACACCAATCAGCAGGGCGTGCTGATGAACACCCACTACGAGCGGTACAGCGTCCGCGTCAACACGAACTTCAATGTGACGGACAACTTCAGGATCGGCGAAAATCTAACGTTCACCCAGAGCAACAACCTGATCGCACAGCCCGGGTCCGGCGCGCTGCAGTTCATGTACAACATGCATACGATCATTCCGGTGCGGGACATCCGCGGAAACTTCGCCGGCACCCAGGTGCCGAGCCTGGGGACCGCGGAGAACCCGGTCGCGAATCGGGCCCGGACGCGCAACGACGATCAGCGGACGCGCCGTCTGTTCGGAAAGGCCTTCGTGGAGCTGGACGTACTCCAGAATCTTACGCTCCGGGGGGATTTCGGGGTGGACCTCAACGATGGGTTCTTGAAGACCTTCCAGTTCCCGACCTACGAGCAGGCGCAGAACAACTCGACAAACCGGTTCACCCAGGAAAGCCGTTCGGGACAGAGCTGGAACGGGTCGGTGCAGCTCAGTTACGACGGGACAATCGGCAGCAACCACAATGTCTCCGCCCTCGTCGCGACGGAGGCGATCCGCAATCTGGAAACGTTGGAAGAGGTGTCGAGAACGGACTTCTTCAGCTTCGACGACGACTTCGTTCAGCTGGGGACGGGGGCCGGCACGCCTGCCGTGAACGAGTCGATCCGCCGGGTGAATACGCTGTATTCGGTCTTCGGCAACATCGACTACAACTACGACAACACCTATCTCCTTGGGGTTACCCTGCGGAGGGACGGCACCTCGAAGTTCGTGAACGACAAATGGGGAACGTTCCCCGCGGTATCGGCGGGCTGGCGGGCCTCCGAACTTCCGGCCCTCGAAGGGGCCGACTGGCTGACGGACCTGAAGCTCCGGGGCTCCTGGGGCATCATGGGCAATCAGCTGAATGTCGACCCGGCAAATGGATTTACCCTGTTCGGCAGCTCTCCGCAGGAGTCCTACTACCCGATCGAAGGGGGAAGCAACAGCGTGCAGCAGGGAATCCGCCGTGTGCGCATCGGAAACCCGGATGCGACCTGGGAGACGACGCAGGACTTCGACATCGGGCTCGACATTGCGGTCCTGGACGGACAGCTGGAGGCGTCGATCGACTACTACCAGAAAAACGTCGAGGACATGCTCTTCAACCCGTCGCTTCCGGCGACGGCCGGGGCCGCGGAGGCGCCCGTCCGGAACGTCGCGAGCATGAGCAATCAGGGCGTCGACCTGTCCTTGAGAGGCACCGCGGACCTCACAGAAGAGACGCAGTTGACTGGGCGCCTGACCTTCACCTCCTTCCAGAACGAGATCGATCGGATCGCGCAGGGCATTGGGTTCTTCAGTCCGAACGTGCGGACGAATTTCAGCCTGCCGATTATTCGAAACGAGGTGGGCCACCCCATCTCGTCCTTCTACGGCTTCGACGTGGTGGGCTTCTGGCAGTCCGAGCAGGAGATCCAGCAGGCCAACCAGCAGGCCCCGGACGATACGTATCAGAGGGATGCCGGCGTGGGCCGCTTCCGGTACCGCGACGTCAACGGGGACGGCCAGATCACCCTCGACGACCGCACCCACCTCGGCAGCCCGCACCCCGACTTCTCCTACGGCCTGGACCTGAGCCTGACGTATCGCAACTGGGACCTCCGACTCTTTGCCTACGGAGAGCAGGGCAGGGACATCTGGAACCTCACGAAAACCAGAACCGACTTCCGGTCGACGTTCAACACGGCCACCAGCGAGGCCACGCTGGATTCCTGGACCCCGGACAATCGGGACGCAGAGGCGCCCATTCAGGAGCTGACGCAGAACTTCAGTACGAGCACCGTGCCGAACTCCTACTTCCTGGAGAATGCCTCCTTCCTCCGGCTCAAGAACGTCAAACTCGGCTACACGCTTCCGAGCTCCCTGTACCAGCGCATCGGGGTCCAGAGTCTACGCTTTTACCTGCAGGCCCGAAATCTCCTGACGATCACGCCCTACAGTGAGCTCAACCCCGACATCGGGGCCACCGGCGCTGCCCTGCGAGGGGACATCAGCCCGACGAGGTTTGGGGTCGACTCCGGCTCGTATCCGGCCCCCAGAACCTACACCATCGGCGTGAACCTGAACATCTAGGCCCCAGGAACCCCCACGGAGGATGTACACCAGCTTCTACGAAAACGAGCAAGTCTCATGGTTCGATTTGCCCGCAAGGCGGTGATTGCCAGTCTACTCGTCGGTCTCGGGGCGGCGCTCGCCGGTTGCGATGGATTCTTGACTGAACAACCGAAGGGGAGCCTCAGCGAGGGGGTCATCTCCAACGAGAGTGGTGTGGAGAAGCAACTCGTCGGCGCGTACGGCGCCCTCAACCCCGCGGCCCCGGGGAACAGGGGGATCGCGGGGGGACAGGTGTGGCGGACGGACCCGGCCCACTGGGCCTTCGGGGCCATCGCCGCCGACGTCGCCCACAAGGGGTCCATCCCGAACGACCAGGCCCCGGCCAACGACCTCCAGGAGCACAACTGGGGGCCGGAGAATGGGTACTTCGATCCGCTTTGGTCAAATCGGTTCGAGGGCGTCTCGCGCGCCAACTCCGTTCTGAGTACGCTCAAGTCCCTGGAGGACATCTCCGAGTCCACCGCGACTCGAATTGAAGGGGAGGCCCGGTTTCTCCGGGCCTACTTCTACTTCGATCTCAAGAAGAACTTCGACAACGTTCCGCTGATCACCGATACGACTGAGAATCTCAATCAGCCGAACAACGTCCAGGAAGAGATCATCTGGCCGCAGATCGAAAACGACCTTCAGTTTGCGATGGAGAACCTGCCGGCGGTAATGCCCGACCAGACCCGGGCCAACAAGTGGGCGGCCGCCGCCTTTCTGGCGAAAGCCCATGCCTACCAGGGCGAGTGGGACCAGGCGCGGTCCCTGTTTCGGGACGTCATCGCGAATGGCCAGACCGCCGCGGGCGTCCCCTACGAGTTGGAGGAGCAGTTCTCGTACAACTTCAACGCGGCCCGGCAGGGAGAAGAGTGGAGCGAAAACGTCTTCGCCATCGAGATGACCGCGAACGACGGCACGGGCTCCCCGACGAACGCCTGGAATAGCTTTATTCTCAACTCCCCCCACGCCGTGGCGCCCTGGGGATGCTGCGGCTTCTTTCTTCCCTCCCACGACCTGGTGAACAGTTACAAGACGACCAGTGAGGGGCTTCCCCGTCCCGACGCCTTCACTCAGGCGTTCAACGGGATGGAGAGCGTTCTGAAGAACGATCAGGGGGTAACCTCTTCCGAGTCGTTTGCCCCGGCGACGGGCGCGAGCCTCGACCCCCGTCTCGACTGGACGGTCGGGCGACGGGGCGTGCCGTACTACGACTTCGGCCCGCACCCGGGCAATCGGTACATCCGCGGCCCCCACGAATACTCCGGCCCCTACTCCCCAAAGAAAAACCTCTGGTGGAAGCGAAACGCCAGCGTCGGCCGAAATACGAACGGATTTGTCCCCGTCACCGCCGTCGACTACGCGGCCATGCGATTCGCGGACGTCCTCCTGATGGCCGCCGAGGCCGAAATCAACGGGGGGTCGATGCAGCGAGCCCTGGACTACGTCAACCGGGTTCGTCGGCGGGCAGCAAACTCGGAGGGGTTCGTCCAGAACGCCGACAACCGGGCGAACGCGCTCGCGGTGGTTAGCAGTGAGTCCGCCCTGCTTTCGACGAACCCTCAGCAATACGACTGGGTCGTTCGTGAGGACCAGAGTGCAACGTATGTCTTCCTGGGGGGCGACGCGGGCGACATCAGCAACTGGAACAGATATCCCAACCCGACCGACAACTACAACATCGACACGTACACGATGCAGGAGTTTACGTCGGGCGTCGGGGCGCTCCGGAAGGTGCATTTCGAGCGCAAGCTCGAACTTGCGATGGAAGGGCACCGGTTCTACGATCTTGCCCGGTGGGGACGACTGGACTCGAGGATGAGCACCTTCTTCGGCTACGAGGGCGCACTGACCCGAGACGTCGGGCCGGAGAATACCCCCTCGTTCAAGGCCTACCCCATTCCGCAGACGCAGATCGACATCAGTGTCACGGATGGGGAGCAGGTCCTCACCCAGAATCCTCAGTACCAGTAGTTCTCCGCCGGAGTCCGGACGCCTCCGAGGGCTGTGCCGACTGGGGGGACCGAATCGGGGCTGCGCGCCGTTCGGAGAACACCGTCTCGTCCGCGGTCGATTGTGGGGGACAGAGGACCCTCGACCCCGACACCCAATCGTCGACCGGCGTCCCTGTCTATTGCCGATCGCTTGGCTCTATGCTACGACACCTTGCGGCGGGGCTTCTGCTTCTTGCCTCAGCGACTGGAACCTGTGCAGCAGCCGGCGGCCGTCCCCCGGCCGCGCGCCCGAACGTCGTCTTCATCCTGGTCGACGATCTGGGCTACACCGACATTAACTCGCTGGCCCCCCATCCGGACCAGTACTACGAAACCCCGAACATCACGCGCCTGGCCGGGCAGGGGATGACGTTTACCAACGCCTACACGAACGCCGCCAACTGTGCCCCGAGCCGCGCGGCCCTGATGAGCGGGCAGGCCTATCCGCTGCAGCCGGTCTACACGGTCAACAGCGGCGCGCGGGGCGACGCCGAGGACCGTCGGCTCGTGCCCGCCGAAAACGAGACCACCCTGCCGGTGGGCAAGCGCACGATTGCCGAGCGGCTCCGGCAGGCCGGCTACGCGACGGCGTTTATGGGCAAGTGGCACCTCGGCGCCCCGCCGACGGCCGGCCCCCGACAGCAGGGCTTCGACGTCAACGTCGGGGGGACCGAGATGGGCCATCCGATGTGGGAGGGCGCCTACTTTCGCCCGAACAACAATCCGGAGATCACAGGCGCGGAGGAAGGGGAGTACCTCACCGACTACCTCTTCCGGAAGGCGACCGACTATATCCGCCGGCACCAGGGGGAGCCCTTCTACCTGCAGCTCTCGCCCTACTCGGTGCACACCCCCATGCAGGCCCCCGACGGCCGCGTGGCGCACTTCAAACAGAAGGCTCCGGTAAGTGGGCACAACAACCCCACCTACGCGGCGATGATCAAGTCCGTCGACCGCGGGGTCGGCCGCGTGATGCGAACGCTGCGGGCGCTCGATCTTCGCGAGAACACGATCCTCATTTTCTACTCCGACAACGGCGGGCTCGGGGGCTACCGGTCAATCGGGCTGGAGAACAACGGCATCACAGACAACGCGCCGCTCCGAGGTGGGAAGGGCAGCTTCTACGAGGGCGGCATCCGGGTGCCGCTCATCGTGCGGTGGCCGGGCGTGGTGCGACCCGGCACGACGACCGACGAGCCGGTGATTGGGACCGACGTTTATCCCACCCTCCTTGAGGCGGCCGGCGCGGAGCCGCCCGAGGGCTACACGCTGAGCGGGACCAGTTTCCTGCCGGTCATAAAAAACGCCGGGGCGACTCTTCAGCGAGAGGACCTGTACTGGCACTTTCCCGGCTACCTGCAGGCCTACGGACCCGGACTGTGGCGGACCTCCCCGGTGAGCGTCATCCGGGTGGGCGACTGGAAGCTGCTGAAATTTTACGAGGGCCCCCGCGTCGAGCTCTACAACCTGGCGGAAGACCTCGGCGAAACCAACAATCTTGCCGACGAGCGGCCCGAAAAGCGGGAGCAGCTGCTCACCCGGCTCAACGAGTGGCTCCAGGCCCGCGACGCGCCGCTGCCGACCCCGAAGCAGGAGTGAGCCCAGAGGTGGAGAAGCGTACGCCCACGCTCAGAAGCTGTTTGCCGGACGTTCTGTGGCCACCCCAAGGGCACTTGGTCACTGCGTTCTCAGCGCTGCGACGTCGTGGGTCTCGGGTCTCGTGCAAAAAGCCTTCTGCGCTCGCCTGCGCCGACAGCTGTCGGCATACAAGGCTTGCTTGGGCGGCTTTTTGAAACGTCGCCCACTGTGTCTCGGCTGAACATCAATCCACCAAACAGCTTCTCATGGCTTCTCATTCAATGATGCAGGCGTGCCCATGCCGACGCCGACAACGGTTCAGCAGATCCCGATCGAAGAGCGTCCCCCGTTTCCCGAAGTCGGACGCCTCCGATTCGGGCTGGCCTTGATGGTAGGGCTACTCCTCGCCGTCGTGCCCGCGGCCGGCCCCGCCGACGCTCAAGACCGACAATCCGGCGCCGACCGCCCTAACATTCTGTGGCTGATTGCCGAGGACATGGGCCCAGAGCTCGGGGCCTACGGGCAGCCCCGCGTCCAGACGCCCCACCTCGACAGTCTCGCGGCGGAGGGCATGCTCTTCACCCACGCGTTTACGACGAGCCCGGTGTGTTCGCCCAGCCGCTCGGCGCTGAACACCGGCATGTACCCGTTTACGATCGGGGCCCACAATCACCGGTCGCATCGCCCGGACGACCCGTCCCCCTACCCGCATCCGCTGCCGGAGGACGTCGAGACCATTTCCGACTGGCTGCGGCACGCCGGCTACTTCACGGGGAACATCGTGAGCTTTCCCGAGGAGATATCGTTCGAGGGCACCGGCAAGACCGACTGGAATTTCAGCTACGAGGGCCGGCCCTTCGACACTTCCGACTGGACGGAGCTGGTGCGCCACCGCCCCTTCTACGGGCAGGTCAACTTTTCCCTCACCCACCGGGGCGACCAGTGGGACCGGGCCGACGAGCTCATCGACGAGCCGGCCGACCCGAGCGGGGTGGACGTGCCGCCGTACTACCCCGACCACCCGGTCGTCCGCAAGAGCTGGGCGCAGTACCTCAACAGCGTGATGGCGCTGGACCAGCGGGTCGGGCAGGTACTGGGGCAGCTCCGCCGCTCGGGGGTGGCCGACAGTACGATCGTCGTCTTCACGGCCGACCACGGGCGGGCGATGCCGCGGGGCAAGCAGTGGCCCTACGACAGCGGCCTGCAGGTGCCCCTCATCATCTACGTGCCGGCAGGTCTGGAGGCCCCGGTCGGCTACGCAGCGGGCACGCGCAGCGACCGGCTCATCAGCGGCATCGACGTGCCGGCCACGACGCTCAACCTGGCAGGGGCGCCGGTCCCGCCTAAAATGCAGGGGGAGGTGTTTCTGGGGCCGGGTCGGGACGCCCCGCGGCAGTTTGTGTACGGGGGGCGGGATCGGGGCGATGAGACTGTCGACCGGGTGCGGACGGTGCGCTCGCGGCGCTACCGATACGTGCGCAACTACAATCCCGGCCGCCCCTTCTTCCAGACCAACCGCTACAAGCTGGCGAACTACCCGACGATCTGGGTGATGCACGATCTACATCGGCGCGGCGCGCTCACGC
>JAZKTD010000115.1:0-10591 GCA_036625705.1 Salinivenus sp.
GGTGGATGCCCTCCTGGTAGAGCGCCTCGTCGGCGTAGATGTTGCCGAGCCCCGCGACCACGCTCTGGTCCAGCAGGCGGCCCTTGATGGTGCCGCGCCGGTTCTCGAACGGCGCCAGGAACGTGTCCGCGTCGGCCCGGCGGGCATCGGGGCCCAGGTCCTTCGCGTCCACGAAGGCCGCCGGCGCGTCGATCAGGCGGACGCGGGCGAACTTGCGCGGGCATTCAAATGCAAGGAGCCCATCCCCCGCGAAGTGGAGCTGCACGTAGGCGTACTCGGGGGCCTTCCCGTTCGGCAGGACCCGGACGCTCCCGGTCATGCCGAAGTGGAGGGCCAGCCAGCCGGTGGCGTCGCCGTAGCGCGCGAAGACGTGCTTGCCGTGGCGGTGGGTCTCCCGCAGCCGTCGGCCCCGCAGGACCTCGTCGAAGCGGTGCGGCTCGAGGCCGTCGTCGAGGATGAGGGGATCGACGACGGTCGTCCCCGCAATTTCTCGGTCGAGGGCGGCCTCGGCCACGCGGCGCCGGTACACGACGGCGTCGGGCAGTTCGGGCATAAAGCAGGGCGTCGGGGAATCAGACGGGGTGGGCCCGGTCCTACGAGAATGCCGGGGGCGCGGTCCCCACGGACCGCTCGACGAGACCCGTAGACATTGCTTTCGTCCACCCGTATTCTGTAAGTGTTGTCCGGTTCTCCGGCTCCATCTCTCCCCCGCTTCCCTCCCCTCGGCCCATGGTTTCCGTAGCGTGCCCCCGGCCCGGCAGCGGCGCGGGCGCCGTGCCCCTGCTGCCTCCGGTGTGCGTCGTTCTGATCGGACTGCTCCTCGCGCTCGCCCCGGCGGCGGCCCAGGACACGCCGTACTTCGACGACGTGACCGCCACGCACGTGCCGACCGACACCACCGCCCACCTCCTCGACATCGACCTCGGCGACGTCGACGGGGATGGGGACCTCGACGCCGTGGCCGCCCACGAGTACGGCGCCAACCGGCTCTACGTCAACGACGGCACCGGGCGCTTCTCGTGGCCGGGAGACACGTTCACGGACGTGGAGCACGACAACGAGGAGGTCGAGCTGACGGACCTCAACGGCGACGGGGCGCTCGACGTCGTCTTCATTGCGGAGGACGACGGCGGGCACGAGCTCTACCTCGGCACCGGCGACGGCACCTTCCGCGACGTGAGCGACCGCCTCCCGGCCCGCACCGTGGCCAACGACGTCGAGACCGCCGACGTGAACGACGACGGCGTCCCCGATCTTGTGGTCAGCAACACCGGGACCTCGGACCCTGAAGATGATCCGCCCGGGTGGGAAACCGTCCGGCAGAACTTCCTCTGGCTCGGCGATCCCGACCGGCCCGGCCACGTCGTCGACGCCACGGCCGACCGCATGCCTGCGGTCCAGGACGCCTCGCAGGACACGAAGCTCGGGGACCTCGATGGGGACGGCGATCTCGACATGGTCGTGGGCAACGAGGAGCCGCCGAACCGACTTCTCCTCAACGACGGCGACGGCACGTTCGCCGACCGTTCCGACCGGCTCGACCTGCCGGTGCCCCTCGAAACCCGCGAGGTGGTCCTCTTCGACGCCGACGGCGACGAGGACCTGGACATTTTCTTCGCGAACCTCACGAGCAACGCGGGCCCCTGGCGGAAGGACCCGCAGGCCCGCCTGCTCATCAACGACGGCGCGGCCCACTTCACGGACGAGACGGCCCGGCGGCTGCCGACCAACGTGTTCTCCTCCTACGACGCCGGAACCGTCGACTTCGACGGGGACGGGGACCAGGACCTGCTCCTCTGCGCGGTGCAGATTCCCGGCTTCCACCCGCTGCAGGTGCGGGCCTACCGCAACGACGGCACCGGGCGCTTCACGGATGTCACCGGCACGGTCATGCCGGCCGAGACGCGGGGCCGCGGCTGGGACGTCGAGACCGGCGACGTGAACGGCGACGGCGTGCCGGACGTCTTCATCGGCGGCTGGGACACGCAGGTCCGTCTCCTGCTCGGCCAGGGGGACCCGTCCAATTGACGACCGACGGACCCGGCCGACCCGCACTGGGGTCTCCGCGGAAGCCCCCCAAACTCCGGGTATGCTCTACAGAATGTATGTAAATATGTAACACCTTGCTTCCGTCTCGGCGTTTCTTTTCCACACACTCTCGACCTCTGCATGCGTCGCAGCGTGGACGGGCCGACGCATCCCGCATTTGTATTCGGGCTTCGAGGATCGATGGGAGGCGAGATGGACGCATGGAGGCAGCATACATTCACACATCCACTCGTCCAGGTTTCCTGTACGAAACGGGGGAGTTCGTATCAGTTGCCCCGCACGTCGAGGGTCGGCACCGTCTCACGCTGTCCACCGCCGGCCCGGGTGTCCAGCGCCGTCGCGTCGCCGCCTCCGGCCTGCCACTCGTCCGCCGGAGGGACTGCCGCCTCGACGCGGAAGCCGAAGGCCTCGTCGCTCGACGATTCAGGAGCCTCATTCCGGTGCAAAAGATCGATTCGGGCCTGATACCGCCGCAGGAGAACGCCGGTGTCGAGCTCCGACCTCGCCGACACCCCTACCTCCTCTCGGAGCAAATCGACGGACCGGGCCGCGAAGACGGCCGTCGGCACGTCCAGCTTCCGGGCGGCCTCTTGGAGCCGTCGGGCCGCCGCGCGGGGCATCTCGACGGAGACGAGGTCGTCGGGCGCCTCGCCGTCGTCCGCGTCTTCACTCTCCCGACTCGCGCCGGACCGGTCGGCCTCGCTCCCGGCCTGCTCGGGGTCCGGGGCCTCGTCCGACGGCACGGACAGCCCGCGCGACGGGGCCCCGCCGGTGGGGTTGAAGAGCGTCTTCGGGGCACTTGGGCCGCCGTCTCCCGGCGCCTGCACGTCGGACGACGTGTCGGGGACCCGCTCCGACTCCTCGCCGGTCCCCTCCTGGCGAACCGTCCGCGTCGGGACGACGGCACGGGGGACGACCGCCTCGGGAAGTTCACCGTCGGGGAGATAGCGGCTCGGCTCTTCCAGGCCGTCGAAGGGGGCAATGTCCGGCTCCGACGCCGTGTCGGGCGAGGATCCGCCCGGAAACGAAAGGGCCTCCGGCCCGCCCAGCGTCCCGAAGAACAGGCCCAGCGCGTCCATCGCCTGGCACACCTTCCACCGGCGCACCGTCGGCTGCTCGGTAAGCGCCCTCCAAAAGTCCCCGATGCGGTCCCGGTGGATCTGATGCGGGGGGGCCTTGAGGCACCAGGCCACGAAGAGAAAGATCCAGTCTTCGTACCACGCAACCACCCGCTCCGGCAGATCGCGGTCCCCAGCGGCCGTGCGGACGGCACTGGCAAGCCGGTCGAGGTCGCGGTCGGTCGGCAGAGACGGGGAGATCGAAGACGAGGTCGATGGAGAGGACATGGGACGGAGATGCGTTTTCCGGAGGCTCGCGACGAGATGATGTGAAGTACTGCACTACGTAGTTTTACGAGAAGCGTACCAGAAGGCGCCTCCCGAGCCCCCGTTCACACTATTGTAAATTTCGTGACGGGTCTCCCCTGCTCCTCCAAGCGGGGTCGGGGCCCCCTCAGGGCCCCGGCAGACGGGACGCGGTGCAACGGACACGGGGACAGTGAACGGCGAGAGAGGGTCCCCCCTTTGGGCCACAGCGGATAGGTGGGTACGGAGCGGGGACGCGAGGAACGGAGGACGGGGCCCGGTCTGCGGTCGTCACGTCGGATTCCCAGTGCCCACCTCCGAAATCAAAGCGGTCTCTACAAACGCTCAGGCTGACGACGTGTCCGTCGGCAGGTACACGGTAAAGCGGGTGCCCTCGCCCTTCTCGCTATCGACCTCGATGGTCCCACCCATCAGCTCAGTCAGCTCCTTCACGTTCGCGAGGCCCAGCCCGCTGCCCTCGTACTCCCGCGTGAGGCCCTCGGACTCCTGCTTGAAGGCGTCGAAGACGTGGGGCAGGGCCTCCTCGCCGATCCCGACCCCCGTGTCCTCCACCTCCAGGACGGCCATTCCGTGGTCCTGTCGCACGCGCAGGTCAATCGTGCCGCCCTCGGGCGTAAACTTGATGGCGTTCTCCAGGAGGTTTTCGGCGATGCGGCGGAGCGCCCCCTCGTTCCACCACCCTTCGACCGGGGCGTCCGGCACCTCGGTTCGGAGCCGCTGCTCCTTGTTTTCGGCGTGGGGGCGGAGCCGCCCGGCGACGTCTCCGGTCACCTCGCCGAGGTCGAGGCGCTCCCGGTTCAGGTCCTGCGTGCCGGTCTCCAGCTTCGAGAGCTGGAGCACCGAGTCGACGGTCCCCTTCAGGCGCTTGCCGGCCTCGTGCACCAGGCGGGCGGCGCGGCCGTCCTCCCCCGACAGGTTTTCCTTGAGGACCCGGGCGAAGCCGATGATCGACGTGAGCGGCGTACGGATCTCGTGGCTCAGGTTCTTGAGCATCGTGGACTTGATCCGGCTGGCCTCCTCGGCCTCCTCCTTCGCCTCCCGAAGCGCCCGCGCCTGCTGCCGCTGCTCGGAGATGTCGATGCCCATCCCCACAAGGTGGAACGCCCCTTCCAGGTAGGTGCGCACGCCAGTAAACAGGATCGGCACCGTCGATCCGCTCCGCTGCACGAAATCGGCCTCGACGGTGGCGGAGCCGTTCTGAAAGACCTGAGACATGGCCTCCGCGACGCGCTTCCGGTCGGCGCCCTCGAAGAAGTCCTCGGCCGAGCGGCCCGCCAGCTCTCCGGGGTCGTACGCCGAGACGCGCTCGAAGCGGGCGTTCCAGCGTCGCAGGCGACCGTCCCGGTCCAGCACGTAGAAGAGCCCGGGAAGGTGGTCCAGGACGGTCTGGGTCAGCTCGTCCCGGTCGCCCAGGGCGTACTGGCGCTCCAGGAGGGTTTCCATGGCGATGTCGCCCAGGTGCTCGAGGTGGCGGATCAGGGCCGGGCCGGCACTCTGCGGCTCCGCACCCAGGACGCTGACCGTTCCGATGGGGTACCCGTCGGGCGTCACCAGCGGGGTGCCGGCGTAGAACCGGGCGTGCGGGGGGGACTCGACGAACGGGTTCTTCGCGAACCAGTCTGACTCGGAGAGGTCCTCGACGACGTTCGTGCCCTCGGTCTCGATGGTGGCCGCGCAGAGGGACCGCTCTCGGGGGATCTCCGTACGGTCGGTGCCGACGGCGGCCTTGTGCCACTGTCGGTGCGCGTCGACGAAGGTGACGAGCGCCACGGGCACGTCGAACAGGTGGGCCGCCAGTTCGGCGACGCGGTCGAATCCGGGCTCCGGCGCGGTGTCGAGAATCTGGAAGCGGCGGAGGGCCCGCAGCCGGTCGCGCTCGGCTTCCGAGTCGGTATCGGGCCGGCCCAGCATCGGTGGGGACACGGGAACGGGGCCAGTCTGGTGGGAATACTGCCTTGGATGTACGCGATACGGGCGCCTGTATCGAGGGGTTCGGGTCGCGCCCCGTTTCCACCGACGACCGGACGCGGCCTCGACGACGATAACCATCAACACTCAACCCGATCTTCTAGAGCGCCCAGCCCGATCGGTGCGAGGTACTGAGATGCTCGTTCAGGGCCGGCCGGTTGGAGATCTCCCCGGCCTCGGCGTTCCACTCCACCGTGCGCTGGGACCGAACGGCGACGTTGCCCAGGAGCACCGTCTCGGTAAGCGGGGCCGCGTAGTCGGGAAAGTGCGTGTTGGCCGTCCCCTCGCCGCGGCAGGCCCGGAGCCAGTCCGCGTAGATGCCCGGCGAGCGCTCGTAGGTCTGATCCGGGGGATCGGCCATGACGGCCTCGTGCGTCGACCGGGGAAGCAGCCGTGGCGGGGTGCTCAGCCCGTACAGGAGGGCCCCGTCGTCCCCGACGAAGACCTCGTTGTAGCCGGACGGCGGCCACTCTTCGTCCTGCGGCCACGACGCCGGCGGGGGCGCCTCGAGATTCCCGTCGCGCCACACCATCGTTACGGCCGGCCGCCCCGCCCGGGCGGGAAATTCGTACTCCAGGCGCGAGGCCGCCGGGTAGCTCTCCGGGTATGTCGGGGTCGTCTCCGCCCGGATGCGCGTCGGGGCCCGGAGCTGAAGGGCCCAGAAGGCCGCGTCCATGAAGTGGCAACCCATGTCTCCGAGCGCACCCGTCCCGAACGGATGCCAGCCCCGCCAAGTGAAGGGGGCGTAGTCCGGGTGGTAGGGGCGCTCCTCGGCGGGCCCGAGCCACAGGTCCCAGTTCATGTGCTCGGGCACGTGGTACATCTCGAGGGGGCGCTCCTCGGCCTGCGGCCAGATGGGCCGGTCGGTCCACAGGTGCACCTCGCGCACCGGCCCGATGGCCCCCGACTCGATGATCTCGCGGGCCGTCCGGAGCCCGTCGTGGGCGTGGTGCTGGATGCCCATCTGGGTGGCGAGGCCCGAGTCGCGGGCCGCGGCCCCGAGCCGACGGGCCTCCTCGACCGTGTGGGTGAGGGGCTTCTGGCAGAAGACGTGCAGGCCGGCGTCCAGGGCTCGCATCGCCGCCGGGGCGTGGTTGTGGTCCGGCGTGCTCACGAGGACCGCGTCGAGCCGGCTCGCCTCCTGGGCGAGGAGCTCCCGGTAGTCCTCGTACGTCGGGACGTCGGGGTATTCGCGGAAGATCTCTTCCGCCCGTTTCTGGTCGACGTCGCAGAGGGCGGCGATCTCGGTGCCGTCCAGGCCAGCGACGCTCCGCACGTCCACCGCGCCCTTGCCCCCCACGCCGATCGCCCCGACGCGGAGCGTGTCGCTGGGGGGCGTGTGGTCGGGGCCGCCCAGCACCTCGCGGGGGACGAGCGTGGCGGCGGAGGCCCCGAGGGCCCCCTGGGCGAGAAAATCGCGACGGGACAGGCGAGAGTCGGCCATGGCGGCGTGGGCGCGTTGGGGGGAGAACGGCGCGTGCGGAGAGGACGGGGCGATGCCGGGCAGTCCCTGGGACGAAAAGCGTCACCGGGAATAAAGAATTTGTAAAGGCCCTGACTGGAAGTCAAGGCGGGGGTCGGCAGGCAGGCCCACGGACCGGGGGCCGGTCGCGCCTGGCGCCGGCCCGCTCGGCCGGGCATCGCACAGGCCAGGAGGGCATCGGCTTCCCCTCGTCCCGACCGCAGAAGCCGGACGCTGGGGAGAGGATCAGGGGCTCGGGGTCGCGGCGGCCGGGGGGAGGTTGGGAATTAGGTCGACGGCCCCGAACGTCTCGACGCCCATCCAGAGGACGAACGCGAGGTAAATGGCGATGAGGCCCCACGCCTCGACGGTCGTCACGCCCATTTGGCTGCGCATAACCAGAAAGACGATGAGGGTCGCCACGGTGAGGACGCCCATCATGGGGGCCCCGACCGAGTAGTTGACCACCACGGTCCCGGCGACGAGTACGCCCGCGGGGATGCACACGAGCAGGTCGAAGACGTTGCTGCCGAGCACATTGGCGACGCTCGTGATGGCGTTCCCCGATCGGGCGGCCCGTACGCTGACGAACGTATCCGGGACGGAGGTGCCGGCCGCGACCACGGTGATGCCCCAGAGAAAGCTCGGGGTCCCGAAGACCTCCCCGAACCCGATCGCCGACCGGACCAGGCCCTCGACCCCGACCAGGATCACGAGCAGGGAGCCGATCAGGATCCCGGCCTGCTTCGGCACCGCCAGGTCAGCGGGGGGCTCGTCGGGCTCGTGGTCCATCGTGTCCTGGTACTGCAGGTACACGTAGAACACGTAGAGCCCGAGCGGAAACAGCACGAGGCCGCGGGTCAGCTCGCCCAGGATCGGGCCGTCCGCTCCCTCCACGGGATTGTAGATGACCGCGAACGAAAACATCAGCAGCAGGGCCGCGATCGAGATCACGTAGAACTGGATCTCTTTGTAGATCAGATCGCGGGTCGACGTCAGTTTTTCGTCGGAACAGAGGCCCGCCAGGGCCGGGATCATCAGCACGTTGAAGAGGGCCGACCCCACGATGGCGGCCACTCCGAGCTCAAAGTCGCCGTGGAGAAGCGTCGAGAGCACGGCCGTGGACAGCTCCGGAAAGCTCGACCCGACGGCCAGAACGACCGCCCCCTGGACGAGGGGCGGCAGCTCGTAGTAGGCCGAGAGCTTCTCGCTGGCGGACTCGAGCCACTCGCTCCCCTTCCACACAACCGCGGTGGAGACGATCGCGAGGAAGGCGTAGACCAGGATCGACGCAAGTAGAGACATACGTCGTCGACGAAACGAGCGGGCAATAGGCTGCACAAATTCCCACGGCAGGACCGTCGGGGTGGGGCCGCTTCATCCTCCCAGTCCCTCAGCGGCGACGGCGTCGTGACCGAAGGCCCCTCCGAACTCGACACACATCAACCGGCGTCCGAGAGCGGAGTTCGGGGCCGACTGCACCGGCGGCGTCGTCTCACGCCCGGAGGAACCATCCGCGGCCGGAACTTGACACCCCCGTTCGTCCGGGCGATCTTCCGTACAGTGGGCCGGCCCCCCGATCTTGCGTTTCTTCGTCTTCGTACCGCGAGTCCAATGTCCGACGCCATCGCCGACGCCGCGGGACGGGGGAGGGACGATCCCAACTTCGACCCCCGGCACGTGGTGACGCCCCACGCCTTCAAGGTCGACGAGGCGCTCCTCAACACGCCCCTGGCGGCACCGTGGCAGCGCCTCGTGGCCCTGCTCGTCGACCTGGCGCTCGCGGGCATCATCGCCAACGTGGCCGGGGGCCTCGTCGGGCTCCTCGTCGCCTTCGTATTCTACCGCGTCGCCACCCGAACCGAGCTCGAGAGCCGGTGGAAGCGGTGGGGCCGCGGCGTCCTCGTCGCGCTGGGGACGATCCTCCTGTTCGGAATCTCGATCGCACTGGTCGAGGAGGCCGGGGAGTGGGGCTCCTCCGGGCCGAGCCTCACGGCCCTGGTCCCCGGCGTCCAGCCGGACACGGCCGAAGAGCCCGCCTCCCCCGACGAGGGCCCGCCGGTCGACTCCCTGCGTCTCGAGGTGCTCGAGGACGCCGACGACCTCGAGGACCTGCGGGCGGAGCGGAACGGGGACGCCGCGCTCCCCGACACGACCCGGCCCGAGCAAGGGGCCGAGCTGCTTCGCCGCTACGCCCAGGCGCTGGTGGCGCGCGACACGGCGGCGCTCGACACCCTGACCGCCCCCGTTCAGTCCCTCGTTGCGGGCCGTCGCCTCGACTCCCTCGACGCCCAGATTCTCGCACTGGCAGAGCGGAACGACGACCTCGCAGACGAGGCCGCCCGCCTTCGCACTCAGTTCCAGAACCCGAGCCTGTGGCGGATGGCCCGGGCCACGGCCAACGACCTCGGCGTCACCGTCGGATGGGTCGGGCTCTACTTTACGCTCTTCCTGGCCTGGTGGGGCGGGCGCACGCCCGGCAAGTACCTTCTGGGAATCCGGGTGGTGCGCCTGAGCGGCGAGCCGATTGGCCTGTGGTACGCCTTCGAGCGGTTTGGCGGGTACGCCGCCGGCATCGCCACGGGCCTGCTGGGCTTCGTGCAGCTCTACTGGGACCCCAACCGGCAGGCCATCCACGACCGCGTGGCCCGCACCGTCGTCATCAAGACCCGCCGCTCCTGATCTCGGGGTAGAAGGATCGTTCCCAAGCAGGGCCAACCGCCCCTCGCCCCATCGAGGCCGACCCGACCGAGTACCACGGACGACGGCGGCAGCCTTTCGGGGGGCTCGACGCCCGCAAAAACGCCCCGCGGCCGGGCGGACACTTGCCCTCTCCCAGAGCGTCCCCCTACGACACGGAGTCGGGCGCCGGAGACCGCATGGCGTCGAGGAAGCGCCGCAGCTTCTCCCGCCCGTAGTCGTCGATTTCTATGGATCGGCCCCCGATGCGACCAGTCACCGACGTCGCATTCACGATCCGCTCCAGCCCCGGAACGCGAAGACGCACCCCTGCAATCTGACCGGCGGTTGCCCGCTCCTGGACCCCTCGTCGGCGCAGCGGGATCTGGTCCCTCCACGTATAGCTCTTTCCGTCGGCCGAGAGCCGAATCGTCCGGTCCTCGAAGATGACGCCCGTGTTGCCGGCCGTCGAGAACATCAGTCGGACGACGTCGGGGGTGCAGTTTTGGCCCGGGCAGCGGGCGAGGGCCTGCATCGTGATCGAGGACGAGTTGCCGTACCCCTGCTCCGAGAGCCGCTGGGCCACGGTAATGAGCCGGGACCGGTAGTCGGTCGTGTTCGTCGACGCCTTGTACCTCGCGATGGGCCGTTGGCCGGCGCAGCCCACGCATAGAGCAAGCGCGGCGACCCACAGCAGGATGGAACGAGGATGGGACATGGGGGTCGACCGTGCGGGCGGACCGAAGAGACGCGCAACGGCCCCTGAGAGTCGCGGAGCCGGATGCGTGTGAAAATCCAGTTGGGCGGCGAGGTTCCGGAGGCGGACGGACCTCCGTGTCGGCGAAGGACACAGGAGGCGACCCCGATGCGGACGCTGCGATCTCCGTTCTTCCAGTTGTGCACGCCCACTACCGGTCCAGGTGCACGTTCTGCCGCGCGTCGACGTGGGCGTGCCAGCCGGGCGGGACCGCGATGGTGGTGTCGTACTGGTGTAGAATGGCCGGCCCGTCGAAGGCGTGGCCGTGGTGCAGGGCAGTGCGCGCGTAGG
>JAZKTD010000116.1:0-10258 GCA_036625705.1 Salinivenus sp.
CGGCGGAAGGGGGCTGCTCCCGGGAGGAAAGAGTCATGAGGGAAAGAGTCATGAGTTGATGAGGGATGTCCGCGCAGCCTCGAGGCTGTCGATCGCGGTCATGATTACGCAATACGAAACACGCAGTACAGCCTCATCGGAGGAGGGCAAATCCAGTCGGCGGTCGGCCCTTTCCAGGTTCACGGGCGAAAATCTCAGGCCGGCGGTTTTCGGGCGTAGAGCAGGAGGCGGGGGCTGGTCGGCGCGTGCGGCCGGCCGTCGTAGTCCCCGAAGGTGTCGACAATCCTGAGGCCGACGGCCGCGTACAGGGCCCGCAGCTCCTCGGGCGTGTAGAGGCGCACGCTTTCGTGGTACGTGTCGGTCGTGTCGTTGTGGGTGAGCGTGATCTCCTTGTTGATGCGGTCGTCCTCAATCCATCGGCGCTGGTGAATCTCGACGCCGTCGACGGTGCGCGTCGTCGAGGGGACGAGGGTGTCCGCGACGTGGGGGGCGTTCAGGAAGTCCTGCAGGAACCAGCCGCCGGGGCGCAGGGCCCGCGTCATCGCCGCGAGGGCCTGCCGGTTCTCGGCGTCCGTCTCGAAGTACCCAAACGTCGTAAAGAGGTTCACCACCCCGTCGGCGCACCCGTCGCAGTACGGCGTCCGCATGTCGCCCTGCTCGAAGCGAATGTCGAGGCCGGCCGCGTCGGCCCGCCGCCGGGCCTCTTCGATGGCCTCGGCCGACAGGTCGAGGCCCGTTACGCGGTAGCCGCGGCGGGCAAAGATGCGGGCATGGCGCCCGCGCCCGCAGCCCACGTCGAGGATGTGGGCGTCGGGGGCCGGGGCCACCTCGCGCTCAACGAGGTCGACCAGCCGGGCGGCTTCCGATTCGTCGCGGTGGTCGTAGACGAGGTTGTAGGCCTCGCTGTCGAACCAGCCTTCGTACCAGGACATTGACCGAGGAGGCGTAGAGGAGGGGAGGAGGACGGCACCTACGCATCCTCCTCGTCGGCCGTCTCCTCGAAGGGGGCGAGGGCCTCCTCGACCGGCTTCGCGTTCGGGTACCAGCTCACGATCTTGCGGACGACCTCGTCCAGCAGGGCGTCGGGGCAGGAGGCGCCGGAAGTCAGCAGCACGTCGACCGGGGTGTCGTCGGCCGGGAACCAGTTTTCGCTGGTGACCTCCGTCTGGTCGTGCACGTCGAAGTGCCGGATCTCCGACGGCGCGTCGAACTGCTCGGCGTCGCGCACAAAATAGGTGGGCATGTGCTCCTCACAGAGCTCCACGAGGTGGCTCGTGTTCGAGGAGTTGTAGCCGCCGACGATGATGCCGACGTCGGCCCCGTCCTCGATGAGGGCCTTCGTCGCGCTCTGGTTCTCGTTGGTGGCGTAGCAGAGCGTATCGCTCGTGTCGGCGAAGTGCTCCTCCACGTCCGACTCGCCGTAGCGGTCGATCATCGCCTCGCGCATCAGGTCGGCGATCGCGGCGGTCTCCTCCGCCAGCATCGTCGTCTGGTTCACCACGCCGAGACGGCGCAGGTCCGTCGACGGGTCGAAGCCCTCCGAGTACTTGTCGTCGAAGTAGTCGTAGAAGAAGTCGGTGTCCTTCTCCCCGCGAATCACGGCGGCCAGCTGCTCGGCCTCCTCCATGTCGCGGACCACGACCACCGGCCCCTCCTCCTTCGCGTGGGAGAAGGTGGCGCGCGTCTCCTCGTGGTACCGCTTGCCGTGGACGATGATCGAGTAGTCGTCGTCCCCGATCTGCGAGCTCTTGCGCCAGACCTTCTCCACGAACGGGCAGGTGGTGTCGTAGGACTCGGTGTCGACGCCCAGCTCCTCGAGCCGCTGCTCCACCTCCAGGGTCGTGCCGAAGGCGGGGATGATGACGACGTCGTCGGGGGTCAGCTCCTCGAAGGGGATGAGCTGCTCCCCGCTCGTGGTGCGAAGGAACTGGATCCCGCGCTCCCGAAGGTCCTCGTTCACGTGAGGGTTGTGGATCATTTCCGAGAGGAGGAAGATCCGTTTGTCGGGATTTTCCTCGAGCGCCTCGTAGGCGATCTCGATGGCCTGCTCGACCCCGAAGCAAAAGCCGAAGTGGCGCGCGATTTTGAAGCGGACCGGCCCGAAGTCGATGACCGACGGCGAGAGATCCTTTTTCCGGGGGTCGGTGGTCTCCCGTGCGTCCTGGACCGTCGAGATGATGGGGCTCTGGTAAAACGTCGGGACGTCGAACTGGCGCATAGACCGGAGCGGATGACGAGGAAGAGCGTCGTCGGGCCTGTACGTACGCGACCGGGAATTGGAGGTTCAGTCGAAAAGAGGGACTCTCCGCCGGCGGGGGGAGACCGCCGGAGGGGGGCGGCTACCGGGTCGGCGACGGCGGGCGCAGGTGCCGGTCGGCAAAGTCGAGGAAGACCGCCCAGTCGGCCGGCAGGAGGTCGTGCTCGCCGGGCCGCAGGAAGGCCCCGACCCGGCTCAGGACGGGCGTGCCCGGCGCGGGCATCGTGTCGACGGCGAGGCCCTCGTGCCCCAGGAGTCGCCAGGCGGCGGAGGCGTGCCGGGCCGACAGCACCATGCCGCGGGGATCGGCCCACCGGTCCTCACTCTTCGGACTCACGAGGAGGGGGCGCGGCGCGATCATAGCGAGGAGCTGGTGCTGGTCGACGGGCAGGGCCGACTCGTTCTCGCGGTACCGGCCGAAGGTGTCGCAGAACCAGTGCGGAAAGGACTGGTCGAGGTGGACGACGCGCTCCCCGTAGCGGCGGCGGAAGAGGGCCGACCCGCCGGCGCCGGAGGCGTTGTCGAGGACCGCGGCGAAGCGCCGGTCGGTGGCCCCGGCCCAGAGCGCCGTCTTCCCGAGCCGCGAGTGGCCGACCGCGATCACCCGGTCGTCGTCGATCGCGTCGACCCGCGCAGCGTAGTCCATCATGCGGTGCAGGCCCCAGGCCCAGGCGCTGATCGCCGACCAATCGCCCCCGCCGGCGTCCAGGCCGGCCGAGTCGGGGGCGAGCCGGTAGATGCTCTCCGGAAACCCGTCCGCCCGGTCGGGGAAGAGATCGCCGTAGTAGGCGGTAACCAGCCCGTACCCCCGCCCGACGATCTGCTCGACCGGCCAGCGCCGGTCGCGGGCCCCGCGCGCCGCGGCCACGGCCCGTCCGCTGTCGGACGGCACGTCGCCCCAGTCCGGCACCCAGCCGTCGGGCAGGCGGATGCCCGGCCCGGCCGCCACGGTGTGGTTCCCGGCAAAGTTGAGGCCCGCAAACACGGGGACCGGGCCGTCGACATCGTTTGGCCGATAGATCAGCAGGTCGAGCTCGGGGCCCTCGGGCCGGTCGGTGAAGTGGAGAGTCACCTGGCGGCGGGTGGCGGCCCCGCCGAGGGCATCCGACGTCGCCCCGTGCGCCTCGACCCGGAACGCGGGCGGAAGAGGCGGGAGGTCGCCGTAAATGTGCGTTCGGAACTGTCGGAGCAGCCGGGGGCGGCGCGCGGTCCACCACGCCTCGGCCGTCCGGACCGAGTCGCCGCTCGGCCGTGTCAGGAGGGGCGGCAGCGTATAGTCGGGCACCGCCGCCTCGTCGTAGATCGGCGCCGGCTCCTGGGCCTGCCCCGGGGCCGCCAGGCCACCGAGAAGAATCAGTGCGAGCAGGAGCCGAGCGGCGTGGGCAGAAACGCGGGACATGGGGCGAAACGGGCCAGTTGGGGGAGTCGGGGCACGGCGTCGTCGGTCGCGTATACCGGTCGGAGGCCCGGTGCGGTTCGCCGTCGCGATGAGGGTCACGTCACCCGAACCACGCCTCCTCCGTGGCGGTAGGCGCAGACGCACCGTGCCGTCCTGCTCAACCGTGCCCCGACTGCCATGATCGACACCATCAAGGCCGCGGTCGGCGACGTTTTTCCGGAGGTCGTCGAGCTGCGCCGCACCCTGCACCGCCACCCCGAGCTCTCCGGCGAGGAGCACGAGACGGCCCGCCGGGTCGCCGAGCGGCTGCGGGCCCTCGACCTACGGGTCCAGACCGGCGTCCCGTCGTCGATCGGCACCGGCGTCGTCGCCACCCTCGACGGCGGCGAGCCCGGCCCCACGCTCCTGCTGCGCGGCGACATGGACGCGCTGCCGATCCAGGAGGAGACCGGCCTCGACTTTGCCTCCGAGAACGACGGGGTCATGCATGCCTGCGGCCACGACGTCCACACGTCCTCGCTGCTGGGGACGGCCCTGATCCTGGCCCGGCACCGCGAGGACGTGCACGGGCAGGTGCGCTTCTGCTTTCAGCCCCACGAGGAGCGACTGCCCGGCGGGGCGAAGGCCATGATCGAGGAGGGCCTGCTCGACGACGCCGACGGCGTTCCGGGGCCGGAGGTCGCGTTCGGGCAGCACGTAAAGCCCGGGCTGCCCGCCGGCACCATCGGCGTGCGCTCGGGCTGGGCCATGGCGTCGGCCGACGAGGTGTACGTCACCGTAAACGGGGAGGGCGGGCACGCCGGCTCGCCGCACGAGGTGGCGGCCGACGCCACCTACGTGGCCAGCGAGATCGTCGTCGCCCTCCAGTCGATCATCAGCCGGCAGTGCCCGCCGGGCGTCCCCTCGGTCCTCACGATCGGCCGCCTCATCGCCGACGGCGCGACGAACGTGATCCCCGACACCGCGCGCCTGGAGGGCACCTTCCGGGCGATGGGCGAGGACTGGCGACACCGGGCGCACGACCTCATCCGGCGCGTGGCGACCCGCACCGCCGAGGCCCACGGTGCCACCGCCGACGTGGAGATGCGGGTCGGCTACCCCGCCCTCTACAACCACGAGGCCCCCACGGCACTCGTCCGCGAGGCCGCCACCGACTACGTCGGCGCCGACCGCGTCGTCGAGGCGGACCGCTGGTACGCCGGGGAGGACTTTGCCTACGTCCTGCAGGAGCGTCCCGGCACCTTCTACCAGCTGGGCGCCGGGACCGACCAGGGCCTGCACACCTCCACCTACGCCACCGACGAGGAGGCGCTGCGCGTGGGCACTGGCTTCATGGCGTACCTCGCCTGGCGGTACGGGGCCGAGCACGCCGAGGCCTGACGGTTCCGGGCCGCCGTCGTGCCTCGGTCAGGAGAATCGTCGTGGCGTGATCGGCCCGATCGTCGCCGTAGACCGACCCGATCGGAAGGGGAACGGGGGCTCGGTATCCCTTCCCCCTCAAAGCACGTGGGGGACAGGGCCCCCAGGACGCTCCCGTAAACGTTGCCCACCGGTCGGGCCTGCGGGCTCCCCTACAGGAAAACCGCGATCGGAGGGAACTGGGACCCAATCACATGTTACAACACACGTGCTTGCCCTCACAGTCATTGCTTTGTACGACGCATGGGACGATCCCTCCGCGACCGCATCCAGCAGACCGTTCCCTTCGAGGACCCGGCCCAGGAGGCGATGCTGAACCTCTTCGTCGCCGCCGCCCACGTGCGGCGCCGCGTAGAGGCGGCCTGCCAGGAACACGACCTGCACTTCAGCCACCACAACGTCCTCCGCATTCTGCGGGGCGTTCACCCCGACGGCCACCCCCGCTGCGAGATCATCGAGCGCATGCTCGACCCGTCTCCCGACGTCACGCGGCTGATCGACAAGCTCGTGGAGCGGGGGCTCGTCCGGCGCTCGCGGAGCGAGGCGGACCGGCGCATGACCATCCACACGATCACGGACGAGGGGATCGCACTGCTCGACGAACTCGACCCGAAGATCCGGGAGGTCCAGGACTGGTTCGACGCCCGCGTGGCCGACCGGGACCTCCAGCACCTGTCCCGCATCTGCGAGGGCATCTACGGGGGCTACGGAGACGAGGCGTAAATGCCACTTTTGTGTTAATGCGTATGTTGCAACAGACAATGTGGCAACATTCCCTTGTCCCCCCCGGTAGTAGTCTCTGAACACTCGGGTTTCGATCCGATCGCCACTCTACTCAACCAACCCCAGCACCCCGCCATGAGCGACATTGATGCCCGCGACCAGGAACTGAACGACATGATCCTCCAGGGCAAGATTCTGGAGGCCTTCGATAAATTTTACGCCGACGACATCGTCATGGAAGAGGACGGTGAGGAGCGCGTCGGGAAAGAGGCCAACCGCGAGTACGAGGAGCAGTTCGTCGGGGCCCTCGAGGAGTTTCACGACGCCGAGATTCGTGCCCGCGCCGTCGACGAGGAGAACCGGGTCACCCTCTCGGAGTGGTTCAACGACATGACGCTCGAGGGCGTCGGCCGCGTCCAGCAGGAGCAGGTTGCCGTCCGCACCTGGAACGAGGACGGACAGATCACCAACGAGAAGTTCTACAAGCTCGGGTAGCGCCACCTCGGCCGACGGGGAGGGGCACGACGCCTCTCCCCCGGTCGTTTTTTTGTCTTTCCCAAACTGCTTCCTGAATTATGCGCTCGTACGCTCCCCTTCTCGGCCGCATCCTGCTGGGCCTTATTTTCGTGATGTCCGGATTGACAAAAATCACCGGATTTGAGGCCACTCAGCAGCAGATGGCCGCGCAGGGCATGCCCCTGACGGCCGTCTTTCTCGTCGGGGCGATCGTCGTGGAAGTGCTCGGGGGGCTGTCCGTCATTCTGGGCCTGTGGGCCCGGGGCGGTGCGGCGGCCCTGATTCTGTTTCTGATCCCGGCGACGCTGATCTTCCACACCGACTTCGGCCAGCAGACCCAGGTCATCATGTTCCTCAAGAACCTCTCGATTATGGGGGGGCTGCTGCTCGTGATGGCGTTCGGAAGCGGTCCGTACCGGATCCGGGCGCTCCGAGGCGCCGACGAGGACGTCGCCCACGCCTGAGACGCAGCGACCGACGACGAACACCGCGCCCTCGGAGCCGATCCCGGTTCCGGGGGTTTTTTATGAGGGGGCTACCGACGCGTCCCCGCGCAGGACGGCGGCGTCCCGCTCCGGGATCGACGGGTTGATGCGAACGCCGGTGCTCAGCTCGAATCCGGCCTCAACGGTCGTGCGCGGCCGAAGCCGCAGGCTCCAGTGCAGGTGCGGCGCCTGCGACTCGTGCTCCAGGGCGGTGCGGAGGAAGAAGTTGTAGTCCGGATCGTCGAGGGCGCGCAGGCGCCGGACGACCGCCCGCAGAAGCTGCGCGAGGGCCCCGCGCTCTGAGGTCGTCATACGCCCGATCTCCGGGGTGTGGCGGCGGGGGAGGATCCACACCTCGTACGGGACCCGGGCCGCAAACGGCACGAACGCGACGAACGCGTCGCTCGTCGACACCAGCCGATCCTGCGCGTCGAGTTCGGTCTCGATCATCTCGCAGTACGGACACCGCCCCGTCTCGGCGTGCCGGCGCTGAACGGCCGCTTCCTCGCGCTCGATCTCGGGCGGGGGAAAGTCCGTGCCGATGATCTGGCTGTGGGGATGGGGAAGCGACGCCCCGGCCCCGCCCCCGTGATTCCGGAAGACGAACGGATACAGGTCGGCCCCGCGCAGGGCCCGATACCGGGCGAGGTAGGTCTCCAGCAGGGCGTCGACCTGCGCGACCGGCATCCGGGCCAGGCCCTGGTGGTGAGACGGCGTGTCGATGATGACTTCCTGCCGGCCCCGGCTTTTGCGGGTGCGGTAGAGGCCGGTCTCGCCCGAGTCCGGCGGCGGCGCGGGGGAGAGCGCCGAGTACTTGTTCGGGACGGCCCGGGTGCGCCACGGTCGGTCGTCGTCGGCGGCCAGCTCCCACAGCACAGAGGGAAGTTGGTCCTCGTGGCCGGGGCAGAACGGACACCCGTCGACCGGCGTATCGTCGGTAGGCGCCGTGTCCGGCACTGAGGTCTCGGTCTTCTGGGGGCGCGAGCTGCGGTCCGGCGCGCAGGCCACCCACTGTCGCGTAATCCGGTCCTGGCGCGTTTCCGGGGAGTAGGAGGAAGCCATAGCATGGGTGCTGAACAGAAAACAAGTCCGCACGCAACAAAACGCCGGGCGGGGGGCGCGTCAAGTACGGCCAACGGGACCAAAGGGGAAGGAACCGCCGGGCCGCCTCCTCGATGTTTCCACGACCCCCACATCGTTCGACCCATGGGCGCATCCATGCCCGCGGCCGTCGCCGGGCACTACGACCGTCTCGACCGCTTCTACCGGCAGCTGTGGGGCGAGCACGTCCACCACGGTCTGTGGACCGACCCGGCCGCCACGCCGGAGGCGGCCGTGCGGCACCTCGTGCACCGCGTCGCCGCCGACGCCGGCATCGGTGCGGGGACGGCTGTCTGCGACATCGGGTGCGGGTACGGGGCCCCGGCCCGGCTGTGGGCGGCGGAGTACGAAGCGTCGGTCACGGGGTACACCGTCTCCGCGGCCCAGCACGACTACGCCCGGCGGCAGCCCGTCCGGGGACCCGCTCCGACGTACCACCTCCAGGATTTTTTGGACAACGACCGGCCGGCCGAGAGTGCCGACGCAGCGGTGGCCATCGAGAGCCTGACCCACATCGCAGATCCGCCGGCGGCCGTGCGGGAGGCCGCCCACCTCCTGCGGCCCGGGGGCCGGTTCGTGGCGTGCGTCTGGATGGCGGCGCCGAACCCGCCCGCGTGGGCCCGCCGCCTCCTGCTGGCCCCGATCTGCGCGGACGGGCGTCTCTCGGGACTTCCGACGGTCCGGATGCTCCATCGCTGGGCCACGCAGGCCGGGCTGCGGGTCGATCGGCTCGACGACGTCACCCCGTTCGTGCGGCCCACCTGGACCGTCGTGCTGCGCCGGTTCGTCCGCGCGCTCGGGTCCGACCCCGCCCTCTGGCGGCTGCTCCTCGACGCCGCCGAGTCGGAACGCGTCTTTGCGCGGACCCTGCCCCGCATCTGGGCGGCCCAGCGCCTCGGCGTGCTCCGCTACGGGTGGCTCGTGGCGACGAAAGCGTAGGCCCCTCGGCCTATGCCGAGTGCACGCAGAGTTCGTACTACTCCTCTAGGGGCCGCCGGTAGAGGGCCACCTCCGCCAGGAGGGGAACGGCCCGCGCGTCCGTAACCACCACGCGGAGTTGTGCGGCGGTTACGGGCGTCTCCAGCCGGGCGAGCCGCCTGTGCCCGATCGTCGTGCCCTCGTGCACCGTGCGCCACCCGCCGCCCTCCGCCGGCACCTCCACCCGGTAGGCGGCCACGCGCTGCCCGAGCTGGATCGGCTCCTGGAGGGCGACGACGTCGACCGTACGGGCCGAGTCGAGCGTGAGGGTCAGCGACGCCTCTCCGGTCGAATCCTCGGGAACCCAGTACGTCGAGAGGTCGTCGTCGAGCACCTGCCCGGCGCCGAACCGGGCGGCGCCGCCCCGGACGGACGAGGCAGTGGCCGCCGCTCCGGCCGCGAGGTCGTCGTCGAAGATGGCGTTGAGGGCCGAGCGGAAGGCGTAGAGCCGCCGGACGTCCTCCGGCGCGAAGCGGCCGCTGGGCGCCGGCGGCACGTTCAGCAGCAGCACGCAGTTGCGCCCCACGGACTTGAAGTAAATCTCCAGCAGGCGGTCGACGGACTTCGGGTCCTCGTCCGGGTGCCAGAACCAGCCGGGGCGGAGGGAGGTGTCGCACTCGCCCGGCACCCAGTCGGGGCCGCCGCGCTCTCCGCTGTTGAGGTAGTCGCCCTGTCCGGCGCCGCCGATCTCGATCCTCGACCGATCGACGGTCGACCAGTTGGTGGGGCCCGCGAAGCCGTGCTCGTTCCCGATCCAGCGCACGTCGGGGCCCTCGTCGGAGAAGAGGACCGCGCCGGGCTGGTGCTGGCGCACCATCGCCCAGAAGGCGTCGAAGTGGTAGGTCATGTCCGCGGCGTCCTCGCCCTTTGCGCCGTCGAACCACACCTCCTCGAGCGGGCCGTACTGGGTGAGCAGTTCCTGCAGCTGGCCGAGGTAAAATTGATTGTAGGCGGCTTCGGTGCCGTAGCTGGGTTCGTGCCGGTCCCAGGGCGAGAGGTAGAGGCCCACCTTGCGGCCGTGGTCGCGGGCCGCCTCGACGAACGCGCCCACCACGTCGCCCTGCCCGTTCCGCCACGGGCTCTGCTCCACGGAGTGATCGGTGTATCGGCTCGGCCACAGCGCAAAGCCGTCGTGGTGCTTGGCCGTGAGGATCAGGGTCTGGAAGCCCGTCTCCTTTGCCACCCGGGCCCACTGATGCGGCGTGAACTGGGTGGGGCGAAACACCGCCGGGTCCTCGTCGCCGGTGCCCCACTCGCGGTCGGTGAAGGTGTTGACCCCAAAGTGCAGAAACATGTTCATCTCGTCGCGCTGCCACTCGAGCTGCCGCGCCGTGGGCACGGGCAGGACCGGCTCCGGCGGCGCGACCGCGGCCGAGTCGT
>JAZKTD010000117.1:0-10206 GCA_036625705.1 Salinivenus sp.
CCCCTCTACCCAAAGGGCACGCATCACGATTTACGAATCACGCGTAGCTCCCGATCGGCCGGGACTCCCGTTTCGCACTCTCACCATCGCCAGTATCCGCTTATGCCGGACGTAGAAACCAAGCCCGATGTCGACCTCGACGCCATCGACACCGAGGACGACGCGGCTGAGGCCGCCGAGCGGTTGCGCACGGCGCTTCGCTACCACAACTACCGCTACTACGTCCGCGACGATCCGGTCGTCTCCGACGCCGAGTACGACCGGATGTTGCGTCGGCTCCAGGAGCTGGAGGAGGAGTACCCCGACCTTCAGGCCCCGGATTCGCCGACGCAGCAGGTGGGGGGCGAGCCCCGCGACGAGCTCGGCACCGTCGAGCACCCGGCCCCCATGCTCAGCCTGAAGGCCGTCTACGAGGCCGAGGACGTCCGCTCGTTCGACGAGACGTGCCGCGAGGAGATGGACACGGAGGCTGTCGAGTACACCGCCGAGCCGAAGTTCGACGGGCTGGCCGTGGAGCTGATCTATGACGACGGACAACTGATGCGGGCCGCCACCCGGGGCGACGGGCAGACCGGCGAGGAGATTACGGCGAACGTCAAGACCATCAACGCCGTCCCCCTCCGCCTCCGGAACGAGGAGCGCTCCGTGCCCGACCGGCTCGTGGTGCGCGGGGAGGCCTACATGCGCGTCGACGAATTTACCGAGGTCAACCGGCGGCGCGAGGAGGCGGGAAAGACGCCGTTCGCCAATCCCCGCAACGCGGCGGCGGGCTCGCTCCGCCAGCTCGATCCGAGCGTGACGGCCCGGCGGCCGCTGCACGTCTACTTCTACGAAATTGCGCCCGGCACGGACCACGACTTCGACACCCACGCCGAGGTGCTGGCGGCCCTGCCGGCGTGGGGCCTGCGCGTCTGCAGCGAGCACGTCCGGCGCTGCGACGGCATCGACGAGGCGCTGGCCCACCACGAGGCACTGGCCGACGCGCGGGACGACCTGCCGTACGCAATCGACGGCGTCGTCATCAAAGTGAACGCCCTCGACGCCCACGAGACGCTCGGGGTGCGCGACCGGGACCCGCGCTGGGCGGTGGCCTACAAGTTCGCGCCCCGCCGGGCCACGACCACGATTGCGGACATCGAGGCCCAGGTGGGGCGGACGGGGCGCCTCACGCCGGTGGCCCATCTCGATCCCGTGCAGATTGGGGGCGTCGAGGTGAGCCGCGCCTCGCTCCACAACCAGCACGAGCTCGACCGCAAGAACGTCATGATCGGCGACGCGGCGCTCGTCGAGCGGGCGGGGGACGTCATTCCGCAGGTCGTGAAGGTGCTCGAGGAGAAGCGCGACGGCTCGGAGGAGCCGTATCGCCTTCCGGACACGTGCCCGGTCTGCGGCGCCGAGGTGGTCTTCAGCCACGACGAGAAGCAGGCGTTCTGCACGGGCGGGATGGCGTGCCCGGCCCAGCTCCGGGAGCGGCTCACGCACTACGCGTCCCGCGAGGCGATGGACATTGAGGGCCTGGGCGACGAGCGCGCCGAGCAGCTCATCGACGCGGGCCTCATCGACCGCCTCTCGGACCTGTACGAACTCGACAAGGACGATCTTCTGGGGCTGGAGCGCTACGCCGACAAGTCGGCCCAAAACCTGCTGGACGAGATCGAGGCCAGCCTGGAGCAGGACCTCGACCGGTTCGTGTACGCCCTCGGCATTCCGCTGATCGGGTCGGCCACGGCGCGGCGGCTGGCCCGCCACTTCTCGACGCTGGACGCGCTGATGGACGCCTCCGAGGAGCAGCTGCGGTCCATCGAGGACGTCGGGGACGAGGCGGCCCGGAGCGTCGCGACGTTCTTTGCGGACCCCGAGAACCGAGAGGTGATCGAGGCGATTCGGGAGGCGGGCCTCTCCTTGTCCAATCCGTACGTCGAGGCTGAAGAGCCGCTGGATGGCCTCACCCTCGTGTTCACGGGGCAGCTGGACCGATGGACGCGCGAGGACGTGCAGCGCCTCGTGGAGAAGCACGGCGGACGGGCCCCCTCCAGCGTCAGCGGCGAGACCGATTACGTGGTCGCCGGGCCCGGCGCCGGCCAGAAGCGCGACGCGGCCGAGGAGCACGACGTGCCCGTGCTCGACGAGGGCGACTTCGTCGAGCTTTTGGCGGACCGGGGCATTGACGTGGACTAAGAGACCGTTTGGATCCCACACGGCAGCGTCCTGAGCCCCCGTGACGGCCGCAGATCGGCCCCCGGCCGCTCTGTTCGTGTACACGCTCCAGGATCATCCCCGGTCGAGACGGAGCGACGTCGGGGTCAACGACGATCTAAACGTCGACCCGGTCTCCGAGCCCCTCTCCGCTGCGTGCGGGCCGGGCGTTCACGGCCGGGCAGGACGCGAGGTCGTCCGGTTGCGAGCGTCCTCCCTCAGAGCGGGGGTGGGGGCGTCGCCGGTCGGCCGTTCCAGAACGAGGAGCCATTTGGCGCCCCCCTTCTCCACGATGCGGGGAACGGCCCGTCGAATCGTCCAGCCGTCCGACAGGCGGGACTCGATCTCGGGATGCTGCTCCACCTCGGCTCGGCTCTGGGCATTAATCAGTACCAGTGTCGTTTCGGACTGGGCCGAGGAGAGCGACGGCGGTATAACCGGGGGACGCGCTTGGGCGGAATCCATGGGGCAGGATTGTCTGTAGGTGAGAGCGTATGGAGTAGGGCCAGGGGTTAGTGGTGCGTCAAGAGTCAGGTCGTCGTTTCTCGATCGGCTTCTGTTCTCGCCGTTGGAAGCTGTTCGGAAAGAGAATTCAGACCCGACAAACTGACCTTGACTGACCACTAGTCCCGTCCGGGTCCGCCGCCGCGCTCGAGGAGACGCAGCACGATGCCCGACGGGTCGTCGCCGCCGAGCCGGTTCTCGGCCTCGACCTTGAACCACTGCCAGGGGCCGAGCCCGGTCTTGAGTCGAAGCAGCCAGGTCGCCCGCTGTTTTTCGCGGGCGGTCATGCCAGTCAGGTCGCGCCGGACGCGCGACCGCCGGTTGGGGTGCACGCACTCCGAAAAGGGCTCCCCGTTGAGAGCGTGAGGCCGGAGGTCAAGCAGTTCTCGGGCCTCGTCCGACACGTGCCGGATCGTCCCTTCGCCGTCGAGGACGATGAGGGACTGCTCCTCCCCGGCCGTCTCGCGGAGGGACGGTCGACGCGCCGAACCGCCCTCCGCTTCGAAAATTCGTTCCGACGATTGAGCATTGTGCATGGCGGGCTGAGATTTTGTCCTTTTGGAAGCGCTTCCAGCGTAAGACCCGGCGGCACGGGGAGGTCCCCCCGGCCGCCCCTTCCGCCAGATGTCCGCATCGACTACTCGACCACAAAGGTGACCTTGGCGTGGATGCGGTACGCCTGGATCTCTCCGCCCTCGACGATGGCGCGGTAGTCGTCGACGTAGATGTTTTTGACCTGGTTGACCGACTTCGACGCTTCACGGAGGGCTTCTTCCGTGGCGTCTTCGAGCGTATCCCCCTCGGCGAGGAGTTCGATGGACTTTGCGACGGACATGGCAATGAGGGATGGGTTAGGGAAAGTAGATGGCAGTAGGTTACACCAGTGAAGAACGCAGTCGGGAGGCGAAGGAGTTGTGCGAGGAAGGCGCACGCTCCTGTAGTATAATTTCCCCCAGTGCCGTGGGGAGGGAGCGATCCCCGTCTCCAACCAGCCCCCGGGATCGGGCCCCGAGCGGAGCGGGAGCCGCGCACGCCGCCTCCGGTGGGGCGCCCGACTCGGCCCGAACCGGACCCGATGCAGATCCGACGCAGGAGCTCCCGTCCGGGTCCCGGGAGTTCCTGTCGGGCACGCGGACTACTCCTCGCCGGGCTCGTTCGCCTCCACCGCCAGTTCGACGCCCTGCCGGGCGATCGTCATGTTGTGCTCGTCGGAGATGCGGTCCAGCGCCAGATTTATCCGTTCGCGCGCCTCCTCCGGCGGGACCGGGCCCAGAACGTAGAGGTGCAGGACGGCTTCCTCGTCCTGGTCCACGGTGCCGGCGTCGACGGCGTCCACGCCCGTGATGATTTCGGCGTACTCTTCCTGCGTCCGGCTGATGTGCGCGTCGACGGTTTCGTAGACGACGTCGAGGAAGTGGGCCGGTCCGGTGAGTTCGACCGGGTATTCCTGAGGGGGGTCTTGCGGCTCCATGGTCCTGGTGAGCACTGATGAGGCAGGGGCACAACTCGGTTGGGCGGCGCCGGAACCCTTTCGTCTTCTCCGGGCCGGGAGAACCGTCAATCCGTCGATCCCCTTGATGTTGTGCCGGGACCGGGAAACGGGAACATCCACGGAGGCCGGTCTGCGACCTGCTCCCACTGAGCAGTCAGCGACTTCCCTACGTCCCCCGGTCTGCTTTTCCAGTATAATGAAGAAAGTTGGTCCACACGTTTGTTTACCGTCTCCGGATCCGATGTCCACACTGTCCCCCGCCGCACAGACCGTACTGCGCCGCCGCTACCTCCAGCGGGACGAGGACGGCGCCGTCGTCGAGACGCCCGACGAGATGATGCGCCGGGTGGCCACGAATCTGGCCCGGGCCGAGGCCCGGTTTGGGGGCGACGTGGAAGAGACGGCGGATCGATTCTACGACGTGATGCAGCGCCTGGACTTCCTCCCGAACTCCCCGACGCTGATGAACGCCGGAACGGACCTTCAGCAGCTGGCCGCCTGCTTCGTCCTGCCCGTCGAGGACTCGCTGCTCTCCATCTTCGAGACGCTCAAGCAGACCGCCCTCATCCACCAGAGCGGAGGCGGCACCGGCTTTTCGTTTTCAACGCTGCGGCCCCAGGGCGACATCGTGCAGGAGACGGGGGGCGTGGCGAGCGGGCCGGTCAGCTTCATGCACATCTACGACGCCGCCACCGAGCAGATCAAGCAGGGCGGTCGCCGCCGCGGCGCCAACATGGGCGTGCTCGACGTGACGCATCCCGACATCGAGACGTTCGTCACGGCGAAGCGTGAGGAGGGCGCGCTCCGTAACTTCAACATCTCCGTCGCCACGACGAGCGAGTTCTGGGACGCCTACCGCCAGGGCACCTCCTATCCCCTCGTCAATCCCCGCACGGGGGCCGAGGTGGGTCGGGCCCGTGCGGCACGGATCCTCGACCTCGTGGCGGAGATGGCGTGGGAGACCGGCGATCCGGGCCTGCTCTTCCTCGACACGATCAACGACGACAACCCGACGCCGGCCCTCGGGCGCATCAGGGCCACCAATCCCTGCGGCGAGGTGCCCCTGCTGCCCTACGAGGCCTGCGTCCTCGGCTCCGTCAACCTGGGCCGCCACACCGACGGGCGGCGCGTGGCGTGGGAGAAGCTGCGGGACACCGTTCACACTGGCGTGCGGTTGCTGGACAATGCCATTGAGATGTCCACCTTTCCCGTGCCCGAGATCGAGGAGCGCATGTCGGCGAACCGGAAGATTGGGCTCGGGGTCATGGGGTTCCACGACCTGCTGGTGGACCTGCGGGTCCCCTACGACAGCGACGAGGCCGTCGAGGTGGCCGACGAACTGATGGCCTTCGTCCACGAGGCCGCCTGGGAGGCGTCCCGACGGCTCGCCGACGAGCGCGGCGCCTTCCCCAACGGGACCGAGTCGGCACACGGGACCCCGGCCCGCAACGCCACGACCACGTCCATCGCCCCCACGGGCACCATCTCGATGATTGCCGGCTGCTCGGCGAGCATCGAGCCGCTCTACAGCGTGGCCTACACGAAGCACGTGATGGGCGGGCTGGAGATGGTCAACGACCGGTTCGTCGAGATCGCGAAGGAGCGCGGCTTCTACTCGGAGGCTTTGATGCACAACCTTCACGGGCGTCCCACCATTCAAGACGTGGACGCGGTGCCCGACGACGTACAGCGACTGTTTGGGACCGCCCACGACGTGCCCGCCGAGCGCCACCTCCAGATCCAGGCGGCGTTCCAGCGGCACGTGGACAATGCCGTGAGCAAGACGGTGAACCTGCCCGCCTCCGCCTCCGTCGAGGGCGTGCGCGACCTGCTCCTGCGGGCCCGCGAGCTGGACCTCAAGGGCGTCACGGTCTTCCGGAGCGGGGCGAAGCCCGAACAGGTCCTCGGCGAGGATCCGCTCAAGGAGGAGTGTGTCGGCGAGTGCGAGTACGTGACCGAGCCGGAGTGAGGCCGTCGTCCGTCCCGCCGCGGTCGCAGCCGCCGGGGCGCCCCCACCTTCACCGACGACGAGGACCGCGGTCCCGTCACGTTGGCCGTTATCCGTCTCTTCGGGGAGCGCGGGCGAGGAACCGGGATCCGACGTCCACCCGCCTCCAGACCTCGTCGATCTCGTGCCGGATCGTCGTCTCCCCGCCAAGCACGACGTGGAGCCGCCGTCTGTCGGGTTCACGGTTGGGCAAAGGGCCGGGCCTCTGTAGGCGCGCCGGCAAGCGGCCCGGTGACCCCGGACGGAGAACCGTTGTGCGACCGTGTCCGGGCCGAAACGGCGGACGCTCCTCGGCCTCGCGCAGGGGACGATCAGGCCCCGACCGCCCCCGATCTTGGCCCCGGCAGTAACACGTTGTCCTATGATATGTTACAAATTTTGAAAACTCTCCCTTCAGGTTCTGCGCACCCACGGGGCGCAGACCGAGCCGGGTCCGGGTCGCCTCATCGACCGTTCGCCTCTGCTTCCGAAGAGACGAGAGGACGGCATGCCTCCGCTCGATGCATCGTCGCGGCTCCTTTTCTCGCAAAGGGACGATTCCGGCTCCATGACCGACCCGTGAGAACGTACATAAACGATTTTCCGCGACAGCGGGAATCTCAGATTCCCTGGACCGTGCATCGCCGCAAGCACAGAACGGACGCTGGGAACGTATTTACGGATCGGTATCTCCGTGGTGAATAAGACATCGGGACACCGAGTCTGATCTCTCGCCTGTACCTGCGACGGATCGCTTTCTGAGTCGCTATGACTGCTCCCGCCCCCCCTATACCCGCCCCGCACCCGACGGCCGACACGAAGACCTCCCCCTCGGAGGCCGACCCGGACCGAGTGCCAATCGCTGCCCTCGGGGCCTCGGCCGGGGGGCTCGAGGCACTGCAATCCTTCGTCGGCGCCCTGCCGACGGACACGGGGATGGCGTTTGTCGTCATCATGCATCTCTCGCCCGAGCACGAAAGCAATCTGCCGGCGATCCTCCAGCACCGGACCGAGCTGCCGGTGCACCGAATTGAGGGAGACACGGCTCCTAAACCGGACACGGTGTACGTGCTCCCTCCGGGGACCGAACTCGGCCTCCGGGACGGCCGGCTCCGGACGACCGGCCCCTCGGAATCGGACGTCCCTCCCACCGTCATCGACACGTTCTTTCGGGCCCTCGCCGCCGACCGGGGCGAGCACGGCGTGGGCATCGTCCTCTCGGGCACCGGGACCGACGGGACGCGGGGCATGAAGGCGATCAAGGACGCGGGCGGCGTCACAATGGCCCAGCGCCCCGAAGAGGCGACCTACGACGGCATGCCCTGGAGTGTCGTCGCGACCGGCATCGTCGACGTGGTGGCACCGGTGGGGCAGCTGGCGGCCGAGATTGCGACGTTGGGGCCCCGCGTCCGGTCGGGATGCCCCTTCGAAGACGGGGCAGTCATCGAGGTCGACGGAGAGGAGACCGAGCCGCGCCAGGAACAGCCCCGGTCGGTCGCTGAGGCGGTGAAGACGACCAATCAGGGAACCAGGCACAAACGGGCGCTCAACCACAAGGCGACGGAGCCTCAGCGCCGTGACAGCGACCTCCGGAGCCCGATGGAGGCCCCGCGTATCGCCACGCTGTGCCTCGACCGGACACTCCGCATTCGGCGGGTTACGCCCCGCGTGCAGGAGCTCTTCGACATTCGTGCGACCGACCTGGGGCGGCCCCTCGCCGACCTCCACCGGACGTCCGCGCTCGACTGCCTGGTCGACGAGGCGCAGGCCGTGCTCGACACCCTGCAGCCCGTCGAGGAGGCGCTGCGGACCGAGGAGGGCCGCCGGCTTTTGGTGCAGATTCGGCCGCACCGGACGATGGACAACGAGGTCGACGGGGTCGTGATGACGTTCGTGGACGCGACCGAGCAGAAGGAGGCCCACCGCCGGACGAAGCGCGAGCGCGAATACGCCGAGAGCATCGTGAACACCGTGCGGGAGCCGCTTCTCGTGCTCGACGAAGAGCTGCGCGTGCAGTCCGCCAGCGACGCCTTCTACGAAACCTTCGAGGTCCCCCGGGAGGGAACGACCGGGCGACGCATCTACGAGCTGGGGGAGAGATCGTGGGACATCCCCGAGCTGCGGGCGCTCCTCAACAAGGTCCTCGCAGAAGATGCGGTCATCGACGACGTCGAGCTGGATCGACATTTCGAGGGGCTGGGGCGCCGCGTCATGCAGCTCTCCGCGCGCCGGATCGACGAAAAGGAGCGGATCCTCGTGGCGATCGAGGACGTTACGGCCCTCCGGCGGGCCACGCGGCGGGCGCGCAGGGAGCGGAATTTCGTGAACAGCGTGCTCGACACCGTGGGGGCCCTCGTCGTGGTCCTGGACGCGGAGGGCCGAATCGTACGCTTCAACGAGGAGTGCGAGTCGGTCACCGGGTACGCCTTCGAAGAGGTCGAGGGCAAACACGTCGTCGATCTGCTGGTCCCTCCCGAGGAGCGGAACCAGGTCCGCGACCTCTTTGCGGACCTTCGGCGAGGGGAGGCCCCCCTCCACCACGAAAATCACTGGCAAACGAAGGAGGAAGAGCCTCGCCTCATCCGATGGTCGAACACGGTGCTCCGGAATGACGAGGGCGAGGTGGAGTACGTGGTGGGCACGGGCATCGATGTCACCGAACGCCGCCGGCTCGAGCGGGAGGTGATCGCCGCGAGCGAGGAGGAGCGACGCCGGATTGGCGAAGACCTGCACGACACGCTCGCCTCCCACCTCGCCGGTACGGCCATGATGGCCGACGGGATCGCCGACAAGCTGGCCGAGGAGAAGCCGGGGGCGGCCGAGGAGGTCCGCAAGGTGGCGAGCCTGACCCGGGAGGCCGGCGAGCAGGCCCGATCCCTGTCGCATTCGCTGCTGCCGCTGGAGGTGAAGGACGGGGCATTGATGGACGGACTGCAAAAGATGGCCGAGCGGCAGGAGAAGATGCGGTCGGTCGTGTGCTCGTTCGAATGGGGGGAAGGCGTCCCCTCGGTGACGGGGGACGTCGCGTCGCACCTCTACCGGATCGCCTCGGAGGCAGTCCACAACGCGGTCACCCACGCCGACCCGGACACGGTCGCGATTTGTCTGGACACCGAGGGCGACCACCTCGTGCTCGATGTGCGGGACGACGGGGTGGGGATTTCGGAACACGTGGAGCCGACCGACGGGGTGGGGATCCACGTGATGCAGTACCGGGCTCACCTCATCGGGGCCGACCTCGACGTCGAGCCCGCGGCGGACGGGGGGACGCTCGTGCGGTGCCGCCTCCCGCTAAAGGCGGTGTCTTGAACGACGGGGCGCTCCCCCAGGGCGCCACGGACGTGATCCTCCTGGCATAGATTGATTGGGCCCATGGCCGACCAAATCTACATCGTCGAAGACCACGGCGTCATGCGACAGGGCTACGCGTCGCTCGTAGAGCGGGAGATGGGACTTCAGATCCGCGGCAAAACGGGCTCGGCGACGGACGCCCGAGGGGAGATTCCCGAGGTCGACCCGGACCTCGCGATCGTCGATCTATCGCTGGACGAGGGAAGCGGCCTGGAGCTCATCAAAGACCTTCAGTCGCAGTGCTCCGACCTGAAGGTCCTGGTGGTGTCGATGCACGACGAGTCCCTCTACGCCGAGCGGGCGCTGGAAGCGGGGGCGGAGGGCTACGTCTCCAAGAGTGAGCCCTCCGAGACGGTGGTGACGGCGATTCGTCAACTTCTCGACGGTCGGATGTATTTCAGCGAGGACATCAACGAGCAGATGCTGCTGCGCTACCTCGGCCGGGACACGGATGGCCCTCAGTCGCCGCTCGACGTCCTCAGCGACCGCGAGCTGGAGGTGTTCGAGCACATGGGGCGCGGCCTCACCACCCAGGAGATCGCCGAGGCCCTCCAGCTGAGCCCGAAGACCATCGGCACATACCGGAGCCGCGCCAAAGAGAAGCTCGCCGTCGAGTCGAACGCCGAGCTGCGCCGGCGGGCCGTGGTGTGGGTGGAGCTGGCCGAGGCATAAGGGG
>JAZKTD010000118.1:0-10117 GCA_036625705.1 Salinivenus sp.
TTCCGAGACAGGCATAGAATTTGGGGGGCTATTACATCGCGGTGCGTCCGCCCGCTGGTCACTCACTGGACGGCTCTTCCCGACTCCGCACGTCAGGCCCCTCCGCTATGGAATTGCCCCCCCTTACCGTTCTGAACCAGCGCTATACGGTCAAGCGCACGCTGGACGATCCCGGGCCGTTCTCGATCACCTATCTGGGCGAGGACAAAGACGGCGCCGACGAAGTCTTCGTCCGTGAGTTCTTTCCGCCCCACCTCGTGGCGCGGGACGACGGCGCCACCTCCGTGGGGCTGGCCGACGACGAGGCCGCCGAGGCCTTCGACGCCGGCCGCGAGTACTTCCGGAAGGAGTCGGAGGTGCTGGCGGGCCTTCGGCACGAGGTCCTGCCGGACAGCTACGACACGTTTTCCGCAAACGGCACCGACTACCGGGTGCGCCGCCGGCCGTCCGGGGTGTCCCTCGCGCAGGGACTCGACGATCGGGGCACCCTCTCGGAGAAGGCCGCCCTCGCAGTCATGATCCCGGTACTCGGGGCGCTGCAGGAGGCCCACGAGAACGGCCTGTACCACGGGGGCGTCTCCCCGCACAGCATTCGGCTCCTGGGAGAAGGCGAGGTGCTACTGACGGGCTTTCGGGGGGCGTTCTTCCAGCTGGCGCGGGAGAGCGGAGCGATGACCGATCTCGTACAGCCCGGCACGAGCGCGGTGGAGCAGTACACCCCGCGCGGCCAACAGGGGCCCTGGACCGACGTCTACGGCGCCGCCGCGACCATCTGCCAGATGGTGACGGGGGCCTCCCTGCCCGAGTCGACCGATCGCCTGGAGGGCGACGACGGGCTCGAGGCCCTCGTCCAGGACGCCGACGTCTTCTCCGCGCCCGGCGTGCGGGAGACGCTCGTCGACGCCCTCACGGTGGACCCGTCCAAGCGCCTGCAGTCCGTAGAGGCCCTCCGCTCGGCCCTCACCGAGTCCTCCACGCGCTACGACGAAAACGCGGCCGCCTACTCCATCCTGCCGTCCGGCCCGAAGGAATCCGCCGAACCGACGGCGGACGAGGACGAGCCGGTGGAGGTGCTGTCGACGGAGACGACGGACGAGCCCGTGGCCCCGGCCTCAACCGGGGCGAACTCGGACGAGGGATCGGGGCGGGCGGCCTTCCTGATCGGACTTCCCGTTCTCCTCCTCGCCCTGAGTGGGGGCGCGTGGTTTATGATGAGCTCGGGCTCGACGTCCAGCGCCGCGAGCGGGTCGTACCAGGAGTACCGGACGCGGGCGGATTCGCTGTTCGAGGCGGGCGACTACCAAACGGCAGAGTTTCTGTACAACCAGGCCCTCCAGGCCCGCGGCGACGACCCCCACGTTCAGCGGCGCCTCCAGAAGCTGGAGCGGATCCAGCAGCAAGACTCGCAGCAGTACCAGAAGTCGCTCCGGCAAGGCGACCGGATCAAGGCGACCGCCGATTCCCTCTTCGACGCCGGGGCGTTGAGTGAGGCGACCAATCAGTACTCTCGGGCCCTGGGGGCGTACTACGCCGCCCAGAACGCCAACCCGGAGGCGGAGGCGGCCCAGCAGCGGATCCAGTCGGTCCAGAAACGGCAGGAGCAAATTGCGAAGCGCCAGGCCGGCGGCGAGGACGAGTCGGGCAGCCTGGACGTCGGCCAGCTCGCGGAGTTTTTTCGCAGCCAGGGCGACCGGCAGCTTGAGGCCGGGAACCTGCAGGCGGCCCTCGACAAATACCGGCAGGCCGCGGAGTACAGCCCCGACGACCAGGAGCTGCGGACGGTGATCGCCGACCTCGAAGAGCAGATTCGGGAGCAGGAGCAACGGAGCACATTCCAGGCCCGCTACAACGAAGGCCAGGAGCACCTCCGCGCCGGGGAGTACGAGGCGGCGCGGGCCGACTTCCAGAGCGCGGCCGACATCTATCCCGAAAACCCGGACCTGCTAAAGGCGCTCGAGAAAACCAATGCCCTCCTGAAAAAGGAGCGCAGCCGGACGGAGCAGTACGAGCAGTCCCGGGCCCGCGGGGACTCTCTCTTCGACGCCGGCGACTTCGAGGCGGCCATCGCCAGCTACAAGAATGCCCTTGAGATTCGGTCCGACGATGAGTACGTGCAGCGGCGGATTGCGGAGGCCGACCGGGAGCTCGAAGAGGTGCGCCTGGCGCAGGAAGAGATGGAGGAGCAGCAGAAGAGGCAGGAGAAACTCGTGGGGGAGGACGGGGTCTATAAGTCGGTCGACCAGCCGCCGAAGGTAGAGGGGGGACTTGTCTCCCTCACCCAGGACGCCACCTATCCCGCGGCGGCCCGGGAGCAGGGCCTCGAAGGCCGTGTGTACGTGGAGGCCGTCGTCAATCCCGACGGCAGCGTCCGGGAGGCCAAGGTGCTGCGCGGGCTCGGGGAGGCCCTCGACCAGGAGGCCCTCCGGGTCGTGAAAAACGCGACCTTCACCCCGGGCACCTACAACGGCGAGCCGGTTCCGGCCCGCAAGACCGTCTGGATCCAGTTCCAGCTGCAGAACTAGCGGGCGTGCACAACTGGATCGATGGATATCGCAGGTCTCGTGACCCGATCTGCAGGTGCTTCTTCGGCGAACAGCTGAGCCTTCCTCGCTTCCCCGAGGCGGATGCGGTGCCGGAAGGAGATCGAGTGCAGGCGGCGTTCGTATCACACGTGCACTCACCGAACCGGTCGGAGCAGCTGTGCACGGCCACTGAGCACCGCCCCCGCGCGTCGGGGCGCACTCAGGCGGCCCGGGCCGACTCCGAGACGGCGGGCCGCGTGCCGGCCGACACGGTGCCGTTGAGCAGCAGGGCCCACCACCCGGCCCGCACCCCGGTGGCCGCCAGGAGGGGGGGCACCACCGGATGAAAGTTCTGGGGCCAGAGGGGCCACGCGAGAAGAACCAGCCCTGCGGCCCCGGCCGTCGCCGCGAGGTACGGCCGCACTTCCGGCCTCGTCGGGTGCCGCAGGAGCATGTAGGCCGCGTACAGGTGGGTCGGCCAGGCCCAGAGGAGGTTGAGGTTGCTGTCGGTGACCGTGTAGGTCGAGACGAACCAGAGGTAGCAGATGACGACCCCGGCTCCCCCGACCGCCGCGAGCAGAAGGGCGTCGCCGCGTCCCCCCGGGATCCGTCCACCTACGGCCTGCCACCCGGTCCACCCGAGCACGAGCACCAGGAGCCCCACGCTCAGGGCGAAGGGCCAGTCGAGGGCCGCTTCCATTGCGTCGTAGTCGGACACCCACCGTACGGTGTCGGTGCGGGCGACGAGGGACTGCCGCTGCCCGTCCACGGTCACGGTGGCGTGTTCGAAGGCCCGCATCAGGTGGGTCGGCAAGAACATCACCTCCCGGGCCGTGGCCCGCCGGTCGGCGGGGAGGCCCAGGGCGAGGTCGAACCCGAGGTCGAGCGCCGGCCGCGAGGCGACGAACGGGTCCAGCAGTTCGCGGAAGCTGCGCTCCGGGCGCGGAACGTCGGAGAAGTCCACGCGGGGGCCGAGTGTCTTTTCCAGCACGTCCCGAATCCGCGTCGAGCAGTTGTCGAAGAAAAAGTCGTACTGGTAGTACCGATTCTCGGGGCGGGCATTGTGTCGGAGAAACCGAAAGACGGCTCTCCGCTGCGAGGGGCTCAGCGTCAGCGGCTGCTCGATGACGGGCCGGCCCTGTCGCTGGTAGAAGCGCAGCATCGGCGGATAGGACGTGACGCTCAGCGCGTAGCGCAGGTAGCCGTACGTGAACTTGGGGATGAAGAGCGGGTCGTTGAAGTTGAAGGTGCCGTAGTTGTAGAGGCGGTCGATGTCGTTGGCCGGGTCCCGGACCCGGAGGGCGCTGTGGCCGGCGAACGTGTAGATGGGATCGCCCGGCAGGATCGTGATCAGCGAGATCTGCGCCTGATCGGAGAGGCGGCGATCGGGGGACGGCCGGTCGGGCTGCGCGGCGGCCATCGAGGAAAGGAGGAGGCCCAGCAGCAGCCCGGTGAGCAGTCCTCTCAGGGGGACGTGGGGCATGAGGCGAGAACCTGATGAAAGCAACACCCCCTTCGAACGTTCGGTGACTCAAGGGGTTCATGCACCGAACGATTCACGAACCAGCCCCAATCGCTCTGTGGGACGCACCGACCGCGCCGCGTTCGTCGTCGACCAGCTTCGAGACGAGATCGAGCGCCCGACCACCGAACTCGAGTACGACACGCCCTACCAGCTGCTCGTCGCCGTGATCCTGTCGGCGCAGTGTACCGACGAGCGCGTCAACGGCGCCACGCCGGCCCTGTTCGAGGCCTATCCCACCGTCGAGGACCTGGCCGAGGCCTCCGAGGAGGACATCTACCCGTACATCCAGTCCATCACGTTCCCGAACAACAAAGCCGGGTACCTTGCCAGGATGGCCCGGCAGGTGGTCGACCGGTTCGACGGCGAGATCCCCTCGGCGGTCGACGACCTGCAGACCCTCACGGGGGTGGGCCGCAAAACGGCGCGGGTGGTCGCCAACGTCGCGTTCGACGTCGACGCGCTGCCGGTGGACACCCACGTCTTTCGCGTGGCCAACCGCATCGGCCTAGTCCGCGAGGATGCCACCACGCCCAAGAAGGTCGAGCTGCAGCTCAAGCGCGTCCTTCCCCGGGCCGACTGGTCCGACGCCCACCACCTTCTCATCCTGCACGGTCGGTACACGTGCACGGCCCGCTCCCCGGACTGCGCGTCGTGTTCGCTGACGTCGGTCTGCAAGCACTACGACCGCCTCCAGCGGCGCCCCGAGCCCCGCGACGACCTCAAGCCCCGAAAGGGCACCTACTACTGCACCACGAGCGATCACTACTTCGACGAGCCCGACACGCACGTCGATCGCTACGACATCGACCAGACCGCCTGCCCGTACTGCGGATCCATGCAGGTGCTCCGGAGCACGGACGGAGCCCCGACAATGCAGGTCAAGGACTACCGCGTCAACGGGTGAGGCGGCCGGGCCGTGGCTGCCTTGGTTTCGGGGCGGCCGTCGCTTAGCTTCGGGCGGCCCCCGTTCACGTTCGCTTTCCAAGTGCCCCTCCTTTACAGCATGGAATCGTCCAAGCAGCACCTCCTCGTCATTCTCGATGGCTGGGGCCTGGCCGAGGACCCGTCGGTCAGCGCCGTCGATCAGGCCGAGACGCCCTTCGTGGACAGCCTGATGGCGCAGCATCCCCACGGTGTGTTGCGGGCGTCGGGGCGGCCCGTGGGCCTGCCGGACGGGCAGATGGGCAACTCGGAGGTCGGGCACACGAACCTCGGAGCGGGAACGGTGGTGTGGCAGGAGATTTTGCGCATCTCAAAGGCCATCGAGGACGAGTCGCTCTTCGACAACGACGCGCTCGTCGACGCCGCCCGGCACGCCCGGACGAACGACCGGAAGCTGCATCTCATGGGATGCTTCTCCGACGGCGGGGTGCACAGCCACCTCGAGCACCTCTACGGCCTCCTCGAGCTCGCGCGCCGCGAGGACCTGGCCCCCGAGCAGGTGTGCGTCCACGCCTTCACCGACGGGCGCGACACCGATCCCCACGGGGGCGCCGAGTACGTACGAGAGTTTCGGGCGGCCGCCGAGGAGATCGGCGTCGGGCGCCTCGCGTCCATTGTGGGCCGCTACTACGCGATGGATCGCGACGAACGGTGGGAGCGCACCGAGCGGGCCTACCGGCTGCTGACCGAAGGGGAGGGGGCGGTCTTCGACGATCCGGTCGCCGCGCTCGAAGCCAGCTACGAAGACGACGTGACCGACGAGTTCGTAGAGCCCCGCCGCATCCGCGTCGACGACGAGGACGCGTTCGGGGACCGGGGCACGCGCGTCGAGGACGGGGACGCGGTCGTGTTCTTCAACTTCCGGGCCGACCGGGCCCGTCAGCTCACCCGTGCCTTTACGGAGACCGACTTCGAGGGCTTCGAGCGCGAGCGCCTCGACGATCTCCACTTCGTGATGATGACGCCCTACGACGAGGACTTCGACCTCCCGATCGCGTTCGACCGGGTCAACCTGGAGCACACGCTGGGGGAGGTCATCAGCCGGCGCGGCGGCCGGCAGCTCCGCGTGGCGGAGACGGAGAAGTACGCCCACGTCACCTACTTCTTCAGCGGGGGGCGGGAAGACCCGTTCGAGGGGGAGGATCGGATCGTCGTGCCGTCCCCGGAGGTGTCGACCTACGACCGGCAGCCCGAAATGAGCGCGCCGGAGGTGGCGGACCGGGCCGAGGCGGCCCTCGGCGACACCGACTACACCTTCGCGGTGCTCAACTTTGCCAACCCCGACATGGTGGGCCACACCGGCGACTTCGACGCCGCCGTCGAGGCCTGCGAGGCGGTCGACGCGGCGGCGCGGCAGGTGATCGAGGCCGCCCGGCGCCACGGCTACTCGGTGAGCGTGATCGCCGACCACGGCAACGCCGACAAGATGCGCAACCCCGACGGCTCGCCCCACACCGCCCACACCACCGCCCTCGTCCCCCACATCGTCCTGGCGGACGGCGTGGACGGGCCGGTGGCGGACGGCAAACTCGGCGACGTGGCGCCCACCATCCTCTCCCTGCTCGGGGAGGAGATCCCCGACACCATGGACGGGGACGTGCTCGTCCCGGCCCCGACCCGCACGGACGGCTGATGTGTGAAGGCCCGCGCTACCGGATGGTCGGCACGTAGGGCAGGCGCGCCTGCACCGTGCCGTTCGTGCCGGTCACGCGCTCGAGCACCCGCTTATGGCGCCAGAGAGACCGCTCGAGCGGCGTGGCCGCCATCGACTGCCAGACCGTCGTGGCCTGCGTGGTGAACCGCTCGTTGAGGCGCTCCACGAAGCTCTTCGGGCGGGGCAGGATCCGCGTCTGATAGGGGCCCTCGCCCATGTCGGCCGCCGCCCCCGCGATGGCGATGGCGTCCCGCAGCGTGCCGGTCGTGTCGACGAGGCCGACCTCCTTGGCGTCTCGCCCGGACCAGACGCGACCCTGCGCGACGTCGTTGACCGCCGAGGTGTCCATGTCGCGCCCGGCGGCCACCCGCTGGAGGAACGTCTCGTAGATGCTGTCGATCGAGCGGCCGAGAAGGCGCCGCTCACTGGGGGCCAGCGGCTTGGTGGGGGTGTACAGGTCCGCGTAGGGACTGGTGCTCACGTCGTCGAAGGTGACGCCGAGCCGATCCTCGAGGAGCCCCTGCGCGTTCCAGAGCAGGCCGAACACACCGATCGACCCGGTCGTGGTCGTGGCGTTGGCGACGATCGTGTCGGCCGGCGCCGCCATGTAGTACCCGCCGGACGCCGCCACGCCCCCCATCGAGACGATCAGCGGCTTCTCCTCGGCGGTCCGCTGCGCCGCCCGCCAGAGGGCCTCGGACGCCGCGGCGCTGCCGCCCGGCGAGTTGATCCGCAGGACGACCGCCTGCGTGGAGGTCGAGGTGCGCGCCTCGTTGAGGGCCTCGACCACCGGGGTGGAGCCCAGCACCTGCGACGTCGGGCCGAACGGGCTCTGGTCGGGGTCGCCGGACACGATGTTGCCCTGCCCGTAGACGAGGGCCACGTTGCCGGTGCCCGTGAACGACACGCCCGCGTCGGAGGCCGGCACCCGCTGGTAGGTCGACACCGACGTCGTGGGCAGGTCCGCCTGCGAGGGGAGGTCCAGCTCGGCGCGGAGCAGCGAGCGCACCTCGTCCTCGTACCGGAGCCCATCGATCAGGCCCTCGTCGACGGCCTTCTCGGCCCGGAGGAGGGCATCCTCCGCGGCCAGCGCCCGGAGAGAGGCCGGGGAGAGGGAACGAGACGCGCCGATGGCCTCGACAAACTCCGTGTTGACCGTCGACTGGAGGGCGTCGAGCTGCTCCCGGTTCGCGGCGGAGAGGTCCGACCGAATAAAGGGCTCCACGGCGCTTTTGTACTTGCCGGCCCGCACGACCTCCGGCTCCACCTGTAGCTTGTCGAAGGTGTTCTGGAAGAAGGCGAGGATCGTGGTGAAGCCGTTGTACTCGAACGAGGACTGCGGGCCCACGAAGACGCTGTCCGCCGCGCTCGCCACGTAGTAGCCCTTCTCCCCGAGCCCAAACTCCTCGCTCGACGCGTAGACGGGCATCCCCTGGTCCTGGAGGCTCATAATCGAGGCGCGCACCTCCTCCAGCGTGCCCCAGGAGGCGGACGTGCCCTTCATGCGGAGCCAGACGGCCTCGATCCGCTCGTCCTGTCCGGCATTCCGGAGGGCCGTCTGCAGGTCATGGAGGTCGTAGCCGGGGCCCTCCCCGAAGGCCTGCTGGAAGGGATTGTCGCTCGTTCGCTCGGGGATGTCTCCCTCAATGGGAAGGACCAGGACCGAGCCCGGCTGCACCGACGGGGTGGTATCCCCCGAGAGGGCGAGCGCGAAGAAAAAGAAAAAGAGGAAAAACACCACCAGTCCGAACGCGATGAGGGTACCGAGCACGCTGGCGGTCAGGGTGGATAGAAAGCGCATGTAGGGGACGCCGACAGAAGGAAGAGCAGGGGCGGGAGAATGTGCCGAGGAGAAGTGGCCTCGTGCACACAGCCCTTATACGGACCCGGGCGGGACCGTTTCGGGGACGGCCGCGGGCCGCACTCGGCGGACGAAAAGGAAACTTGCCCCCGCAGGTCTTGTAGAGCACTAAGAGTGTTCTCCGGCTGCTGACGCCGTCCCCTCCACCGGTCGGCGGAGCACGTTCGGGGCCGCACGAGACGGTCTCGCCGCTGTGGGCACGTGCTTTACAGGGCCCCGCCCTGTCATTCTGCCCCAGCGCGCACTGGCCCCGGGCCGTGTCCCCGGCCCCGTGGCCACGACCGTTCGGACGTTTCTTCGGAAAAGTCAGCATCCATCGACGTGAGTACAAGCGGTGCCAACGCGGAGGATCAGCACGACGGGCCGCCGGCCCTGAGCGACCGGGAACGGACCATCCTTCGGCTCGTCGTCGAAGAATTTGTCGACGCGGCCGGCCCGGTCGGCTCCCGCTCGCTGGCCAAGGACAGCTCCCTCGACCTCAGCGCCGCCTCCATCCGCAACACGATGGCGGACCTGGAGGACATGGGGTACCTCGACCACCCCTACACCTCGGCCGGGCGGGTGCCCACCCGGCTCGGCTACCGGACGTTCGTGGACGAGTTGATGGACACGCCCCAGCTCACGGAGGTCGAGCAGGAGGTGCTCAAGATGCGCCTCGCGCGCCTCGTGAGCGACACCGACGAGCTGCTGCGCGAAAGCACCCGCCTGCTGAGCACGCTCTCCAACCTGCTGGGCATTGCCCTGAGCCCCCGTCTCTCGACGGGTGTCCTCGACCGCCTCGAGATTGTGCCCCTGTCGGGCTCGCGCCTAATGTTCGTGCTCAGCGTCGAAGGGGGGCTCGTGAAGACCATCGTCCTCGGCTTCGAGTCCGACCTCAAACGGTCCGAGATCGATCGGGTAGTCTCCATCCTCAACGAGCGCCTCGCCGGCCTCACCCTCGAGGAAATCCGGGAGACCCACGAGGAGCGCGTGAAAGACCTCCGCGACCAGACCGGGCTCATCCAGCTCGTGGTCGAAGAGTCGGCCCTGCTCTTCAGCGAGCCCGAGGAGGGGCGCCTGGAGTTTGGCGGAACGGAGAACATTCTCACGCAGCCCGAATTCCAGGAGCCGGACGATGTGCGCCGTCTCATCGAAATCATTGAGGATGAAGACCGGGTGGTACAGGTGCTCGAGAATCTCTTCGAGTCGGACCCGGACGCCGTGGGGCAGGCCATCATCCGCATCGGCGGCGAGACCGACGAGGAGGAGATGGAGTCGTACTCGATCGTCACCTCCCCGTACCGGCTCGGCGACACGGTCGGCACGCTGGGCGTCATCGGCCCCACGCGCATGGACTACCCGCGGGCCGTGGCCCTCGTCGAAAACGCCGCCGACGTCATCAACCGCTCGGGCGACGGCCCGTCGGAGCCCTCCGAACCTCCGGCGTAGGACGCCCGCTCTGCTTTTTCGAGGAGCCCTGGTCGCCGGCCCGTCCGGGGACCCTTCGTTTTCTGATCCGTCACTGTGGAATTGATCCCTTCTCTGATTGTGAGTACAGACCCAACCAACGGTCGGCAGACGGCCGACGAGACCGAGCCTTCCGAGCAGCCCACCGACGAGTCCCCCTCGAGCCC
>JAZKTD010000119.1:0-10100 GCA_036625705.1 Salinivenus sp.
ACGAGGCGGCGGAAGAGGTCGCCCCGTTCTTCGTAGTCTTCGTACATGTCGAACGAGGAGCAGGCCGGGCTCAGGAGCACGGCGTCCCCGCGGCGGGCGAGGTCCCGCGCACGGTCGAGGGCCTCCTCCATCGAGCGGGCCCGGGTCCGCCGGTCGGCCTCGGCCCCGAGCTCCTCGTAGACGGTGTCGGCGCTCTCGCCCATCGCCACTACGGCCCGCACGCCCTCTCGGACCAGCGGCTTCAGGTCGGTGTAGTCATTTCCTTTATCGCGCCCGCCCGCGATGAGCACCACGGGCCGGTCGAAGCTCTCCAGGGCGTACCAGACCGCGTTCACGTTGGTCGCCTTCGAGTCGTTGACGTACAGCACCCCGTCGACCGTCCGCACCTCCTCGAGCCGATGCGGCACGCCCTCGAAGCCGGAGAGGCTCTCTCGGATGACGTCGCTCTCCACCTCCATCACCCGGGCCGAGACGGCGGCGGCGAGCGAGTTATACAGATTGTGCCGCCCGCGGAGGGCCAGCTCGTCGCGTTGCATGAGCAGTTCGTCCTCGTCGTCAATTCGAAGAACAATACGGTCGTCCCGAAGGAAGGCGCCGGGCCCCGGCTCCTCGGCCCGCGTGAAGCCCAGCGCCCGCACGCCCTGCTCCGGCGCCGTGTCCGTCACGTAGTCGCGCACCAGGTCGTCGTCGCGGTTGTAGACGACCACGTCGCCCTCGCCCTGCCGGCGGAAGATGTTGAATTTGGCCTGTGCGTAGGCGTGAAAGTCGTGGTCGTAGCGGTCGAGGTGGTCGGGCGTGATGTTGAGGAGGACGCCGACCCGCGGCCGGAACGTATCGACGTGGTCGAGCTGGAAGCTGGACACCTCCAGCACCACCACGTCGCGCGGCCCGGCGTCGAGCACGTAGTCGGAAAACGGGTACCCGATGTTGCCGGCCACGATCACCTCGCGCTCGGGGTCGTCCGCCAGGGCCCGCCGCACGACGTGTCCGGTGAGGCTGGTCGTGGTCGTCTTGCCGTTCGTGCCGGTGATGGCCACGATGGGGGCTTCGCAGAACCAGGACGCCGCCTCGATTTCCGAGTAGACGGCGATGCCCGACCGCAGGGCCTGCTGCACCACGTTCGACCGCGTGGGCACCCCCGGGCTCAGCACGAGGAAGTCGGCGTCGAGGGCGCGGGCGGTGTGCCCCCCGAACTCGTGCGCCACGCCCGCGCCGTCGAGCGCGTCCTCCAGCCCGTTGGGCGGGGGGCCCTGCTCGGTCAGGAAGACCTCGGCCCCGGCCTCGGCCAGCAGCTGTGCCACGGCCCGGCCGCTGCGCGCACCGCCGACGACGGTCGCCTGTTTTGTGCGGACGTCTGATGGCTGCATTCATTCGGAAGATCAGAGCGGAGATCGATCGTGGGAGAGTCTGAAAAGCAGCGTGCCCCTCTCAGGGCGTTTCACGTTGGAACGTTGAACGTTCTGTCGTTCTATGGAGGGCGCGTTGCATTGGGGGCGGCATTCTGTTCCGAAGCAGGCATTCCGTCACGGAGAAGCAGCCGTTCTACCGCAGTCGCAGTGAGAGCAGGGCGGCAATCACGGTGATGGCGGTCACAATCCAGAAGCGCGTCACAATTTTCGCCTCGTGGAGCCCCCCCGCCTCAAAGTGATGATGCAGCGGCGCCATCCGGAAAATCCGCTCCCCCGTACCGGTGCGGCGGCGCGTGTACTTGAAGTAGCCGGTCTGCAGGATGACGGAAACCGCCTCCGCGAAGTACACGATGCCGAGCAGCGGCAGCAGCAGCTCCTTGCGTACCATCAGGATGGTGGTGCCCACCGCTCCGCCGAGCGCCAGGGAGCCGGTGTCGCCCATGAAGACGGTGGCCGGGTAGCCGTTGTACCAGAGGAACCCGAAGCAGGCCGCCGCCACCGCCGCCACGAAGACCGTAAGCTCCCCGGTGCCGGGCAGAAACATCACGTTGAGGAAGGTCGCGAGCTCTACGTTGCCGGACACGTAGACCAGCGCGATGAGCCCGAGCGACACGAAGGCCGTGACACCCGTCGTGAGCCCGTCGAGGCCGTCGGTCAGGTTGACGGCATTGGACATCGCGGTGGTGATGAAAATTACCACCGGGATGTACACGAGCCACCCCAGGTCGACCCCCAGTTCCCAGAACCGGAAGAGGTTGTAGTCGAGCAGTTGATCTTTGAGAAAGGGGATGTAGGTGAGCGAATTGTAGTCGGCGAAGTCCGGATGGAAGTAGAGCACGCCGCCCACGATGGCGCCCACGCCGACCTGCCCGATAATCTTGACGCGGGCCGGGAGGCCGTCCTTCTCGTTCAGGACGGTCTTCACGTAGTCGTCGGCGAACCCGAGGGCTCCGAGCGTCGCCGTGGCGGCCATTACGAGCCACACGTACGTGTTGGCGATGGCGCCCCAGAGCAGGGTGGCCCCGAGCACGGACAGTAGAATGATGATGCCCCCCATCGTGGGCGTGCCGGCCTTGTGCACGTGGCTCACCGCCCCGGCTCCCTCTCCCTCGCGCACCTGTTCGCCGAGCTGCTGCTGGCGCAGCCACCGGATGATCCGGCGCCCGGCAAACAGCGCAATCACCAGCGCCGTGATGGACGCCAGCGCCGCCCGCACGGTGATGAACCGAATCACCTGGAACCCCGGTGGGCGGTACAGCTGCTCAATGTAGTCGATGAGGTAGTAGAGCATCGCTTGGGGGCGTGGGAGCGTGGGAGCATAACGAGTCTGCTCCCGTGCCCCCACGCTCTTCACTCAATCAGCTGAAATATTTTTGGGCGATGTCGCGGTCGTCGAAGGGGTGCTTGTCGGTGCCGATGACCTGGTAGGTCTCGTGTCCTTTCCCGGCGATCACGACGACGTCGTCGGGGGTCGACGCCTCGGCCGCCGCCGCGATGGCCTCCTCCCGGTCGACAACCCAGCGCATCTCGTCCGGGCGGCGCACGCCCTCGCGGATGTCGTCCAGGATGGCCTCCGGCGCCTCGGTGCGCGGGTTGTCGCTCGTCACGACGACGCGGTCGGCCCGCCGCTCGGCGATGCGGCCCATCACGCGCCGCTTCGTGGAATCGCGGTCGCCCCCGCAGCCGAACACGCACCAGAGCGCCGCGTCGGGCGGCATTGCGTCGCGCACGGCCCGGAGAATGTTGTCGAGCGCGTCGGGGGTGTGCGCGTAGTCGACGACGACGGTCCGTCCGTCCTCGACGCGCAGCGGCTCGAAGCGCCCGGGCACCGGCGGTGCCTCGGCGAGGGCGTCGAGCACGGCGTCGGGGGCGTGGCCGAGGGCCCGTCCCGCCCCGTAGGCGGCGGCCAGGTTGTAGGCGTTGAAGCGCCCGGCCAACCGGAAGGCCCGTTCGCGGCCGTCGAGTTCCAGGCGGAGGCCGTCGACGGTGCGCGCCCGAATCCGCGGCCGGATGTCGGCGTCCCGGTCGAGGGCAAACGACACCGTCCGCGCCGCCGTGTCGGCGACCATCTCGGGGCCGGCCTCGTCGTCGGCGTTGTAGAGGGCCGTCGCGCCGGGGCCGAGGTCGTCGAAGAGCCGCTTCTTGGCCCGCCGGTACGCGGCGGGCGTGCCGTGGTAGTTGAGGTGGTCGGCCGTGAGGTTCGTGAAGATCGCGACCTCGTAGTCGAGGCCATGCACGCGGTCCTGGTCGAGGGCGTGGGAGGAGACCTCCATGGCGCAGGCGGTGCAGCCCTGGTCGACCATGCGGCGCAGGGTGCGCTGCAGTTCGATGGGCCCCGGCGTGGTGAGGCTCGTCTCGTCGGCCCCGGCGCCCGTGCGCACCTCGACGGTGCTGAGCAGGCCCGTCGTCGTGCCGAGGGCCTCCAGCAGGTGGTGGACGAGCCAGGCGACGGTGGTCTTGCCGTTGGTCCCCGTCACGCCGACCATCCGCAGCGCCGCCGCCGGGTCGTCGTAGAGGGCGGCCGCCGCCTCCGCGAGGGCGACGCGGGTGTCGGTCACCGTCGCGAAGACCGTCTCGGGGAAGCGCTCGCGGGCCGCCTCCGGCGGCGCCTCGCAGACCACGAGCCGGGCCCCGCCCTCGATCGCGTCCCCGATGAACGCGTGGCCGTCGGCCTCCGTGCCGCGGACGGCCACGAACGCCCCGCCGGGCGCCACTTCGCGGCTGTCGGCCGTGAGGGCCTCGACCTCGAAGGCGTCGGGGGCATCCGGCCCGGCGACCGCGGCGTCGAGCAGTCCCGCCGCGGCAAGGCGGTCCCGCAGCGCCGCCCAGGCCACCGAGAAGCGGCCGGCGTCGGACGCAGAGGCCCGGGTCGTATGTGGACCGTCGGTCGGCATCGGATCAGGAGCCGCTTTCGAGGAGCACGCGAGAGGGAACCGGGGCGCCCGGACGGGGGGTCTGGTCGCGGACGACGCCGCGGCCGTAGAGCCGCACGCCGACGCCCTGCCGCCGCAGCCAGTGCAGGGCCGAGCGCGTACTGGTCCCGGTGAGGTCGGGGAGCGGGCCGGTCGTGTCCGCCGGCAGGGCGGGCCGACGCACCAGCGAGTCGACGGGCGGGGCCGGGCGGGTCGCGGCCGCCTCGGCGGTCATGCGGTCCACCACCGACGGGAAGGTCCCGGCCCAGCGCCGGGCCACGCGCCGGAAGATGGGCGCCGCCACGGCGCCGCCGTAGATGCTCGTCTCCGGCGCGCCGACGATGACCAGGAGCGCAACCTTCGGGTCGTCGGCCGGAAAGAAGCCGACGAACGAGGCCCGCGCCTGCTCCTTCGTGTAGTGGCCGTCCGTTACCTGCAGGGCCGTGCCCGTCTTGCCGGCCACGCGGAGGCCCTCGATCTGCGCCTCGGTGGCCGTGCCGCGCTCGACGGCCGCTTCGAAGGCCGGGCGCAGCGTGCGGGCCGTCTCCTCGCTCATGACGCGGCGAATGTCCTCGGGCTCGTTCGTCCACTGCGTCTTTCCCGTGATGCCCCGCCGCTTGGCCACGACGTACGGCTTCACGAGACGGCCGCCGTTGGCGAGGGCGCTGTACGCCGTCACCAGCTGCAGCGGCGTCACCGACACCTCGTAGCCGATGCTCATCGAGGTGAGGGTCGTCTGGCTCCAGTTGTCGGGGGTCTTCAGCACACCTTTCTGCTCCCCCGGCAGGTCGATTCCGGTGGGCATGTTGAAGCCCATGTTGCGGGCATACTGGTAGAACGTGCCGGGCTCGAGGTGCTGCTGGACGGTCTTGGCCATCCCCACGTTGCTCGACTTCGAGAGAACCTCGGAGAAGGAGATGGTGCCGTAGGCCTTCACGTCTTTCATCGTGTGGCCGTGAAAGACGGCCCAGCCGTCGCCGGTCTCGACCGAGTCGTCCATTGCCACCTTGCCCTGATCGACCGCCGCGGTGGCGCCGATCAGCTTAAAGGTCGAGCCGGGCTCGAAGCGGTCGGTGATCACGCGGTTGCGCCGGGCGGCGTCGGAGGCCGCCCCGGGCCGGTTTGGGTTGTAGGTGGGCACGTTGGCCATGGCCAGGATGGCGCCGGTCTGGGGGTTCATGGCGACGGCCGTGCCCCACGCCGCCTTGCTCTCGCGCACGCCGCGCCGGAGTTCGTCCTCGAGGGCGGCCTGGCGCACCAGGTCGATCGTGAGGACGAGGTCGTCTCCGTGATCGGGCTTCTGCACCTCCCCCCCGACGAAGGCCTTGATGCGGCCGCTGCGGTCGCGCTTCACGATGCGGGTGCCGGGCGCTCCCGCGAGCACGTCGTCGTACTTCAGCTCCAGCCCCGAGAGGCCGTGCCCGTCCCCGCCGACGTGGCCGAGCACGTGGGCCGCCGTGGTGCCGTGCATGTACCGGCGCGCAAAGCGGGGCGTGAGGATGACGCCCGGGACGTCCCAGGCCCGTACCTGCTCGTACTGCCGCTCCGTGAGGCCGTCGGCGAGCGGCACGTACTCGGGGCTGTACCGGTCCTGCACCGCCGCCCGGTAGTCGGCGGCCGTTCGGTCCGTGATCGACGCGAGCTTTTCGTAGAACCGGTCGGCCCGGGCCCGGAATCCCTGCACCGTCGGGTCGAGGGCGAGGTCGTACCGCGCCGTGTTGGTGGCCAGGGCCCGCCCCGACGGGTCGAGAATGCTGCCCCGCATGGCCGGGATCTCGACCGTCGAGCGCGCCTGCGCCTTCGCTCGGGTCTGCAGCTCGGCCCGCTCCGCGATCACGACCCACCCCATCTGGGCGGCCACGATCACGGGCACGATGCTGAGCAGGGTCAGCACCATGTACATCCGGGTCAGGATTTGGTCCTTCGGCTTCATGGGCAGTTGCGAATTTCGAATTGGGAATTGCGAGTGCGGGCGTGTGTCACTCGCAATTCGAAAATCGTCACTCGTCAATCGTAACTGGGGGTCCGTAGGTCACGCTCTCCTGCAGGCCGAGCTCGCGGGCCCGCTCGTAGATGACGGACGGGCTGGTTTTCCGGGCAAACTCGCCCTGCAGCCGGTTCCGCTTCAGGTGCAGGCGTTGGTTTTCACTGCGGAGCGTCTGCACCTCGCCCAGCAGATTCTTCGTCGCGTGCACGTGTCCCACGTACAGCGTAAAGGCGCCGGCCAGCAGCAGCACGACCGCGGCGAACCGCACCGTCGAGATGCGCTCCAGAAACGTGTCGTCGGACGGGTCGGACCGGCGCCGGTTCGTGGGGGGCTCCAGGTCGGTCCAGCCCGGCAGGGCCGTGCCGTGGCGGGACCAGTTCGAGCCCCGCTCCGGCGACCGGCGCCCGGACGAGCCCGTGTCTCGGCGCAGCCGGTTCGTGGAGCCGGACGGGGTCCGGCCGGACGTCCGTCCTCGTTGGGATGTCGATCGTCGTGTACTCATGTCTCGGTGTCGTCGTCGAATGCAATCGGTCGGGGGAAGGCCGGTCCGTCAGCGGTCCGGCGGCGAGTTGATCCGCTGGGTGGCGGGGGGCTCGCGGCGCTCCTCCGCGGCCGCCGCGTCGTCCGGTTCCTCCTCGGAGGGGAGCGTCGGCTGCCCGGCGTCCCGGCGCATCAGCTTCCGGCCTTTGTCCGCCGCCCCGTCGGACTCGACCACGAGATGGCGCACGAGCGTGCGAAGATCCTCCGCCTCGAACGGCTTGGCGATGTAGGCGTCGAAGCCGGCGTCGAGATAATGGCCCTCATCCTCGGGCAGCCCGTAGGCCGTCGCCGCCACCATCGGCACGCCCCAGTAGGGCGTCCGCTCGCGCAGTTCGTTGACGATGTCGGTTCCCTTCCCGTCCGGGAGCCAGAGGTCGACCAGGAAGCCGTCGTAGGGAAGGCTCTCGGCCATGCGGAGGGCGTCGGCCACCGTGCCGGCGGCGTCGGTGCGCACGACGTCCCGCAGGGCGTGGCGCATGAGCATGCGCACAGACGGCTCGTCCTCAATCACGAGCACCGTGGGCCGGTCCGCCGGCGCGGTGCGCTCGGACTCGCGAATCTGGCTCCATAAAATGTTGGGCTCGGGATCGTCCATGATCAGGTCCCGGGGACTGGTGCAAAGGGGGTGAACAGGCACGACGCGAACGCGGTGGGGGATCAGGGCATCGGCGGGCCGGCCTCGTCGTCCGACCGGCGCTCGGCGACGCGCAGTCGGGCGCTCCGGGCCCGGGGGTTGGCCTCGACCTCGGCCTCGCCGGCCTCGATGGGCTCGCGGGGCGTCTCGCGCCACGGCGCCACCAGGTTGCCGTACAGGTCGCGCCGGGGCTCGCCCTCGAAGTTGCCGTAGCGCAGGAACCGCTTGACCCGCCGGTCCTCGAGGGAATGGTAGCTGATGACCGCGATGCGGCCGCCGGGCCGCACGAGGTCGGGGCTCTGCTCGAGCACCTGCTCCAGCTCCTCCAGTTCGGCGTTGACCACGATGCGGAGGGCCTGGAAGACGCGGGCCAGCGTCTTCGTCTCCTCGGGGGGCGGCACCACCGAGCGGACGGCCTCGGCGAGCTCCCGGGTCGTGCCGAGCGGCCGGGCCTCGACGAGGGCGTGGGCCACCGTGCCGGCCCGCCGCTCCTCCCCGTACTCGCGCAGCGCCGCGCGCAGGTCGCGCTCCGACCAGTCGTTGACGATCTGCTCGGCGGTGAGGCCCCGCCGGTCCATGCGCATGTCGAGCGGGCCCTCCTCCTGAAAGCTGAAGCCGCGCTCGGGGTCGTCGATCTGGTAGGACGACACCCCGAGGTCGAGCAGCAGCCCGTCGACGGGCACGACCCCTTCGGCCTCCAGGAGCGAGCGGAGCTCCCCGAAGGTGCCGCGGACGGCGCGAAAGCGGCCCGCCGCCTGCTCGTCGGCGAGGCGGTCGCGGGCGGCGGCGAGGGCGTCGGCGTCCCGGTCGATTCCCAGGACGACGCCCTCCGGCCCCAGCGCGTCGAGCAGGGCGCGGGCATGGCCGCCGCCGCCGAGCGTCGCGTCCACGTAGCGCCCGTCGGGGGCGGTTACGAGTCGCGTTCGTACGTCGTGTGAAAGAACAGGGGCGTGGTAGTCCGTCGCGTACCGCAACGGGTCCTCTCGGCCGGACGGTCGGTCGTCTGGGGGATCGGACATAACCTCTCGCACGTCGCCCCGCGTCTACATGCCCATGACGCGCTCGGCGAGCGTCTCGTAGTCGGAAGGCTGCTCGTTGAGGTACTCGTCGAACCGCCCGGGCGCCCAGATTTCGATGTGGTCGAAGGCCCCCAGGATGAGGGCCGAATCGTCGAGACCGGCAAACTCGAGGAGCGGGGTCGGGATGCTGATGCGCCCCTGGCCGTCGAGCGACGCTTCGTCGGCCCACATCATAATGATGCGGATAAAGTCGCGGGCCTCGCGATTGTACATGTTCAGTTCGCCGATCTCCTCCTCGATCGACGACCACCGATCCATCGGGTAGAGGAAGATGCAGTCTTCGAAGCCGCGGGTGATGGTGAAGGTGCCCTGCGCCTCCGGGGCCATTGCATTCCGCATCTTGGCCGGGATGGCCACCCGGCCCTTGCTGTCTACGGAATATTCAGCCTGCCCCTTGAAGACCATAACGGCGGCACCATGTGCGGCGTGGCGCGATGGATGAGTGGGAGCGCGAGCGGTGGCGGGCGGGAGGACTGGGACAATTCCCCACAATTCCCCACGCGCAACCATAAGGTACGGCTCCTGGGCGAAATGTCAAGATTCGCGGCGTGTGAGGGCGGTTTTCGGGCCGCAGAGGCTCATGTCCGGAACATGTGCACATGCAATATTGCCCCGCGCTCGTCGAGGGACTCCCTCAAGGTGAAAATATTTTCACCACCTATTTTTACCGGGTGAAAACATTTTCACCCTCATCCGATTGCCGTCCACGTCGGGGCACACATATACTGTAGGCCTACCGCGGGACAGCCGAATGCCTGCAGGATGGCCCGATGCCCTCCGATCGTCTGACGGGGCCGCCCCCGGCCCTCGAACGCCCGTTTTCTCTCACGCCCGCTTCCGCCCCATGGCCCCCTCCTCCCTCACGCAGCGTCAGAACGAGGCCTACGAGTTCATCCGGGGCTACATGGACCGGCACCGAAAGCCGCCCACCATGGAGGAGATTGGGGACGCCCTGGGCATCTCGTCGACCAACGGGGTGTACAAGCTTCTCCGCGCCCTTGAGAAGAAGGGATGGATCGAGCGCGAGAAGCACGCGGCCCGCGGCATTCAGCTCACCGAGGAGGGGCAGGACCCGCTCGGCGTAGGGGGCGACCTGCCGCGCCTGCCGGTGGTGAGCCGCACGGCCAGCGACCAGCCCGATCGGCTCCGGCGCCGCCCGAAGCGGCTCCTGTCAATCGACGACCGGCTGCTCCGCGAAGCGTCCGACCCGGACGCCTGCCTGATCGGACAGGCCGGGGACGACGGCATGAACGGCGCCGGCATTCAGCGGGGCGACCTGCTCCTGATCGAAGAGAAGGACTGGACCGACGTGGACAACGGCTCGCTCGTCGCCGTCCTTCTGGAGGAGCGCCTTCTGCCCCGCGAGTTCGACTTCGCCAACAACCGCATTCACCTCCGCCCCGCCGACCGCCACTACACCGAAGAGACGTTCCCCCCCGACCATCCGGGGTGCTACGTGATCGGCCCCCTGCTCGGCCTTATCCGCACCCTCTGAGTGCGTTGCACGTTTTCGCGTTGGACGTTGGAACGTTGAGCGTT
>JAZKTD010000120.1:0-10065 GCA_036625705.1 Salinivenus sp.
CGTGGCGGGGAGCCCTGCCGTTCTCACCCGACGACGGTCCAGTACAGCTCGACGCTCTTCTGGCGTAGGTCCTCCAGCGAGCCGTCGTTTTCGAGGACGTGGTCGGCGCGACGACGGAGCTCGTCCTGGGGCAGCTGGTGGCCCATGCGGGCCCGCACCTGCTCGGGGGCGACGTCGTCGCGCTCCGCGACCCGGGCCACGCGGGCCTCGTCGGGCGCCACGACGGCGGCCGTCACGTCGACGTGCGCGTCGCCGCCCGCCTCAAAGAGCAGCGCCGCCTCGTGCACGAGCAGGTCGACCCCTTCCTCGGCCGCCCGTTCCTTCGCCCCCTCGAACGCCTCGAAGACGCGGGGGTGGACGATGGCGTTCAGTTGTTCGAGCCGGTCGGCGTCGCCGAAGACCTGCTCGGCCAGGACGGCCCGGTTGAGGGCCCCGTCGTCCGTGTAGACCTCGTCCCCAAACGTCTCCGTGATCTCGGCCCGCACCGACGCGTCTTCCTGCATGAGGCGCTTGGCCTCAATGTCGGCGTAGAAGACCCGGGCCCCCTTCTCCTCCAGAAACCCGCAGACGGTCGTCTTTCCACTGCCGATGCCGCCGGTCACGCCCAACGTTTCCACAGTAACGAATATCGAGGTTCGAAGTGCGAATGAGAAACCCCGAGTGCCACCCCCAATTCGCAATTCGACACTCGCAGTTCGCAGTTGCCATCATCCGGGCGGCCATTCCATACGGCGCCCGCCGAGGAGGTGGAGGTGGAGGTGCCAGACCGACTGTCCGCCGTCGTCGCCGCAGTTGATGACCGTGCGGTAGCCGTCGCGCAGGCCTTCTGCCTGGGCCAGTTCCCGCGCCACCACGAAGAGGTGGCCGATGAGGTCCTTGTCTTCCGGCTCCAGGTCGTCGAGCGTCGGGATCGGTTTGCGCGGCACAATGAGGATGTGCGTCGGGGCCTGTGGATTGATGTCCCGAAACGCCACACACCGGTCGTCCTCGTGGACGATGTCGGCGTCCTGCTCTCCGTCGATAATCCGCTGGAAGAGCGTCTTTTCGGCCATAACGGATCGGGGGGCTCTATGGGAGGAAATGGTAGGGGGTGTACCGGCGGAGGCACACGGCCCGTCGTGGCGCAACGGTTTTCGGGCGAAGTGCCTGCTGTCAGGCAATATAGCGGTGCCGGATGCGAAATCACAAGACGAGATCGTAACGGGGGCGCTGTAACGGATCTGTTGGGGGGCCGAACAACATCCGGCCTCCCCGGTCCGTAGGATTGTATGCACCCAGATGTTTGTCACAACACATACTTCCAACCGGCGTCCCGCCATGCCGACCGTCTACGTCACCCGCAAGGTTCACTTCAACGCCGCCCACCGGCTGCACAACCCCGACAAGTCGGCGGCGTGGAATGAGGAGACGTTCGGGAAGTGCAACAATCCAAAGTGGCACGGACACAACTACGTGCTGGAGGTGACCGTGGCGGGCGAGCCGGACCCGGAGTCCGGCTACGTGGTGGACCTCGGCGCCCTGAAGGACGTCCTCCACGAGCGCATCGTCGACAAGGTCGACCACAAGAACCTGAATCAGGAGGTCGACTTCATGGACGGCCTCAACCCGACGACCGAGAACTTCGCGGTCGCCATCTGGGAGCAGCTCGAGGACCATCTGCCGTCGGGCCGCCTGCACTGCGTCCGGCTCTACGAGACGCCCCGCAACTTCGTCGAGTACCGCGGCGAATAGTCCCTCTCTCCCACGCCCTTACCCATCGCACCCCCCCAATATGGCCGAGAAAAAAATTCCCTCCGAGGACCTCCGAGAAAACGGCACCGCCATCGGCGGCCCGCCCAAGCTCTACGAGCGGCGGGATGTCTACGACGAGGACACCACCGAGGCCCTCTCCGACCACGTCTCTTCAATCCTCGACATCCTGGGGGAGGACCCCTCTCGGGACGGCCTCAAGGAGACCCCCGAGCGCGTGGCCCGGGCCTACCAGTTTCTGATGCACGGCTACGCCCTCGAGCCCCGGGAAATTCTCCGGCAGGCCCTGTTCGAGGAGGCCTACGACGAGATGATCCTGGTGAAGGACATCGAGGTGTACTCCCTCTGCGAGCACCACATGCTGCCGTTCTACGGGAAGGCCCACGTGGCCTACATCCCGGACGGCAAGATCGTGGGGCTCAGCAAAATTCCGCGCACGGTCGAGGTCTTTGCCCGCCGCCTCCAGGTACAGGAGCGCCTGACCCTCCAGATCCGGGACGCCATCGACGAGGTGCTCCAGCCCCTCGGCACCGCCGTCGTCATCGAGGCGAAGCACCTGTGCATGATGATGCGCGGGGCCGAGAAGCAGAACTCGATGACCACGACCAGTTCCGTGAGCGGCGAGTTCGACGAGCACGCCACCCGGGCCGAGTTCATGCGCCTCATCCACGCGACCGAGTAGGCAGTTTCGATTTGCGAGTGGCGATTTTCGAATTGTAATTGCCTTCCGGACCGGTGATCTTTGCCGGATAGACGTTCTCTGCACACTCGAAGATCGCAATTCGACATTCGACAATGGTTGTCGTTGTGACGGGCGCAAGTCAGGGCATCGGGCGGGCCATCGCCGAGGCGTTCGCCGCCCGCGACGGGGCACAGGTGGCGCTGGTGGCGCGCACAGAATCGAAGCTGGAGGCGACCGCCGAGGCCTGCCGCGCCCGTGGGGGCGAGGCCCGCGTGCTGCCGGCCGACGTGACCGACGCGGCCGCGGTGGCCGACGTGGCCGAGACGGTGCGGGCGGAGTGGGGCGTCCCCGACGTGCTCGTCAACAACGCCGGGTTGTTCCGATACGCCCCGCTCGGCGAGCTGACGCTCGAGGGCTTCCGCGAGCAGCTCGACGTCAACCTCACCGGCACGTTCGCCGTTACGCAGGCCTTCCTTCCCGCCATGCGGGAGCGCGGGGCCGGCCATCTCTTCTTCATGGGCTCGGTGGCCTCCCTCCAGGCCTATCCGGGCAACGCCGGCTACTGCGCGGCGAAGCACGGGGTGCGGGGGCTCGCACGTACTGTGCGCGAGGAGACGAAGGACGAGGGCCTGCGCGTGACGACCGTCCTCCCCGGCGCCACCTACACCCCGACCTGGGACGGCGTCGACCTGCCCGAGGACCGGTTCATGCCCCCCGAGGACGTGGCCCAGGCGGTCGTCGACGCCACCCACCTCTCCGACCGCACCGTGCTGGAGGAACTGACGCTGCGCCCGCAGGAGGGGGACGTGTGAGTCCCGCCGGAGACCGTCACTCGTCTCGGGCCTCCTCCCCTCGGTCGCTGCTCGGGCGTGCCTTCCCCTGTGCGAGCCGGTAGGCGATCCCGGTGCGGGTATCGACCTCCATCTTCGCCCGCACGGCACTCACGTGACGGCGCACGGTGTGCACGCTGACGCCGAGGCGCTCGGCAATCTGTGCGTCCGTGGGGCCCCGAGCGACGAGCAGGGCCACCTCCGCCTCGCGGGGGGTCAGTCCGTACCTCGTCCGCAGCAGCAGCGGAGGCGGGTACGGCGAATCGCGCACCACCGACACCAGAATGCGGGACCGGACGTCGAGGAGAGGGCCCGCGTAGGTGCCGTACAGGACGTACCGTTCGGTTTGGGCCCGAAGCTCACGACGGCCGCGGAACGGTGAGCCCGTGGGCCGGCGCTCGGCGACCGACAGGGCGACATCGGCCGCGGCGCGGCACAGCGGATCCGGATCGCGCACGGATCGGAGGAGATCAACCAGGGCACGATTGCGGTGCATCTCGCGTCCGTCGACCGAGAAGACGAACAGGGCGTCGGCGAGGTCGTCGAGGACGCGGCGCAGGTGTGCGCCCAGGGCCCGGAATCGCTCCAGGTGCCGCAGTCCCGCCTCAAAGGCGGGCGTCAGGAGGCCCAGCCTCGCCGAGGCCTCCCGTGAAAAGCCCGGGGCGTCTCCCCGCTCGAACGCCACGCACAGGCTCGTCTCCGAGGCCCCCTCGACGACGGTGAGGCCCGTGGCGTACTTCACGCCGAACGGGGCGGCCACCTCCCGATAGAACGGCGACTGCTTGATCTCGTCCCGGGGCGCGAGGTCCCGTTCGTGGTAGGCCCCGGAGCCGTTCTCGACCCGCTGAAGGTGCATGCGCACCGGCAACGGAAGAGACGCCTCGGGGCCGGACGGCGACAGCACCTCGGCCCCGTAGGCTTCCGCCTTCGTCTTGAACGCCGGGTCGACCTCGTGGACGGTGATCGTGTTCGTCCGGGGGCCCAGCTGGAGCGCAAAGGCGTGGTCGCCCCGGAGAACACGCTGGACGGCCCCGGCCGCGGCCCGAAGCCACGCCTGCGGGTCGCCGTACTGCAGGGGCGAAAGCAGCACGCGCTGGGCCCGCGTGTATTTTTCTCCGGACAGGTCAATCATAGAGACCTATGATTCCAAAATGTAACACAGAGTAACTAATACTAATCATTTCCTCAATCCCCCACGTCCGTTATCTTTTTTGTGGCGGGCCTGGTTCTGTAGATACAACGCCGGAGTAGGCAGGTCGGGCCCCGGCGGCGGATTCGGGGCCTTCCGACAATCAATTCTTGTGCCGGAGCGAGGGTAGACTCGACCCATTTTCGACAACCACATCTTTGTTGATGACCCGTACAACGATTTGTCTGGCGATTTTTGTATTCTTCGGAGTTGTCCTGGGGGCCGCGTCCCCGGCCTCGGCCCGCACCTGTACCTGGACGGGGCAGGGGGACGGGGTCTTCTGGAGTGATGAAAACAACTGGGACGATGCCAGCGGCGACCCCTGCGAGCCCGGCGCCGGCGACACGGCCATCATCAACGGCTCCGTCGAGCTCGCCAGCGGCCGGACGGTCAACGAGCTCCAGCTGGCAGGGACACTCACGATTGATGGGGGCGCTACCCTCATCGTGAACTATCTTTTTCTGGATAGCGGCAGCATCGGCGGGGATGGAGACGCCGAGGTCGACCAGGAAGCCAACTTTTCCGGCGGCACGATCAGTGTCGCCATCACCCTGCCGTCTGACAGCAATAATTCGTGCGGGACGCGCCTTCGCATCGGGGAGGGAAACACGTTCACCAACAACGGCACGCTCTCCGGCAGCTGCTTCATCGACATGGAGGCCGGGACGACGATCGACAACTACGGCGTGATCGAAGCGGGCGTGAGCATCTCGGTCGTCGGCGCGCTGGACAACGGGCAGGAAGAGGTGACGCCGTATCCCGTCGTAAACAACAAGCCCGGCGCCACGATGCAAACCGGTGCGGACGCCATCTTTAACAACGAGGGGACGGTGGACCTCCAGCCCAACGGGGCGGCCGAATTCTCGGGCGGGGGGACCTCGAGCGGGACGTTCATCGTGCCGGCCGAGACGAGCCCCAATGATGGCTTCGACAACGCGCGGCTGAGGTTTGGCGAGCGCTTCGGCATCACGCCGCACGACCTCACCGGTGCCACCATTCAAGGCGGCGGGACGGTCACGTTTGATAAGCTGCGCTCGCCCCTCAACCTCACCAATGTCACCTACGATCTCAGCGGCGCACCGGAGGCGCTAACGCGCATTAACGGCGCCGACGTGACCTTTCCTGGGAGCATGACCCTCGGCGGATTGGGAGAGGAGTTGTATCTGTTCGAAGAAGAGGGTCGACCGGGCATCCTCACCGTCGACCACGACGTTTCCGTCCGCGAGCTGCGGATGGATAGCCCCTCCGGCGCCGTAGCCGAGTTGGGCGGGTCCGGCACGCTGACAGTGACGACGTTCCTCGACCTCGACGGCCTCATCCGGCAGAAGGCGGTGACGTTTGGGCCCGGGGTCGTCCCGACAGGAAGCAACATCGCACGCATCGACAATTTGGACCTCGCGGACGGGGCAACGGTGGTGAACGAGGGCGTGATTGGGGCAGAGACGTTTGGTGCCGATCGCATTCGCATGGGCGCGGGCACCAGCTGGGCGAACGACGGTACGCTTCGGATGAAAACCGGAACTGCCGGGGAAGGGATCGACACGCTGGGGACGCCCTCCAGTCGACCGACCTTCACCAACAACGGACTGCTCCAGTTTATCGACGACGGGACGACCGCGGGCGTGCTGGGCGTAGACCTTGACAATGCTGGGACATTTCGGTTGGGCTACGGCGTCGGAACCGTCGACAACCCGCAGGTGCGCCGGGGGGTGGTGAACGTGACCGGCGGGTTCACAAACCAGCCTGGCGCGGAGATCGCCGGCACCGGCTTCCTAGGATGGGCGAACGCCGCGCAGGTCACGAACGACGGCCGCGTGGCGCCCGGCCACTCGGTGGACCCGACCGGGATCCTCGAGATCAGCAATTTCGTGATGGACGCCTCGGCCACGCTCGACCTCGACCTCGTGGGCGGCGCCGCGGCCGACGAGGACGAGCTGCGTGCGACAGGTACCATCGCACTGGATGGCACGCTGAACGTCACCCTCGATGACGTGCCGCTCGACACGTACACCCTCGTGGGCGACAACTCCTCATTCACCGAGGAGCAGATCAGTGACACCTTTGCGCAGGCCAACATCGCGCCGAACGGCTACACGACCAGCCTCAACTACAACGAGAACGGCACCAACGACAGCGTCACGCTCGACGTCACCGGGACGCCCTACCCGCTGCTGTCGGCCGTCCCCGCGGACCTCGACTTCCGCGACGCCGAGGTGGGAACCGTGGAGACGGTCGAGATCGAGAACGTGGGGAGCGGGACGCTTACCCTCTCCGGCGCCACGCTGAGCGGGAGCGACGCGACGCGGTTCGACGTCGCCCAGCCGAGCTTCCCCGTCGACCTCAGCACGGGGCAGACGGTGGAGGTGGCCGTGCAGGTCGTCGGTCCCGAGACGAGCGGGAGCGTCACCGCCCAGGTCGACCTCGCCCACAACGGCGACGCCGACGGCACGGCGACCACGGCGATCCCTCTCGCCGCCGACCAGATCACCAATCCGAACTTCGGGGAGCAGGCCGGCTACTTCTTCGCCAACTCGACCTTCTTCGCCGACGACGCCCCCTCACGGCCTGCGTTCGACTGGATCGACCTCTCCGGCACCGGGACCGACCGCATCGGCTCCCTCCCCGACGACGGCGTGATCGGTCCCTTCAACCTCGGCTTTTCCTTCCGCTTCTTCGGGCAGGACTACACGCAGTACTGGATCAGCTCGAACGGGTGGATCACCTTCACCGACCCCGGGAGCGAGGACGCCTCGTCGAACGAGACGATCCCAACCGGCGACGCGCCCAACGCGCTCGTGGCCTGGTTCTGGGACGACCTCGACCCGTCCGACTCCGACGTCTCCGGCCGACACCTCTACACGCAGACGACGACGGTGAACGGGACGGACGCACACGTCATTACCTTCGAGCGCTACCCCGAGTACAACGCCGACGCGGACGGCTGGATCACCGGCCAGGTCGTGCTGCTCGCCGGGCCCGACGCCACCACGAACGGGGCCATCAAGCTGCAGTACAAGGAGCACGGCGCGTCGATCGACCTGGAGGGCGCGACGGTCGGGATCGAGGACGCCGCCGGCGGCAGCGGGCTGGAGTACCGTTACGACGCGAGGGGGGGTCCGCTCTTCGGCTCCCCTCTCGCCGTGCAGATCGGCCCGGACGCCACCGCCCTCCCGGTCGAGCTGGCAGGCTTCGAAGCCGCCCAGGCCACGGCCGGCGTGCAGCTACGCTGGCAGACCGCCTCGGAGACGAACAACAGCGGCTTTGCCGTCGAGCGGCGCGCGGACGACGGGGCGTTTGCGGAGATTGGCTTCGTCGACGGCGCCGGCACCACCGCCGCACCGCGCCGCTACCGCTTCATCGACCGGGCCGTGCCCTTTGCCGCCGAGGCCCTGACCTACCGCCTCCGGCAGGTCGACGCCGACGGCAGCGCCACCTACGGCCCCGAGGTCAGGGTCCGCCTCGACGACCCGGACCGGCTCGCGCTGCGGGGCAACTCCCCGAACCCCTTCGCCCGGCGGACGACGCTTCGCTACACGCTGCCGCGGGCGGCGGACGTGCACCTGTCGGTCTACGACGCGCTGGGGCGCCGCGTCGCGACCCTCGCCGAGGGGCGACAGCCGGCCGGCCGCAAGGAGCGGGTGTTCGACGCGGGCCGGCTGCCGAGCGGCCTCTACCTCGTGCGCCTGCAAGCCGACGACCACGTCGTCACGCGGCGCGTCACGGTGGTGCGATGAGGCGCCACGGCACCGCCGAGCGGAGGTGGCGGGCGCCCTCCGGGCACGCGACGACGGTCGCCCTACCCGTCCCGGGACAGCCGCCCCTCCGGCAGCCACGCCCACTCCAGGGCGCTGGAGACGAGGGACTCGTCGTTCGCGGGGGCGGTCAGGGTCACGTCGACGTCGATCCGGCCGATGGGGCGGGACTGGATGCGGTCGCTCTCGTCGCCGGTGAGCGTGGCCTCGGCCTGCACGGCGTGCCGGGCGTAGCGCTCGAACGACACGTCCATCGTCCGCAGCAGGGGCGCCGACGCCGGCGGCACGTTGAGCGCCACGACGAGGCCGGAGGCCGTCTCGGCCAGCAGGGCCAGCGCCGCGGCGTGGAGGCCCCCGAGGTGGTTCTGCACGGCCGTGCGGTTGTCGAGGCGGACGGCCACCCGCGTCGGCGTGTACGCCTCGACGCTGCACCCGGCCGTCTCTACGAAGGGGATGACCTGCCCGACCGCCTCCGTGACGAGCGGGCGGCGCAGACGCGGCGGGTGGTCGGCGTAGCGCGCCGCGATGTCGGCAAACGGATTGGTGGAGGGCATAGGGAAGAACCCGAAGTTGGAAAGATAGAGAGAGACTCCTCGGAAGGGGTCGGGGCCCGGCCGGCCCGCCGCTCGCGCATCTCCGGATCCGATTGCACTTCTCCCCGGGCGAGCTTTCCTTTGGCCAAGTGTAACAATACAACCGGCTCTCCGGGAGAACGTACGTCGGAGTGGGTCGTTAGGAGAGCACGTTAATTCCCGATCTGCCTACTGACTACCCCGAAGGGATTTGTGCCATGGCCAGTTCGTCCCGCACCGAAATGGCTCTGGAGGAGCTGGAGCGCCTCATCGCCGAGGAGATGCCCATTACCCAGCACCTCGAGTTTTCGCTCGCGGCCGACGAGGAGGGCCGCGTGCGCGCTTCGGCCCCGCTGCAGCCCAACACGAATCATATGGGCAGTGCCTTCGGCGGGAGCCTCAGCATGCTCGCCACCGTCACCGGCTGGGCGATGATGCACCAGGTCGTGGAGGACGCGGTCGAGGACATGAAGCGCCGCGTGGAGGTCATGATTCAGGAAAGCGACATCGAGTACCTGCGGCCCGTCTGCGAAAACATCTCTGTGATCTGCGAGCGGCCGGACGAGGACGCCCTCGATCGCTTCCAGCGGATGCTGGACCGATGGGGGCGGGCGCGGCTCGAACTGAAGTGCAAGATCGACGCCGCGGGCGAGCGGGCCGTCACCTTCATCGGCCAGTACGTGGCGATGGCCAAGGGCGAGGAGCACGGCGACGGCGCGCCCGGCTTCTGCGCGCAGGAGCCGGACGATCTATAGCATCTCTTCGTACATCCGGTACGAGGTTTGGGTCATGCCGAGGGCCTCGTACGTGTCCCGGGCCCGTCCGTTGGTCCGCTCTACGTAGAGGCGCAGGCCGCAGACGGTCGTCGCCTCCCGGGCCCGCCGCCGCACCGCGCGGTGCAGGGCCGTGTAGACGCCCGCGCGCCGGTCATCCGGCTGTACGTAGACGCTCTGGATCCACCAGAACTGCCCGTTGCGCCAGTCGCTCCACTCGGTGGTAATCATCAGGCTCGCCACCACCGACCCCGCCCGCTCGGCCACGAGGTAGAAGCCGCGACTGGGGTTGTCGAAGATCGCCTGCACGCCGCGCCGCGTCGTCTCCGGGTCGAGGGCCTTCCCCTCCGTCTCCTCGGCCATCTGCCGATTGAACCGGGCGATCGTCTCGGCGTCGTTCTCGGTGGCACTGCGAATCGTGGGGGACGTGGACATTGTCCGTCTGTGTTGGGGCGGTAGGGGTTGTACGGTCGCTCTCCCGATTCCCGAGAGCCTGCAGCCTCCTCTCGGCGCCGGTC
>JAZKTD010000121.1:0-9962 GCA_036625705.1 Salinivenus sp.
GGGGATCGGCGTAGCGGCCGCCCTCCGGGTCGTAGAACACGTCGAGCTCGAGGCTCCGCAGGCCGAGCTCGAGCTGCTCCCGGAGCGGCGGGTGGGCGTAGTCGAGGGCCCGGGCCGTCTCCGGCCGGCGCTGCCGCAGGATCTGCATCAGCGAGGTGTCGATGGCGGCCTTGTAGCTGTTGTGACTGCCGAGCACCTGGAGGTCGTTCAGCCGGAGGGAGGCCGACGGGGAGCGCCCCGGGCGGGCAGGATTCTCGTCGAGCGGAAGGACCGAGGCCCCTCCGCCCACCACGAGGGCGAGCAGGAGGCCGCCGAAAGCGACGCGACGCACCATGGCATATCGAGGGGATCGAGGGACAAGAGGGGGCGACGCACAACGAGGAAACGACACATGGCGCCCGTTCCTCATCGGCGACGGTATCGGCGATCGACGCTTTGGTCTCCCGTGCGAGAAGAGAGAATAGCCAGCAGCGTGGAGAGCGAAAAGGTAAGCACCGCAGTGACGACAAGTGCGGCGTACCCGTAGCGGGAACCGTCCATTTTACGTGGGGCAACCGAATAGCAAACAAGGGTTCGGTCCTGTATCTAACGCCCACGCGGCGGACCGTTGTAAACGCTGAATTATCTCCCTGCTCCGAGATATTTGATTACGGTGGCATAATGTGCCCGCGCCGGTGCCCTCTGCCGCCTGCATTTCGTTTCGGGTCTTGAGAAGCGCGGAAGTCCCCTTCTGGTCTTCCCCGCAGGGCCTGTGACCCCTTTCCGGACAGCAGCGATCCTGATTGGAGTTCGTGCGGGCGTCGGAGGAGGGACGTCCCCCGTCTGTGTCGTCGGCCTACGTGCCCATCCGCACCGGGGCCGCCTCGGGCTCGGAGGTCGACCGGGTCGTGCGCGCGGCCTCGAGGGCCTGGTCGAGATCTCGGAGAAGATCGTCGGTGGACTCGATGCCGACGGAGAGGCGGACGAGGTCGTCGGTGATGCCGGCGGCCTCGCGCTGCTCGGGGGCCATCGAGGCGTGGCTCATGGTGGTGGGGTGTTCGATCAGCGACTCGACCCCGCCCAGCGACTCGGCGAGGGCGAACACCTCGGTCGATCGCAGCAGCGTCTCCACCTCGACGTCGTCGGCGACGACGAACGAGACCATGCCGCCGTACCCGTCCTGCTGCTTGCGGGCCGTCTCGTGGCCGGGGTGGTCGCGCAGGCCGGGGTACCAGACGCGGGCCACCGCCGGATGCTCGTCGAGGGCGTGGGCCACCGCGCGGGCATTGGTCTCGTGCTGCCGCATGCGCACCGGCAGCGTCTTCGCCCCGCGCAGGACGAGCCAGCTGTCGAAGGGAGCCGCCACGGTCCCGTACGCGTTGGCGACGAAGTCGAGGTCCTCGGCCAACGCCTCGGTCCGGGCGACGATGGCCCCGCCCACCACGTCGGAGTGGCCGTTCAGGTACTTTGTCGTCGAGTATACGACGAGGTCGGCCCCGTACTCGAGGGGCCGCTGCAGGGCCGGGGAGAGGAAGGTGTTGTCCACGACCAGCAGCAGATCGTGCGCATCGGCGAACTGGGCGAGCGCCTCCAGGTCGACGATGCGGAGCAGCGGGTTGGACGGCGTTTCCACCCAGAGGGCCTCGGTGGTTGGGCGGACCGCGTCGGCCAGGGCCTCGTGGTCGGACAGGTCCCGGTACGAGACCGACAGCTTCCCCTGATCGGCGAGGTACGAGAAGAGCCGCTCGGTGCCCCCGTAACAGTCGTGGGCACAGAGAATGTGGGCGTCGGTGTCGAACAGGTGCGTGACCGTGGCGACGGCCGACATGCCCGTCGAGGTGGCCACAGCCCCCGCGCCGCCGTCGAGGTCGGCGAGGATGTCTTCGAGGCTCCCCCGCGTCGGGTTGCCGCTGCGGGAGTAGTCGAACCCTTTCGTCTCGCCCACGTCCTCAAACCGGAAGTTGGCGGACTGGTAGAGGGGTGGGGCGATGCTGTTGTAGGACGTATCGAGATCCTGACCGGCCAGGGTCAGCTCGGTTGCCGGATCGAAGTCCATGAGGGCAGCCGCGTCTTGGTGAGGAAAGAGGCGTGGTGGTCTCACCAAGACGACAGAGGAGAAGCCCCGGCGTCGCGGGTCGTGCCGCGAGCGAAGCAGTCCTCTCATCTTTCCCCGACGGGGCATCGCCGCTGGCGATGCAGCAGGGCAGGAGTTGGCACCAAGGCGGTTTGGCGCCGACAGTGCACAAGCGAGGCCTGTGCATCGGCGTCAAACCCGGTTGCCACGACGTCATCGGGCCTGTTCCCTCGGTCGTTCTTGATGAGACACCCTCCACAGTAAGGGTGGCGGGGGGAGTTGTCAACCGACGTTAGCAAATCCTCACAGATAGAGCCGCCCGGCGGGCCCTCAGCCGCCCGACGGCGACGTCTCTACCTTCGGCGAGGCCTCGAACGCGCGGGTGACGAGGGCCTGGGCGTCGGCGTGCAGCTGCTCGAGATGGGCCTCGCCCCGGAAGCTCTCCGCGTAGATCTTGTAGATTGCCTCCGTACCGGAGGGACGCGCCACAAACCAGCCGTGCTCGGTTTCGACCTTGAGGCCGCCGATGGGGGCGTCGTTGCCCGGGGCCTTCGTCCGGATCGAGGTGATCGGGTCGCCCGCAATCTCGTCCTGCGGGACCTGCTCCGGCGACAGGGCCTTGAGGGCGGCCTTCTGGTCGGGCGTGGCCGGGGCGTCCTTCCGCTCGAACACCGGCGATCCGAGATCCTCGGTGAGCGCCGCGTAGCGCTCGCTCGGGTCCACGCCGGTTTTGGCCGTGATCTCGGCGGCGAGGAGGCCGGCGATGATGCCGTCCTTGTCCGTCGTCCAGACGTGGCCGTTCCGCCGGAGGAAGGAGGCCCCGGCGCTCTCCTCCCCGACGAAGCAGCAGCGCTCCTCGAGCAGCACGTCGACGAACCACTTGAAGCCCACCGGCACCTCGTGGACGGCCCGCCCGTGCCGCTCGGCCACGCGGTCGAGCAGACTCGTGGTGACGACGGTTTTGCCCACGGCCAGGTCGTCGGCCCAGTCGGCGCGCGTCTCCAGCAGGGCGTCGAGCGCCACGCAGAGGAAGTGGTTGGGCGCCATGAGGCCGCCGCTGGCCGTGACGATGCCGTGGCGGTCGTGGTCGGTGTCGCAGGCGAAGGCCACGTCGTAGTCGTCCTTCAGCTCGATGAGGGACTGCATGGCGTGCTCCGAGGAGGGGTCCATGCGGATCTGGCCGTCCCAGTCGAGCGTCATGAAGCGGAACGTGGGGTCGACCTCCGTGCGCAGCACGTCGAGCGGCAGGTCGTAGCGCTCCGCGATGGCCGTCCAGTAGTCCACGCCCGCCCCGCCCAGCGGGTCGACGGCGAACGAGAGGCCGGAGTCGCGGATCGCGTCCATGTCGATGACTGCGTCGAGGTCGTCGACGTACTGCCCGAGGAAGTCGTGAGTCTGTGTCGAGTCGGCCGCGACGGCCCGGTCGTAGGGCGTCCGGTCCACGTCCTGGAGGCCGCCCTCGAGCAGGTCGTTGGCCCGGTCCTCGATCCAGGCGGTGACGTCGGGGCTCGCGGGACCGCCGGTGGGCGAGTTGTACTTGATGCCCCCGTCGGCCGGCGGGTTGTGCGACGGGGTGATCACGATGCCGTCCGCCTGCCCCGCGTGGTCGCCGCGGTTGTGGGTGAGGATGGCGTGGGAGACGGCGGGCGTGGGCGTCACGCCGTCGTCGGCCGCCACGCGCACCGCCACTTCGTGTGCGGCCAGCACCTCCAGGCACGTGGCGTGGGCCGGGGCCGAGAGGGCATGGGTGTCCATGCCGAGGAAGAGAGGCCCGTCGATGTCGGCCTGTGCCCGGTACTCGGCGATGGCCTGGGCGATGGCCAGGATGTGGGCCTCGTTGAACGTCGTGTCCAGGGACGAGCCGCGGTGCCCCGACGTGCCGAACGACACGCGCTCCGCCGGCGTCGACGGGTCGGGCGTTCGGGACTGATAGGCTTCGAGGAGGGCCGATACGTCGACGAGCGACGACTCGGAGGCGGGCTGACCGGCGCGATTGTGAGCGCTCATGGGTGGGCAAAGCGGTTGGGAAGGAGACGGCGGGAAACGACCACTCTACAGTAAACGGAATCTCGACCGGAGTCTCCAAGCCCCACGGCGATTTCGGCCCGACGCCCCCGTGCCGAGGCGGGCTCGCAGCGGGGCGGGAGGCCCCCGTCCATGCGCCCACTCTTCCCGGCAACGTCGGCGGGGAGGGGGCCCGTGAGCCTCTCCCGTTCGTTCCGGGCGTCAGGATGCGATTGCGGTGCTCTCCGCCCGCCCTTTGCGGCTTCTTCGCGGAGCCGGGTCGAAACTTTCGGGGGCCCGTGCCGTGTACCCCGGTCGATTGTGACCCACTACGCTTGAGCGACCGAAACAGCGGCAGCGCCATGAAAGAGGACTTGCACCCCGAGTACAACGACGTCACCATCACACTGGCCGACGGGACGGAATTCGTCACCCGTTCGACGATGGACCAGGACACCTACGAGACCGAGGTCGACTCGACGAACCACCCCTTCTACACCGGCCGGCGTCAGTTCGTCGACACGGCGGGCCGCGTCGAGAAATTCAACCGCCGCTACGGCCTCGACGAAGACGACGAGGACGACGAAGGCGAAGAGGAGGCGGAGGAGTAGCCCCCCGCCCATTCGGTTTTGAGACTGCGGGTCACCTGTCCAGGCAGGTGGCCCATTCTTTTTTGCGTTGGAGCGTTGAACGGGGTCGCGTGGAACGGCTCGGGGCCCTGCGTTGAGCGAAACCGTTCCAACGGTGACTGTGCCCACGTGCTACGACCCCATGTCTGACGTCAATCCCGTACGGCTCATCGCCGCGAAGCGCGACGGACAGGCGCTCTCCGCCGCGGACCTGACGGCCTTCGTCGACGCCTACACCGACGGCTCGGTGCCCGACTATCAGATGAGTGCGTTCCTGATGGCGGCCTACCTCAACGGCCTCACCGACGCGGAGGCGGCGGGCCTCACCGACGCGATGCTCCGGTCGGGCGTTCACATCGACCTCTCGGGCGTCGAGGGCACCCCGGTCGGCAAGCACTCGACCGGCGGCGTCGGCGACAAGGTGTCGCCCATCCTGGTCCCGCTGGTGGCCGGCTGCGGCGTCCCGGTGGCCAAGCTCAGCGGCCGCGGCCTCGGGCACACCGGCGGCACGCTCGACAAGCTGGAGTCGATCCCGGGCTTCCGCGTCGACCTCTCCGTCGAGGCCTACCGGCGGCAGGTGGCGGACCTGGGCCTCGTCATCTCGGGGCAGACCGGCGACGTGGCCCCGGCCGACAAAAAGCTCTACGCCCTGCGCGACGTGACGGCCACGGTCGACGCCATTCCGCTGATCGCCGCCTCCATCATGAGCAAGAAGCTCGCGGAGGGCAACCAGGCCCTCGTGCTCGACGTGAAGTGCGGGCGCGGGGCGTTCATGAAGACGGAGGCCGACGCCCGCACGCTGGCGGAGACGATGGTCGCCATCGGGGCGGAGCACGACACGCCCGCCGTGGCGGTGATGACGAACATGGACGTGCCCCTGGGCCGGGCGGTGGGCAACTGGCCCGAGATGGCCGAGAGCATCGAGTGCCTGCGGGGCCGGCACGCCGACTCCGCGCTCATGACGATCGTGCGGGCCCTGGCGGGCGAAATGATTGCCCTGGGCGGCGGGGCGGACACGGCCGAGGCGGGGCGCAAGCGGGCCCGCGAGGCGATTGCGAGCGGCGCGGCCCTGGAGCGCTTCCGCCGGTTCGTCGAGGCGCAGGGGGGGGACCCGAGCGTGGTGGACGATCCGTCGGCACGCGCCGACAGTGCCCCGGTGGCCGCGGTCCGGGCCCCCGACGACGCTACCGGCTACGTGGCCGACCTCGACGCCCTCGCCATCGGCCACGCCGCCGTGGACCTCGGCGCCGGGCGCCGGACGAAGGAGGACGACGTCGACCCCATCGCCGGGCTCTCCGCGCTGAAGAAGCCGGGCGACCCGGTCGCGCCGGGCGACGTCCTGGCCCGTCTGCACACCGCCTCCCCGGAGGCCGTCGACGGCGTCCGGGACGCCGTGCGGGCCGCGTACACGTTTGCCGACGCGCCGCCGACCCCCGCCCCGCCGGTGCGGGCCCGCTACGCCGCCGAGGCGGGCTGGTCCGACGCGTAGGCCGGTTCAGGCTCTCGTCCGCCGAACTTCTGCCGCCGGACGGAAGTCAAAGACCTACGGGGTCGCCCGCCCGATCGGGGCAGCGCGGCGCCGCTCGATCGATTCTCCACAGCAGCGCGCGGCCATGACGCAGCGAGACTGGATCGGACTGGGGGTGAGCGTCCTCCTGCACGTCGGGATCGGGGTCCTGGCGGCCTACCTCACCGCCTCGCGGCCGCCGCCCCAGCAGCTCGGCTACGTCGAGGTCGAGTTTGGCGAGTTCTCGCCGGGTCAGCCCGTCGACGCCACGCAGACGGTCGAGGAGGCCGCGGCGCCGGAGGCCCAGGAAGAGACCCCGGAGCCGGAGACCGAGCCGGAGGAGGCGGCCCAGGAGCCGCAGAACGAGCAGGTGGAGCTTCCGGAGGAGGAGCCGTCGGCCGAGGAGACGATTCCGCCGGAGGAAGAGGAGGCCGAGCCGCCCGAGGCCGAGCCGCAGCCCGAGCGAGACCAGGCGGCCGACGAGCAGGAGCCGAGCGAGGAGCCCGGCGACAACGAGACCGGCGACCCGGGCGAGGGCGCCTCCGAGCAGGCCTCCGCTCCCTACAACATCGAGGGGCTCGACCGCAACCCCGAATTTGCCCCGCTCCCCGCCTACACCGAGCAGGTCAACGCCCGCATCCGGGTGCGCATCACCGTCAGCCCGGAGGGCCGCATCGTCAAGCGCATCCCGCTGATCAAAGGCAACCCGAAGCTGGAGGCCGCCGTTATGGACGCCCTGCAGCGCTGGCGCTTCAATGCCTTGCCGCCCGGCGCGCCGCAGGAAACCCAGACCGGGACGATTACCTTCACCTTCCGGCTCGAGTAGGGGCGGCCCCACCGATGGTGCCCAGAAGGGCCCACTGTGCCCGGCGCGGACGGCCCCTGCTCGATCGTCGCGGCGCCCGGCCGTCGGAGAGTCCTACGGCAGCGTGTACGTGAGGCGGCCCATGAGCATGAGGCCCAGTTCCGGGGCGCCGACGAACTCGCGGTGCTCGTTGTTGAGGAGGTTCTTTGCCGTCAGGTTGGCGCTCAGGCCCGGAATCGAGTCCGTGAACTCGTAGCCGACGTGGGCGTCGAGGAGAAAGTAGCTCTCGACCTCCCCGACGTACGGGCCGGTTTCGACGGGGAACCCGTCGACGTAGTTGCCGGACGCCCCAAACGAGAGGCCAGCGTCGCTGAGGCGGTAGTCGAATCCGCCTTTGGCCTTGAACGAGGGGGCGTTCAGCGCCAGGCTCAGCGACGTGTTCTCCTCGTCGAGCTCTTCGTTGTCGAAGAAGTCGTCGCTGACGACGGAGACGTTGGCGAAGGCGTCGAGCTGGTCGGTCACCTGCGCCTGCAGGGAGGCGTCGATGCCCCAGTACTCGACGGTTCCGAAGTTGCGGTAGCTCAGCATGGCGCCGACCTCGCCCGCCCCGCCCCCGTTCGGCAGGATCTGCTCGTCGGGCTGGACGACAGCGGTCGGCGTGTTGGCGAGACTGCTGCCGACAATGCTCCCGAGAAGGGCGGCGACCTGATCGGGCGGGACGCCGGAGTTCGCGAGGCTATTCAGTAGCGTCTGGACGGTCGGGTCGCTCGTCGTCCCGAAGACTTGCCCGAGTCCCATCGCCGCCTCCTGCGTCAGGCCCTGCTCCTGCAGGTAGGCGAGCGGCGATTCGACGACGAGGGGGCCGATAAAGTCCTCCTTCTGCTCGTAGTAGGTGTCGACGTTGACAATCACGCGGTCGCCGAGGACGCCTTTGTACCCCACCTCGAACGTCTGTGTCGTTGTTTGCTCGAGCGCCGGGATGGGCTCGGGGCCACTGACAGCCCGGAATCCCTTTTCGCTGTTGTTCGGAATGCCGAGCTGAACGGCCGCGCGGGAGGTCGTGACCGGACCGTTGGCGGTCGTGAACTCGCCTGGATTTTGGGCCAGCGTCCCGAACAGCCCCGCCAGCGTCGCCTGCTGCTGAGGGGAGAGCCCCGCCTGGGAGAGTCGTTGCGACACCGGGTCGACGAACTGGGGCCCGTTCGGGGTCTGGACGACGGTCTGGTCGGCGACGGCCGCGTGCATCGGGTAGAACGGAAGGGCGCCCAGCGGGAAGTCCTGCTTAAAGAAGCCCGGCACGGGAAGCGAAAAGCGGACGGTGCCGTTGTTTTCGAAGTTCTCGAACGAATATCCGTCCGCGGCCCCCAAACCCTGGAAAACCAGATCCCTGTCGCCCCCAAGCGGTTGTCGGAGCGATTCGATGTCGAGGAACAGCGAGTTTGTGCCCGGCGACGAGAAGGAGCGGTTGTAGCTGGCGCGGAGGGTGTTCTGCGGGGTGGCCGTGTAGACGAGCGCCGCGCGCGGCGAGAGCTGTACCTGCTCGACGACGTTGTTGTAGTCCAGACGCCCGGCCAGCGTCAGGGCGAGCGTCTCCGTCAGGTCCGTCGTGGTCTGCGTGTAGGCGCCGTACTCCTGAATGTCGTCGTTCCCCTCGTTGCGCCCGAGAATGCGACCCTCGGTGCGCGGGATCGTGAGGTCGGCGTCGACCCCGGCAATCACCTGCGTCCCGATCTGCGGCACGTCGGCGTTGTACTGCAGCTGCCCGTTCCACTGCAGGCCCTCGTCGGCGATCCGGTCGCCGGATCCGTAGACGTAGGTGTCGTCGCCGGACTCGTTGGCGTTGAGGTACACCTGCCCGAAGAAGCCGCCGGACCGTACGCGGAGCTGGCCGTAGGCGTAGCCGAAGCCGTCGGCCTGCAGCGTGCCGATGCCCGACTGCACGACGCTCTTGAGCTCCGAGAAGCCGCCGTTCAGTGAGACCGTCGTCGCGCCGTCGCTCCTGTACTGCAGGAGGCCGTTCACGTTGAGCTTCTGATAGTCGTTTTCCCGACGGAGCCGGAATTCGTCCTCGCCGTCCCCGTCGACGTCGTTGGCCGCAACATTGCGGCCCTCGGGCACCCGGTCGCGGCCCTGGTAGACGCGATAGCGGTCGATTTCGCGGCGGTCGGGCGCGTCGCTCGGGTCGAGTTCCCATTCGTTGGCCTGGGCGTACTGGCCGGTGATCTTCCAGCCGAAGTGGTCGGCAACCGTGCCGGCGGTGCGGAACTGCCCGGCGACGTACTGTCGCGTGCCGCCCGACACCGACACCGAGGTGCCGGGGTCCTGAAAGGGATCCTTCGTGAAGTAGTGGATCACGCCGCTGTCCACGCCCGGGCCGTACAGCGCCGATCCAGGACCGCGCACGACCTCGATGCGGTCGACGTCGAGGGACATGTTCGGCATGAGGCTGTGGACGTTTGCGCCCAGGGACGGCACGGCGGCCTCGCGGTAGTCGGTGAGCACGTAGGTGGCGCCGCTGAACGCCTCGTTGAACCCGCGCAGGACCACCTCGCGCCGGTCGATGCCCGTCTGGGCCATGTCGACGCCCGGGGCGGAACGGATGGCCTCGACCGTCGAGGTGTTGGTCTGACGCCCGATCTCCTCGGGCTGGAGGACGGAAATCGAGGCCGGGGCGTTGAGGACTTTCTCCTGCTGCCGCGACGCCGACACGATCACCGTCTCCAGACTCGAGGTCGACAGCGGCAGCTCGACCGTCACGTCGCGCGACTCGCCGGTCTCCAGCGCCAGGGGGCGCCGCTGCGTCCGGTACCCGACGAAGCGCACCTCCAGGACATACTCTCCCGGCGACACCCCGGTGAATCGGAAGCTGCCCTCCGCGTCGGTCGCCGCCCCCCGCACGACGGTCGGCGCGTCGGGTTCGCGCAGGGCCACGTTGGCCCCGACCAGGGTCGACCTGTCCTGGGC
>JAZKTD010000122.1:0-9950 GCA_036625705.1 Salinivenus sp.
GTTCCCGACTGTTCCGGGAAGGTGTCCCTCTCACGAGGGAAAATCAACATACCAGCCGTCGGGATCACACAACGAAGAATTTCCGTGCGCGCTCCCTCCGAGAGGTCCGGGTGGCATGTTCTTCAAGGGCGAAGGGGAGGGTCTGCTTCAGAGGCAGTTCTCATCCGGGAAGCGTCCGGCGTTTACTCTTATAAAGTCACAGAGATCGCGGCCCCCATAGAGTCACGATTGACGCGGCAGCAGGTCGCGGCGCACCGGATGCTGCGCGGGCCGGGGGCTCGTCGCCGAGGGCGACCCGTAGCCCTGAAGGAAGATCCGTTGTGGCGTCGGCGACATCGGCTCGTTCAGTTGGGCAAGCCACTAGTTGCACAACTACTCTGACGGTTTCGGGTCTCGGTTTTCGAACGCCACAATTGTTCGCGTGTGCCGGCGGCGGGCGAATCCGAGCAGTTTCCCCGCAGGAGAGCTGGGCGGAAACAGCGTCCCGAAATCTGCGATTTCTGCCGTCTCAGTTGTGCAAGCCCACAAGGAGCGGATCGCGGGACTGGGCGAGCGAAGTGCCGACCCGCGCGAGCATCTAAAAAAAACCAGCCGACGCCCTGAAGGACGCCGGCCGGCGAACGGAAGAGCGGAATGGAGGCGAGGGCCCTAATACGTCTCCAGGTAGCGGTCGAGCTCCCACTCGGAGACCGACGCCAGGAACTCGGTGTACTCCTGCGTCTTGGCCTGCACGTACTTCTCGCTCACGTGCGGGCCGAGGGCGTCGAGGACCACCTCGTCCTCCTGCAGCGCCGCGATGGCCTGGCCGAGCGTCGAGGGCAGCGTGTCGATGCCGCGCTCCTCGCGGTCCGCCTCGGTGAACTCGTAGATGTTCTCACGGACCGGGCCGGGGGCCTCCAGGTCGTTCTCGATGCCGTCGAGCCCGGCGTGGAGCATCACCGCGATCGCGAGGTAGGGGTTGCACGACGGGTCCGGCGAGCGGAGCTCGATGCGGGACGCCGCCGGAATGCGCGCGGCCGGCTTGCGCACCAGCGCCGAGCGGTTGACGTCGCTCCAGGCCACGTAGATGGGGGCCTCGTAGCCGGGCACGAGCCGCTTGTAGGAGTTCACGATCGGGTTCGTGACCGCCGCGATGGCCGGGGCGTGCTCCAGGATGCCGCCGAGGAACTTGTAGGCGGTCTCGCTCAGGTTGAACTCGTCGCTGTCGTCGTGGAAGGCATTGTCGCCGTTCTCGAACAGCGAGAGGTGGGTGTGCATCCCCGAGCCGTTGATGCCCGCGATGGGCTTGGGCATGAACGTGGCGTGCACGTCGTGCAGCTCCGCCGTGGCCCGCACCACCGAGCGGAACGTGGCGATGTTGTCCGCCGTGCTCAGGGCGTCGTCGTACTTGAAGTCGATCTCGTGCTGGCCGCGGGCCACCTCGTGGTGGCTGGCCTCGACCTCGAAGCCCATCTCCTCGAGCGTGTAGATGACCTCTGCCCGGATCTCCTGCGCGAGGTCCTTCGGCGCGAGGTCGAAGTAGCCGCCCGAGTCGTGGGTCTCGGTGGTGGCCCGTCCGTTCTCGTCCTTCTCGAAGACGAAGAATTCGGGCTCGGGGCCGGCGTTCAACTCGTACCCGTGCTCGGCGGCCCGGTCCACGGCGCGCTGAAGCACGTAGCGGGGGTCACCCTCGAAGGGCTCGCCGGTGGAGGTGTTGATGACGTTGCAGATGAGGCGGGCCGAGACGGTGTCGTCCCCCCGTTGGCTGCGGAAGGGAAGAACGGTGAAGGTGTCCGGGTCCGGGTCGAGCCGCATGTCCGACTCTTGAATTCGGACGAAGCCCTCGATGGAGGACCCGTCGAAGTAAATGCCCTCCTCGAAGGCCTTCTCGGCCTGGTGGGCGGGGATGGAGACGTTCTTGACCGTCCCCAGAATGTCGGTAAACTGCAGACGCAGGAAGTCTACGTCCTCCGACTCGATCTGCGTTAGGACGTCGTCTGTGGTGGCCATGTGTCTGACTGGATCGTTGAATGAGTGGGTATGCTCGTACGGATGCCGCCAGGGGCCTGCACAACGGGATCGACAGAGATCGCAGACTCCGGAACGCTGTCTGCGATTGGGGCTCCGGCGGGCTATAAAGTCTTCTCGTGTGCCGCGGAGAACCGCCGCGGGGACGAGGAAGCCCGTTCACGGGACCAACCTGTCGGGGGCGTTGTGCAGGGGCACTGGGGGCAAGCGGCACGTCGTCCGGCCCGGACTCACGGGGCGGAGGAGACGTTCTCTTCGTCGTAGTCGTAAAGCTCCATCGGCTCGGCGGGCACGACCCGCGACTCCTTGAAGGTGCTGAGGACGATGCTCGTCGTGGTCTGGGTCACGCCCGGGATGGCCTGAATCTGCGACAGGAAGCGCTCCAGGGTCGTCGTGTTTTTGGTGCGCACCTTCATCACGTGGGAGCCGGCCCCGGTGATGGAGTGGACCTCCAGCACCTGCTCCATGTCGCTCACCCGGTCGACGAAATGCGAGTATTTCTCCGACCCGTCGACGGACACGCGGATGAAGGCCGTGATGTCGAGGTGCAGCCGCTTCGCGTCGACGATGGCCCGGTAGCCCTTGATGACGCCGCGCTCCTCCAGCTTGCGCATCCGCTCGCTGACGGCCGAGATCGAGAGGTCCACCTCGTCGGCCACGTCGCTGCGCTTCATGCGTCCGTCGCGCTGAAGGAGCTCGAGAATCTTCGCGTCGATCTCGTCGATGCTGTGGGCCACCGGTCCGGAATAACTGCTATTTCTTTTTGACTCGTCGCTATTCTACACCACTTTCTTTGGTTTGTCAAGCCGAAAATGAAAAAAGTTTTGGAGAACCCGTAAAGATCGGGCATGGAAGCGCTTCCCAAAAACGCTGTAAAGGTTCCCGCGGGCCCACCCCCCGTCCGAACGCGACGAGGGGGGAGGCGTAGATGGGGATGGTTGTCTTCCGACAACGCCGCGCTCACCGGAGCGCGCTCGCATTCGAGACGGTCCGCCGGGGGGCCCACCCGTGGGGCCGCCTCGGTTCGCCGCCGCCCCTCCCCCTCTACTCCCGAGCGCATGTCTCACATCCTGCTCACCGGCGCCAACGGCCAGATCGGCAGTGAGCTCGTCGACGCCCTCCGGGAGCGGCACGGGCCCGAACAGGTCGTGCGGCTCGACCTCAAGCCCCCGCCGGCCGCGAACGGCCGCTCGCCGTCCGGCCCCTTCGAGGTGGCCGACGTGCGGGACCGCGAGGCCCTGGCCGCCGTCGTCGAGGACCACGAGATCGACGTGATCTATCACCTGGCCAGCCTCCTCTCGGCCACTGGCGAGCAGGCGCCCCAGCGCGCGTGGACCGTCAACGTCGACGGCCTGCGGAACGTGCTGGAGCTGGCCCGCGAGCACGACCTGCGGGTCTTCTGGCCCAGCTCGATCGCGGTGTTCGGCCCCTCCACCCCGAAGGCCGACACGCCCCAGCAGACCGTCCTGGACCCGGGCACCATCTACGGCGTCACGAAGCGCAGCGGAGAGCTGCTGTGCCAGTACTACCACCGCCGCTACGGCCTCGACGTGCGGAGCCTGCGCTTTCCGGGGCTCATCAGCCACGAGACGGCGCCGGGTGGGGGGACCACCGACTACGCCGTCGACATGCACGAGCGGGCGGCGGCGGGCGAGGACTACACCTGCTTCCTGGCGGCGGACACGCGCCTGCCCATGATGTACATGCCCGACGCCCTCCGGGCCATCCTCGAACTCATGGCGGCCGACGCCGAGGCCCTCTCCGTCCGCGACAGCTACAACGTCGGGGCCCTCAGCTTCTCGCCCCGGGAGCTGGCCGACGCCCTCCGGCGCCACGTGCCCGGCTTCTCCTGCACCTACGAGCCCGACGAGCGGCAGGCCATCGCCGACGACTGGCCCGCCTCCGTCGACGACCACCCCGCCCGCGAGGACTGGGGCTGGGCCCCCGCGTACGACCTCGACGCGATGACCGACGACATGCTCTCTCACCTGAGAAAAGGGGAACGGGAGTACGGGAGTGTGGGGGAGAGGGAGCGTGGGAGTGGGGAAGCCTGAGCGCGGGAGCGTGGGAGAATGAGAGTGCGGGAGCGTCGACGCGGGCGTTGCGTTCTTGCTCTTCACACCCGTGCTCCCATGCTCTTCCCACCCCAACGCCACCGCTTCTGTCCGGCACCGCCCGTCCCGCTTTGCTGACTCCGATTGAATACGAACCAACCTGCCACACCACCATGCCTATGACGAAGGACGCAGCGGCCGACTTTCGGCAGACCCTCCAGGAAATCAAAGACGCCGGCACCTACAACGAGGAGCGTGTCATTACCTCGCAGCAGGACGCCGACATCGAGGTGGAGGGCGGCCAGCACGTCATCAACTTCTGCGCCAACAACTACCTCGGCCTCGCCAACCATCCGGAGATCATGGCCGCCGCCAAGCGGGGCGTGGACCGCTACGGCTTCGGCGTCGCCAGCGTCCGCTTCATCTGCGGCACCCAGTCGGTGCACAAGGACCTGGAGCACGCGCTGTCGGACTTCCACGACACCGACGACACGATCCTCTACAACTCGTGCTTCGACGCGAACACCGGCCTCTTTGAGACGATCCTCGGGCCGGACGACGCCATCATCAGCGACGAGCTGAACCACGCCTCCATCATCGACGGCATTCGGCTCTGCAAGGCCGACCTGCACGTCTTCGACCACAGCGACATGGCCGACCTGGAGGCGAAGCTGCAGGACGCCCAGGACGCGGAGAAGCGCATGATCTGCACCGACGGCGTCTTCTCGATGGACGGCGACGTGGCGAAGCTCGACGAGATCTGCCGCCTGGCCGACACGTACGACGCCCTCGTGATGGTCGACGAGTGCCACGCCACCGGCTTCATGGGCGAGGAGGGCCGCGGGGCCAGCGAGGCGAAGGGCGTCCTCGACGAGGTTGACATCATCACCTCCACGCTCGGCAAGGCCCTCGGCGGGGCGACCGGCGGCTTCACCACCGGTCGGCAGGAGATCGTCGACCTGCTGCGCCAGGAGTCGCGCCCCTACCTCTTCTCCAACGCCATTGCGCCGATGATCGCCAACGCCAGCCTCAAGGTGCTGGAGATGCTGCAGACCAGCGGCGAGCGGCGCGAGACGCTCTGGGCAAACGCCCGCTACTTCCGGTCCGAGATGGAGGAGCGGGGCTTCGAGATCAAGCCGGGCGACCACCCGATCGTGCCCATCATGTTCTACGACGCGAAGACGAGCGGCGCGATCGCCGACGAGCTCCTGGACCGCGGCATCTACGTGATCAGCTTCAGCTACCCCGTGGTGCCGAAGGGAGAGGCGCGCATCCGCGTGCAGATGTCGGCCGCCCACTCACAGGAGCAGCTCGACCGCGCCATCGACGCGTTCACCGAGGTGGCCCGCGCCCACGACGTGATTGAATAGATTCGGTTGAAGGTTGGAACGTTGAACATTTTGTTCCGCGTGCTCACCTTCAACGTGCCAACGTCCAACCTTCAACCCACTCCACTTATGACCAGCGCTCCTCGCTTCTGCACGTTCGTCGCTCTGTTGCTGCTGAGCATTCCGATCGGTGCCGCGCAGGCCCAGGAGGACACGCAGCAGATGCAGGGCCCCACGCGTGCCCTGCCCGCCGACACCACCATCACCCAGACCGACCAGGTGACGATTCGGGGCGAGGCGGTGCCCTACCAGGTCACCACCGGCACCCAGCCGGTGTACGGCGACCACGATTCGGCGATTGCGTCGCTCCACTACACCTACTACGAGCGGAGCGACGTGGACGACCGCACGCGCCGGCCGCTGGTGATTTCGTTCAACGGCGGGCCCGGCTCCGGCTCCCTCTGGATGCACCTCGGCTACACCAGCCCCAAGCACCTGACGATCAGCGACGAGGGCTTTCCCGTCCAGCCCTACGGCGTCGAAGACAACGAGCACTCGATCCTCGACGTGGCGGATATCGTGTACGTCAACCCGGTCAATACCGGCTTCTCCCGCATCCTCGACGACAGCGTCGACCGCGAGACGTTCTTCGGCGTGAACGCCGACGTGGAGTACCTGGCCGACTGGATCGACACCTTCGTCTCTCGGCAGAATCGCTGGCGGTCCCCGAAGTACCTGATTGGGGAGAGCTACGGGACGACGCGGGTCTCGGGACTCGCCGGCCAGCTGCAGAACGGCCACTGGATGTACCTGAACGGCGTCATCCTGGTGTCGCCGACGGGCCTCGGGATGGAGCCGGCCGGGCCCTCGCCCCGCTCCGAGGCGCTGAAGCTGCCGTACTACGCGGCGACGGCCTGGTACCACGACCAGCTGCCGGCCGAGCTGCAGAACCAGGACCTGGACGCCCTGCTCGCGGAGGTGGAGGACTACACGATTGAGGAGTACATCCCCGCCCTCACGCGCGCCGGCTTCGTCGAGGACGCCCGCCGGCAGGAGGTGGCCCAACAGGTGGCCCGCTACTCGGGGCTCACCGAGCAGTTCGTGCTCGACCACAACCTGGCGGTGCCGTCCGACGCCTTCTGGAAGGAGCTGCTGCGGGACGAGGGCCACACGGTCGGCCGGCTCGACTCCCGCTACCAGGGCCTCGACGTCAAAAACGCGGGTGACAGCTACGACTACCCCGCGGAGCTGACGGCCTGGAATCACGCGTTCACACCCGCCATCAACCACTACCTGCGCGACGAGCTCGGCTTTACGACGGACCTCAAGTACAACGTCTTCGGGCCGGTGCGGCCCTGGGAGGACGAGAACAACGACACCGGCGCGCAGCTGCGGGAGGCCATGGCCCAGAATCCGTACCTGCACGTCATGGTGCAGTCCGGCTACTACGACGGGGCCACCGACTACTTCTCGGCGAAGTACGTGATGTGGAACCTCGGGACGCGCGAGCAGATGCGCGACCGGCTGCGCTTCGAGGGCTACCGGAGCGGGCACATGATGTACCTGCGCTCCGAGGACCTGGCGATCTCCAACGAGGACATCCGCCAGTTCATCGAGGACTCGATTCCGGAAGAGGGCACCCCCGCCCGCTACGGCCCGCGGCGGCGGTAGACGGGGACGTTCGGGGCGTACCAGGGGGGCACGCCCTCCCGTCCCGGGATCCGCTCTCCGACGGGCGGCCTCCACGCCCGAACCCCGGGACGCCGATTCGGCGTGACGGGAAACGATCGCCGCCCCCACGCACCCAAGCGCCCACGCCCCCACTCTCCCACACTTGTGGCTCTCGGGCGTGCCTGCTACCCTTGTGGTGCGCCCTTTTTCCACTCCGCCATTCCGCCGCCGATGCGTGCCCGTATTCTCACCGTCGTCGTCCTGTGCCTGTGCGTCGCCCTGCCCGCGTCGGCCCAGGACCAGCCCCACGTCTTCCGCGACGCCACCCTCTACCCGATCTCGGCCGAGCCGATCGAGTCGGGCACGATGGTCGTGGAGGGCGGCACCATCCAGGCCGTCGGAGAGGCCGGGACGGTCGACGTGCCGGACGGGGCCGTCGAGCACGACGTGGCGGGGAAGGTCATCATGCCGGGGCTCGTGGACACCCACTCCCACATCGGGCAGGTCAGCGGCGGCGACGGGTCGGCGGCCCTGCACCCGGACGCCCGCACCGTCGACGCGATCAACGTGCGACACCCGTCGATGAACCGGGCCCGTGCCGGCGGGATTACGACCGTGCAGGTGATCTCGGGCTCGGGCCACCTCATGAGCGGGCAGACGACCTACCTGAAGCTGCGGGAGGGCGGCACTGTCGCGGCCCTCAAGGCCTGCGACGACCGCCCGGTCGAGGAGTGCGGCGGGATGAAGATGGCCAACGGCACCAATCCGCAGCAGGAGAACGGCCCCTTCCCGCAGACGCGGGCCCGGGCCGCCGCCATGGTGCGCGAGCAGTTCGTGGCGGCCCAGGAGTACCGGCGAAAAATGGAGCAGGCGGAGTCGCCGGCCGAGGCGCCCGACCGCAATCTCCGCATGGAGGGCCTCATCGACGTTATGGAGGGGCGGCGCACCGTCCACTTCCACACGCACCGCCACGACGACGTGCTCACCGCCATCCGCCTGAGTGAGGAGTTCGGATTCGACCTGGTGCTGCACCACGTGAGCGAGGGCTGGAAGGTGGCCGACGAAATTGCCGAGGCGGACGTGCCGGCCTCGATCATCCTGATCGACTCGCCCGGCGGCAAGCCCGAGGCCGACGAGGTGGCCTACCGCACCGGCCGGGTGCTCGAGGAGGCCGGGGCCGAGGTGGCCTACCACACCGACGACCCGATCACCGACTCGCGCGTCTTCCTGCGGTCGCCGGCGATGGGCGTTCGGGCGGGGATGTCGCGGTCGGCGGCGCTCGAGTCCGTAACGCTCGCCGGGGCCCGCATGCTCGGGATGGCCGACGACACCGGCTCGCTGGAGGCGGGGAAGGACGCCGACTTCATCGTGCTGAGCGGCGACCCGCTCAGCGTCTACACCGACATCGAGCAGACCTGGGTCGAGGGCCGCACGGTGTTCGACCGCTCCAACCCCGAGGACCGCGACTTCGCCACCGGGGGCTACCGGGTCTACGACGACGCGGCCCAGCACGTCCACGAGTAGGTTTCGCCCTGTTCGTCCCGCCACCTTGTTTCTGCACGCCCAACGTTGCCGTTCCATGCGCCTCTCGCTCTCTCCGCTCCGCGGTCTTCTCGCACTCGCCCTGGTGCTGGGCGGCCTGCTGCCCGGCGTCGCCCAGGCCCAGCGGGCCGTCCGTGCCGACACCCTCTACACGATGACCGGCGACGGGCCCATCGTGGACGGCATCGTCCTCATCGAGGGGTCGACGATCGCGGAGGTGGGGCCCGCCGCCGAGGTCGACGTGCCGTCGGGCGCCACGGTCCACGAGGCGACCGTCGCCACGCCGGGCCTCATCGATCCGCGGGGCACGGTGGGCGTGTCGGGCCTCGACAACGTGCCGGCCGATCAGGACCAGCTCGACACCTCCGCCCCCATCCAGCCGGCCCTCCGCGCCATCGACGCCTACAACCCGCAGGAGGAGCTGGTCTCGTTCGTGCGTCGGCTCGGCATCACCACCGTCCACACCGGCCACGCCCCCGGGGCCCTCGTGAGCGGCCAGACGGCCACCTTCTCGACCACGGGCCGCACGGTGGGCGAATCGCTGCGCGACTCGGTCACGACGGTCGCCTTCACGCTGGGCCCCGACGCCCAGGCCCGCTTCGAGTCGCCCGGCACGCGGGCGAAGGGCGTGGCGATGCTGCGCCAGGCGATGCTCGACGCCCAAGCCGCGATGGAGGGGGAGGGCCCGACGACGGACCTCGGGCACGCCGCGCTCCAGCGGGTCCTCCGCGGCGAGGTGCCGGCCCTAATTACCGCCCACCGCGCCCACGACATTCAGTCGGCCCTCCGGCTGCAGGAGGAGTTCGGCTTCGACCTGATCCTGGACGGGGCGTCGGAGGCGTACCTGGTGACCGACGAGATCGCCGAGGCCGGCGTGCCGGTCATCCTGCACCCCACCATGGCGCGCCCGAGCGGCACGACTCAGAACGCGGCCTTCACCACGGCGGCCGTTCTGCACGAGGCCGGCGTTCCGGTCGCCATCCAGAGCGGCTGGGAGCCCTACGTCCCCAAGACGCGCATTGTCCTCTACGAGGCGGCCATCGCGGTGGCCAACGGCCTGCCGCGCCGCGCCGCCCTGGCGAGCGTCACGAGCACGCCCGCCCAGATCCTCGGGCACGACGGCATCGGCACCCTCGCGCCCGGCCAGACGGCCGACCTCGCGCTCTTCGACGGCGACCCGTTCGAGTACACCACGCACGTCTGCACCGTACTCAGCGGCGGACAGGTGGTGAGCGACGAGTGCAAGTAACCCGGGCGGAGAAGAACTGAGCCCGCCGCCGGGAAAGAAGGTTGAAACGGGACGCGTGAAGGGACGGATGGCCGGACGCAGTTTCCGTCCGTCCACGCG
>JAZKTD010000123.1:0-9933 GCA_036625705.1 Salinivenus sp.
GAGGGCCCCGGCGACGAGAGACGGGAGGATCATCGGGAGGCGGCTTCGTCCGGCAGCGCAAAGGCCACGTAGGCGTCGCCCGACGGGGCGCCGAGCTTTCCCCCGCCGCAGGCCACCACGAGGTACTGGGTCTCGTCCACCGTGTACACGCTCGGCGTCGCGAATCCGGCCGACGGCAGGTCGGCGCTCCAGCGCAGCTCGCCGGTGCGCTTGTCGAAGGCGCGGATCTTCTCGTCGGGGGTCGCGGCGATGAAGACGAGCCCGCCCGCCGTGACGACCGGCCCGCCGTAGTTCTCGGTGCCAGTCGGCGGGACGCCCTGCTTTTTCAGCGCCGGGTACTCCCCGAGCGGCCGGCGCCACAGGTACTCGCCGGTGTCGAGGTCGATCGCGTTGAGGGTGCCCCACGGGGGACTCACGGCCGGGTAGCCCCCCGGCGTCCGGAATTTCTTGTACCCGGCCATGACGTAGGGGGACGAGCTCGATTCGTCGCGGGCCGCGGAGGCGGCCGTCTCGGCGTCGACGGCGTAGTGGCGCTCGTCCATGAGAAGGTTGACGAGCGCCTTGCGTTGCGCCTCCGGCAGGTGCCCGAAGCCGGGCATCATCCGACGGCCGTTCTCGATGAGGTCGAGCATGGCGGCCGGCGAGTAACGCTGCTCCACGTTTCGCAGCGAGGGGTAGCTGCCGCCCCCCTCCCGGTCGGGCCCGTGACAGGACAGGCAGTGGGTCCGGTAGGCCCGGCGCCCCAGCGCAAACCGAGCGTCCGAGGGCCCCGACGCGTTCTCGGCCACCTGGCGGCCGGTGGGCACCATGGTCATGATCCAGGGCACCTCGTTGCTGTTCACGTAGAGGACGTTCGTGGCCGGGTCGACGGCGACCCCGCCCCACTCGGCGCCCCCGTCGAACCCCGGAAACATGAGGGTGCCCTGCTGGGACGGGAGCTCAAACATACGGTCGCTGCGCAGCCGGGCAAGCTGGGTGCGGAGGCGAGCCTGGACGCTGTCCGGCACGTGGGGGTTCACGTCGTCCGGCCCCATCTGCTGCCGGACGAACGGCTCGGGGGTCGTGGGCACGGGCTGTGTGGGCCAGGGCGTCTCTCCGGGCAACGCGTCGTCGGTGGGCACCGGCCGCTCCTCGACCGGGAACAGGGGCTCCCCGGTCTCCCGGTCGAACAGAAAGACGTATCCGGTCTTCGTGGTCTGGGCCACGGCGTCCACGCGCTCCCCGTCGTGGGTCACCGTCACGAGGCTGGGCGGGGCCGGGAGGTCGCGGTCCCAGAGGTCGTGGTGGACGGTCTGGTAGTGCCAGACGTGCTCCCCCGTCGCGGCGTCGAGGGCCAGAAGCGAGTTGGCGAAGAGGTTCTTGCCCTCGCGATTGCCGCCGTAGAAGTCGGGCGAGGCGGAGCCGGTCGGCACAAAGACGAGGCCGCGCTCCGGGTCGACGGCCATGCCGGCCCAGCTGTTGGCCCCGCCCACCCGTGTCCACGCCTCCGGATCTGCCCAGGTATCGTGCCCGACCTCCCCCGGCCGCGGGATCGTGTGGAAGGTCCACGCAAGCTCGCCGGTCCGCACGTCGAAGGCGCGGATGTCGCCCGGGGCCGCGTCCGCCCCCTCCGACACCCGCGATCCGATGACGATGAGGTCCTCGTAGATCACGCCCGGCGAGGTGGCGGAGACGTGGAGGGCCTCGGCCCGGTCGCCGAGCCCCTGCTTGAGGCTCGCCCGCCCGCCGTCGCCGAAGGACTCGACGAGCGTCCCCGTCTCCGCGTCGAGGGCGTAGAGGGTGGGGCCCGCCGTAAACAGAATGCGCTCGTCGGATCCGTCCTGCCAGTAGGTGACCCCCCGATTGACGTTGAGTGCCGGAGTCAGGTCGCTCGAGTCGGGAAACGGGTCGAAGGTCCACTGCTCCGTGCCCGTGGCGGCGTCGAGCGCCACGACCTTCAGCGTCGGCGACGTGCCGTAGAGGGTGCCGTCGACGACGATCGGGTTGGCCTGGATCTGCGAGTTCTTCTCCGGCTGGGCGTCGCCGGTGCGGTAGGTCCAGGCCCGCTCGAGGCGCTCCACCGACGCCGTGTCGATCCGCCGGAGCGACGAGTACCGGATCGAGGCCGGCCCGCCGCCGCGCGCCTGCCACGTCGTGTCGGTCAGGTCCGCCTCCCCCGACGAAGACGGTTCGTCCGACGAGCAGCCCGTCCAGAGCGCCCCGAGGCACAGGGCGGAGAGCAGCACGGACGTGAGAGTGCGGGGCATGGGCCGAAGGTGCGGGCAGAATCAGCACGACGCCTTCAACCTACAGGCCCGGCCCCCGAGGCACAAATTCTCGGAGCCTCGCGATAACGGTGATCGCATCCGGTCCCCCGTGCCCGGACACCGGCACCAAAACAGGGAGAGGCAGTCTCCACACCCTCCCACTCCCACACTCCCAAACTCTCATACTCTCCCGCTGACGGAAGTAGCGGCCGAGCCGTACTCCCACACAGTCAGGCAACCCGAACAGATCGCGCTGCGCTACGACGCCACGGTGTCCGCGGAGACCGAGACCGGGACGGCCATCCTGTAGAGGATGACCGCGAGCATCCCGGCCTGGAGGACAATGAGGCCGGTGAACGCGGGCCCCCAGCCCAGCGCGTCGGCGACGATGCCCGTAGCCACGCTCCCCCCTGCCCCCAGGATCATGTAGACGGTGCGGATGAGCCCGAAACCGGCGCTTCGCTCCTCGTGTCCGAGGTGGTCCATGAACTTTGGCAGGAGGGCCGCGCCCCAGCTCATCGCGAACCCGGCACACGCGAGGGCCGGCAGCAGCACCCAGAGCCCCGTCCCCCCGACGAGCAGCCCGTACCCCAGGAGGCCGGTCCCGAGCGCGAGGGCCGCCGCGGGGAAGCGCCCAATGCGGTCGGAGAGACTGCCCAGCAGGGGCTGCGTGACCCCCTGCACCGCAAAGTACGCGGAGAAGAGCACGCCGGCGGCGCCGTCGGAGTACCCGTGGTACGCCCCGAGGAACGTGGGCAGAAACGACGCGGTGGACTGCCACACGAAGGCCCCGACGGCCGAGAGCCCGAGGGAGAGCGCGATCGACGGTCGGGTCAGGACCGACCACAGCTCTTGCGGCCGGAGACGCCCGAGGATCGAGGCGGACGGCCGCGCGGGGGCCACCGGCCGCACCACGGCGGCGAAGAGCAGCGCCGCCGGCACGGCAATGACAACCCCGAGCGCTACGGCCCACCGCCACCCGAACGCCATCCCGACCCCACCCGCGGCCATCGGGACGAGCACCCCCGCCACCGGCGCCCCCGCGGTGTGCAGGCCGATCGCCGAGCCGGTGTGCGGAAGCGTCCGCGTCAGCAGCGAGGTGGCAACGCTGAAGTGCAGCCCGGCGACCCCGCCCAGCGCGATGGCACCGACCAGGAAGACGGTGTAGGACGGCGCCAGCGTCAGGAGGGCACTCGCGACGGCCGTCCCCCCCACCGCGATGAGAATAATGCGGCGCTCTCCGTAGCGGTCCGCCAGCAGGCCGCTCGGAAACTGCGACGCGGCGTACGCGAACCACATGCCGGTGAGCGCCAGGCCGAGGGCCCCGTTGGAGACCGCGAAGTCGGCACTGATCAGCGGCACCACGGGACTAATGGCCAGCCGGGCGGCCATCGTCGCGAAAAAGGCAAGGGTGCAGACGCCGAGGACGGCACCCTCGTAGGACCACAGCTTCACAGTGATCGCCGGCGAGAATTGGAATTGTGCAGGAGCAAAGATGTCTACGAACCGGGGTCGGCACCAGTTCGGGCCGTTGAGCGGTGGAACCGGTTCGGCCTCGCCGCTTCGTCGATTGTTCGTTTTTGGGAGAGCCCCCTCCCGCGAGCCCCCTTCGGCCTCACAGAGTCTTCCCAAACGAGCCGGAGGAATGAAGGTACACTTTTATGGAGATATACACTCCGTCAGGTCCAGTTCGGACCCTGCCTCGCGACCGACCTCTACCACCAGCCGCGTTTCACAGCATGGACACTCTGACCTACGACAACGGCGACGAAATGCCCCTCTTCGGCCTCGGCACCTGGAAGTCCGACCCGGGCGCCGTCTACGACGCCGTCCAGGTGGCGCTCGAGGCCGGCTACCGGCACGTCGACTGTGCTCCCATCTACGGCAACGAGGCCGAGGTGGGACAGGCGCTCACCGATTCGTTCGACGACGGGGTCGTCGATCGGGACGAGGTGTGGGTGACGTCCAAGCTCTGGAACGACGCCCACCGGCCCGAGGACGTCCGCCCCGCCCTCGAGTCGACCCTCGAGGACCTGCAGCTCGAGGCCCTCGACCTCTACCTGATGCACTGGCCCGTCGCCCTCAAGCCGGGCGTCAACATGCCGGAGTCGCCGGACGACTTCTTCTCGCCGGACGACGTGCCGCTGACGGCCACCTGGGAGGCGATGGAGGCCGTCCGGGACGAGGGGCTGACGCGCCACATCGGCGTCTCGAACTTCAGCGTGCCCAAGCTGCGGTCCCTCATGGCGTCGGTGGACACGATGCCCGAGATGAATCAGATCGAGATGCACCCGTATCTCCAGCAGCCCGACATGCTGGCGTTCGCGGAGTCGGAGGGCGTCCACCTCACCGCCTATTCTCCGCTCGGGTCGATCGACCGGCCCGACATGATGAAGGACGAGGACGAGCCGATCCTGCTGGAGGACCCGACCATCGTCGAGATCGCCGAAAAGCACGGCGTCAGTCCGGCGCAGGTACTGATCAGCTGGGCCCTTCACCGCGGCACCGCCGTCATTCCAAAATCGACCACGCCCGAGCACATTCGCGACAACATCGCCGCGACGGAGCTGGAGCTGACCGACGAGGACCTGTCCGCCATCGCCGACCTGGACCGGCATCGCCGGTACCTGCAGGGCGACATCTGGACGATGGAGGGCAGCCCGCACACGACCGAGTCCCTCTGGGGCGAGTAGGGCGGGTCGGAGGCCGGGGTCTTGACTTCCGGGCGCGGACGCCGTAAGGTGAGCCTCCGTCGTCTCGTTCCGGCCCCCCTCCCCGAGATGCCGTCTCCGCCGAGGCTTCCTGCCCTTGTCTACGGGCTTCTGGTGCTGATTTTCGTGGGCCCCGGGTGCACCGGGCCCGAGGCTCCGACTACACCCCGGTGGTCGGACGCCTATGCCCAGGGCATGCGCCTCTGGTACGACGAGCCGGCCGGGGATTGGGTGGAGGCCCTCCCTGTGGGCAACGGGCGGCTCGGGGCCATGGTCTTTGGCCGACCGGGGACCGAACGCATCCAGATCAACGAGGAGTCGGTCTGGGCCGGGCATCGGCTCGACGACAACAACCCCGAGGCCCGGGCGAACCTCGACACCGTCCGGTCTCTCCTATTCGCGGGGCAAAACGAGCAGGCCTTCGCCGAGGCCACCGACCACCTGCTCGCCACCCCGCCCCGCCTGCGGTCCTATCAGCCCCTGATGGACCTCCGCCTCGCGCTGCCCGAGGGCGACACGACCGCCTACGAGCGCAGCCTTGCCCTCGAGACCGGAATTGCGCGCACCACCTACCGCCGGGACGGCGTCCGGTACACACGGGAGGTCTTTGCGTCGGCGGTGGACGACGTGATCGTGGTCCACCTGTCGGCCGACGCACCCGGGGCCCTCACGACGACGGTCTCCCTCTCCCGCCCCGCGGACGCCGCGGTCCGCGCGCCCTCCAACCGGAGCCTCCTCCTGGAGGGCCGTGTGCGCTACGACTCGACCGCCGAGGAGGGGCCCGGCGGGACCGGCCTGCACATTGCCGGCCGCCTCAGGGCCCGGGCGCCCGGCGGGACGGTACAGGCCGCCGACAGCCTGCTTCGCGTGCAAAACGCCGACGCGCTCACGCTCCTCGTGACCGGCGCGACGGACTACGAGCGCGAGGGCCTCCGCATCGACTCGACACAGGCTCCCGTCGAGGAGACGTCGGCCCTTCTGAACGCGGTGCGCGACCGCTCCTACGAAGCCCTCCGGCGGCGCCACGTCGCGGACCACGCCCCGCGTATGGGCCGCACGACGCTGGACCTCACCGAACAGGAACCGGCCGGCCGCCCTACCGACCGGCGGCTGCAGCGGGTCGAGGACGGGGCCGTCGATCCGCACCTGACGGAGCTCTACTTCCAGTACGGGCGGTACCTCCTCCTGGCCAGCTCGCGGGCCCCCGGCGTGCTGCCCGCCAACCTACAGGGCCTCTGGAACCAGGAGATGCAGGCGCCCTGGAACAGCGACTATCACACCAACATCAACCTCCAGATGAACTACTGGCCGGCGGCGGTCGCCAACCTGCCGGAGACGATGCCCCCCCTCGCCGGCTTCCTCGACGCGCTGCGCGGGCCGGGCCGGGCCACCGCCCGCTCGATGTACGGCGCCGACGGGTGGGCGATGCACCACAACACCGACATCTTCGGCCGCACGGGCCTGCACGACGGCATCCAGTGGGGGACCTTCCCGCTGGGCGGGGCCTGGATGACGGTTCCCGTGTGGCGGCACTACCGCTACACGCAGGACCGGGCCTACCTGCGCGAGACCGCCTATCCGATCCTGAAGGGCTCGGCCCAGTTCGTCGTCGACGTTCTGGTGGAGGGCCCGGACGGCCGCCTGGTGACGGCCCCCTCCTACTCCCCCGAGAACGCGTTCATCGACCCGGACACCGGGGAGGAGATGAAGCTCACCTACGCCCCGACGATGGACGTGCAGATCATCCAGGAGCTCTTCCAGAACACAATCCGGGCGGCCGAGGTCCTGAACACCGATCCCGCCCTGCGCGACACGCTCCGCGAGGTGCTCGGCCGGCTCCCGCCGGTTCGCGTGGGCGAGGACGGCACGATCATGGAGTGGATTCGCGACTACGAGGAGGCGAACCCCGGCCATCGACACATTTCCCACCTGTTCGGCCTCCACCCCGGTACGACCATTACCCCGGAGACGCCGCGCCTCTACCGGGCCGCCCGCACGACCATCGAGCGGCGGCTCGAGCACGGCGGCGGGCACACCGGCTGGAGCCGGGCCTGGATCGTCAACTTCTTCGCCCGCCTGCAGGAGGGGCGGCGGGCCCACGAGAACCTGCTTGCCCTCTATCGGCAGTCGACGCTGTCGAACCTCTTTGACACCCACCCGCCCTTCCAGATCGACGGCAACTTCGGCGGCACCGCGGGGGTCGCGGAGATGCTGCTACAGAGCCATACCGGGACGCTCCGTCTCCTCCCCGCCCTGCCGCCGGCGTGGGCGGAGGGCCGCGCAACCGGCCTCCGGGCCGCGGGCGACTTTACGGTCGACCTCTCCTGGGCCGACGGGCACCTGCAAGAAGCACAGATTACCTCGGGCAGTGGCCGGCGGCTCCGCGTCCGCGGGCCCCGGCGGCTCGTCGTTCGGCGGAACGGAAACCGAGTATCGGTCGATCGCCAGGCGGACGGGCTCGCCCTCGACACGGAGGCCGGGGCCACCTACACCGTCACGCCGGGGTCGCCCTGACCCGTCGGGCGTGCCGGGTCGGAACGAGCCGTCCCGAACAGCCTAGATGCCCTCGCGGGGTCCTCGTCCTTCTGCTCTCTCCTTCGCACCAATCGCTCTGACTGGCATGGAATACCGATCTCTCGGCAGCATTGGCTGGAACGTGTCGGCCATCAGCTTCGGCGCCTGGGCCATCGGCGGGAGCTGGGGCGACGTCGACGACAGTGAGTCGCTGCAGGCCCTGCGGCGGGCCGTCGACGCGGGCGTCAACTTCTTCGACACCGCCGACGTCTACGGCGACGGCCGGAGCGAGCAGCTCCTCGCCCAGCTCTACCGCGATCACGACGACATCCGCGTGGCCACCAAGGCCGGCCGTCGCCTCGACCCGCATACCGCAGAGGGCTACAATCGCGAAAATCTGACCGCCTTCGTGGAGCGGAGCCGCGAGAACCTCGACCGCGACGCGCTGGACCTCCTTCAGCTCCACTGCCCCCCCACCGAGGTGTACTACCAGCCCGAGGTGTTTGCGGTGCTGGAGGACCTAAAGGCGCAGGGGAAAATCCGGCACTACGGCGTCAGCGTCGAGACGGTCGAGGAGGCGCTCAAGGCCATCGAGTACCCCGGCGTCGAGGTCGTCCAGATCATCTTCAACATGTTCCGCCAGCGGCCCGCGGAGCTTTTCTTCGAGGAGGCGAAGCGGCGCAAGGTGGGCATCCTGGCGCGGGTCCCCCTCGCCTCGGGGCTCCTCACCGGCAAGTACGGCGCGGACGCCTCCTTTCCGGAGAACGACCACCGGAACTTCAACCGAAACGGCGAGGCCTTCGACCGGGGCGAAACCTTCGCCGGGGTCGACCTCGAGCGGGGCGTCGAGGCCGTTCGCGAGCTCGACGACATCCGGCCCGAGGGCATGACGATGGCGCAGTTTGCCCTGCGGTGGGTCCTGATGTTCGACGCGGTCAGCTGCGCCATCCCGGGGGCCAAGCGCCCCGACCAGGCCGCGGAGAACGCCGCGGCGGCCGACCTCCCGCCCCTGTCCGACGAGACGATGAGTGCGGTCGAGGACATCTACGACCGCCACATCCGCGGCCAGGTCCATCACCGCTGGTAGCCCTCTTCCCCACGACGCCCCCCGCAATGCTGCTGCTCGGATACGACGTCGGAAGCTCCGCGATCAAGGCCGCCCTGCTCGACGCCGACACCGGCGCGGTCGTGGCCTCGGCCCGCTCGCCGGACGACCACGAAATGACGATGGAGGCCCCCCAACCCGGATGGGCCGAGCAGCCCCCCGCCCGCTGGTGGCATCACATTCAGGCGGCGACCGACGCCCTCCGCGAAAACGAGGGCGCCGACCTCGAGGCGGTCGGGGCCATCGGGCTCACCTACCAGATGCACGGGCTCGTCCTGGTCGACGAGCACGACGACGTGCTCCGCCCCGCCATCATCTGGTGCGACAGCCGGGCCGTCGAGCTCGGCCGGGCGGCCTTCGACGCCCTGGGCCGGGACTGGTGCCTGCGCCATCTCCTCAACAGCCCCGGCAACTTCACCGCCTCGAAGCTGGCGTGGGTGAAGGCCCACGAGCCCGACCTCTACGACCGCGTCCACAGGGCCATGCTGCCGGGCGACTACGTGGCGCTGCGGATGACGGGGGAGCTCACCACGACCCCGTCGGGCCTGTCGGAAGGCACGCTCTGGGACGTGCAACGGGACGGCCTCGCAACCGACGTCCTGGAGCATTTCGGCATCGACCCGGGCCTCTGGCCGTCGGTGGTGCCGACCTTCTCCCGTCAGGGCACCCTCATGCCCAGTGCCGCCGACGCCCTCGGCCTCCCGACGGGCATTCCGGTGGCCTACCGGGCCGGCGACCAGCCGAACAACGCGTTCTCGCTGAACGCCCTCGCGCCGGGCGACGTGGCCGCGACGGCCGGCACCTCCGGGGTCGTCTACGGGGTCGACGATACCCCTCGCTACGACGAGCAGTCGCGCGTCAACACCTTCCTGCACGTCAACCACGAGCCCGGCGCGCAGGCCCGCTACGGCACCCTCATGTGCGTCAACGGCACCGGGATCCTGAACCGGTGGCTCCAGCAGGCCCTCGGGGCCGTGTCCTACGACGAGATGAACGAGGCGGCGGCGCAGGCACCGGTGGGCGCCGACGGGGTGACGGTCCTCCCCTTCGGCAACGGGGCCGAGCGCACGCTCGACAACCGCGACCCAGGGGCCTCGGTGCACGGCCTCAACTTCAACGTCCACGACCGCGGCCACCTCCTGCGGGCGGCGCAGGAGGGCATCGTCTTCGCCCTGCGGTACGGCCTCGACATCATGGCCGAGATGGGGCTGCCGGTCGAGACGGTGCGCGCCGCCCACGCCAACCTGTTTCAGAGCCCCGTCTTCCGCGAGGCCTTCGCCACGGTCACCGGCACCACCGTCGAGCTCATCCGCACGGACGGGGCGGAAGGGGCGGCGCGCGGCGCGGGCCTCGGCGC
>JAZKTD010000124.1:0-9913 GCA_036625705.1 Salinivenus sp.
CCCCTCGATCGCCCCGACACCGACGACGAGCTCGACGAGGTGCTCACCCGGGCCGAGGACTACTTCGGCCACCTCCCGAACCTCGTCCGGGTGATGTCGAGCAACCCCGCGATGTGCCGCTCCGTCACGGACTTTTTGATTCAGGCCCTCGGGCCCGGCCGCCTGCCCTGGGGCTTCAAGGAGCTCATCATCCTCAAGACCCTCCGCGCCAACGGCAGCCACTACAGCTACGGGGCCCACGAGCGCATCGCCGCCGAGCTGGGCGTGCCGACGGACAAGATTGGGGACGTCGCGAACTCCCTCTGGCGGACGAGCGACAACTTCAGCGACCGGGAGCGGGCCGTCTTCGCCCTCGTCGAGCAGATTGCCGAGGACGCCAACGCCGTGCCCGACGCCCTCTGGGACGAGCTCCGCGGGCACTGGGACCACGGCCAGCTCCTCGAGGCGAACGCCGTCATCACCACCTACGTCATGATCGGGCGCGTCGGCGACGCCCTGGGGGTCTCCGACCCGGTGCTCTTCGAACGCCCGATCGACGAGGTGTCCGACCCGACCCGGAACTGACCGACGTTCGGCCGCTCTCTTCTCACACTTCTCACAACCTCCTCTCCGACTCATGGCTTCCGTCGACGAACACATCGAAATTCCCGCCCCGGCCGACGAGGTCTGGCGCGTCGTCCGCGACTTCGGCGCCATCGCCGAGTGGACGCCCCCCATCGCCGACGCCGACGTCTCCGGCGAGGGCGTGGGCGCCGAGCGCACCCTTACCCTGGCGGACGGGGGCCGGGTCGTCGAGCGGCTCGAGGCCCTCGACGAGGAGGACCAAACCCTCCGCTACTCCATCGTCGAGTCGCCGCTCCCCGTCGAACACTACGAGGGCACCCTCTCGGTGCGGGCCGTCGACGCCTCGACCTGCGAGGTGACCTGGGCCTCCACATTCGACGTCGACGGGGCGCCGGCCGAGGAGATGACCGCGACGTTCGCGGAGCTCTACGCGGCCGGCCTGTCCGGCCTTCGGTCGCACGTCGCCGGCGAGTAGCGGCGCGACACGCGAAGGTCCTGCGACGATCCTGACAAGCAAACGTGAAGGTAGGCAAATGCCTCCCGGGAGCTGTAACGATTGGCGCAGACGGCCCGTCTTATCCACCGACGGAATGCCGGCCCGCGTCGACGCCTGGACGAGCCGACCGCGTTCTAATTCACCAAATGCATCCACGTCCGACGAAGGACGAGGAAACTGCACACGCGACTCAGGGTAACAACGTGGAGCGTCTGCACACGCCGTTTCCCCACACAGACTGACTGCTTTCCCATGGCCGAGAACGCCAATCTTACGACACTTACCGACGACAACTTCGAAGACGAAGTTCTGGACGCCGATGAGCCGGTGCTCGTTGACTTCTGGGCGACGTGGTGCGGCCCCTGCCGCCAGATCGCCCCGATCGTCGAGGACCTGGCCGACGAATTTGAGGGCCGCGCCAAGGTCGGCAAGGTCGACGTCGACGAGAACCCGCAGGTCGCCCAGCAGTACGGCGTCCGCTCCATCCCGACCCTCCTGTTCTTCAAGGACGGCGAGGTGCAGGAGACGCTCGTGGGCGCCAGCGGCAAGCAGCCGCTGAAGGAGAAGCTGGAGGCCCTCGCCGGCCAGCCCGCCTAGCCAGCTTCGGATGTCGAATGGCGAGTGTCGAATGACGACGGCCGTCGCCTGAATCATTCGGCACTCGTTCCATTCGCAACTCGCAACTCGCAACTCGAACCTCGACATAGTCCATGCACGAGAACGGAACCTCCCCCAACGGCCAGCACCCCGACCTCTCGGCCTTCGAGGGCGTCGACTTTTCGGACGCGGAGATGCGGGACGTCGTGGTCGTCGGCACGGGCCCTGCCGGGTGGACCGCCGCCCTCTACACCGCCCGCGCCGACCTGGAGCCCCTCGTCTTCATGGGGCCGGAGCCCGGCGGCCAGCTCACCACCACGACCGACGTGGAGAACTATCCCGGCTTTCCGGAGGGGATCCTCGGGCCGGAGATGATGGACCGGTTCCAGGATCAGGCCGAGCGCTTCGGCACCGAGACGCGGTACGGGACGGTCACGGACGTGGACTTTCGGGAGCGCCCGTACCGCCTGCTGGTGGACGGGGAGACGCCGATTTACGCCCAGACGGTCATCGTCGCGACGGGCGCCTCGGCCAGGTACCTCGGCCTCGAAAACGAGCAGCGCCTCATCGGAAAGGGCGTAAGCGCCTGCGCCACCTGCGACGGCTCCTTCTTCCGGGGCGAGACCGTGGCCGTCGTCGGCGGCGGCGACAGCGCCATGGAGGAGTCGACCTTCCTCGCGAAGTTCGCCGAGAAGGTGTACGTCCTGCACCGGCGCGAGGAGCTGCGGGCCTCGAAGATCATGCAGGAGCGGGCGTTCGAGAACGACAAGATCGAGTTCGTCTGGAATACGGAAGTGATCGACGTGCTCGGCGAGAACGCCGTGGAGGGCCTGGAGGTCATCAACAACGAGACCGGTGAAACGTCCATCATGGACGACGTCACCGGCTTCTTCCTCGCCATCGGCCACACGCCGAACACGGAGCCGTTCGAGGGCTGGCTCGACATGGACGAGAACGGCTACATCCGTACCCAGCCCGAGTCGACCTACACCAACATTCCGGGGGTCTTTGCCTCCGGCGACGCGCAGGACCACGAGTACCGGCAGGCCGTCACGGCGGCGGGCACCGGCTGCAAGGCGGCCATCGACGCCGAGCGGTGGCTGGCCGAGCACGGCACCGCGGACGTCTCCCGGGCCGAGCCCGAGAATCTCGCGGTCGAGGCGTAACTCCGTCCCCTCCTCCATGGACCGCTCTGCTGCCGCCGTGTCCGTCCGATTGCCCTCGGGGCTTCTCCTTTTGTTGTGCGCGCTTGTGATCGCGGGCCTCTCGGGCTGCACCTCGGACGCCTCCTCGCCCGACGCCCCCGCCGACACGACGTCCACCGTCTCTGCCCCGACGGCGCCGGACTCCTCCACGGCCCCGGCCCCGACGAAGGCCCTCGCATCGGTCGAGCGCGGCGAGGACACGCGCTCCGTGGCCCAGAAGCTGGAGGACACGAGCACGAAGACGCGCGTAAAGCGGGCGCTGGTCCAGACGTCGAGCCTCCGCGTCTTCTCGTTTCGCCCGACTGTCGTGAACGGGCATCTGGTGCTCCGCGGCGACGTCAACACCGCCGATCAGTATCGGCAGGCCGAGCGAATCGCGCGACAGGTCGACGGCGTGGACGCCTTTACCAACCAAGTTACCATGGGCGGCCGCCCCGTGACAGAGGAGCGGCTGAACTCGACCGAGGAGGCCGCCGAGACGGACGAGGCGGCCGTCTACCACACGGTCCAGGAGGGCGACACCCTCTGGGAGATTGCCCGCGAACACCGCGCGTCGGTACAGCAGATCCAGCGCCTCAACGACCTGGGGCCCTCCTCTCTTCGGCCCGGCCAGCGCATTCGCGTGCGCTAGTGCCCCGCGCCTCGTCTCCGTGCCGGGCTTCGCCCGCCGCCCTTTGACGGAAGAATCGGCGCTTCTAACGCGCTCCGGGAGCGCTTTCGGCCGCTCTGACCGAGTCCTCCCGGATCCGTTTCCAGATCCTCACGGCTCTGCGGGACACTGGGCCGGCATATTGCATTCGGTATTATCCTTGCGGTCGTTGGTATCGCAACGATGTCGCCGTCCGGCGAACACGGGCACACTCCTACCAGCACCGTCCCCTGTGCGCCACACGGCTGCGGTTCTCCCCCGCTCCTCGTCTCCCTGCTTCCGACCCTGAGCCTCGCGGCCCGCAGCCCGGGCGGGTCGGCCCAAGCCCCCCGTCGCCCACTCCGCCGCCGCGGCCGCGACGCTCTCTTCCCCGATCACGCCCACGGCTATTGCGCCTCGGAGACGGGCCGAGGGACGGAGCTGGGCCGCCATGTCCGGGGTCGACACTTCCGCGTACACGTCGCCGTCCCAATGACTGATCTCCCCCGCTCCTCGCTCGTCCTCGCACTGCTTATCGGCACCCTGCTCGCCGGACGAATGACGTCTGCGCACGCGCAGCGGGTGTCCGCCTCGGTCGACTCCACCGCGAGCGTGATCGACTACACCGGGTCGGCCGTGATGCACAGCTGGACCGGGACGAGCCGCGACGTCGCCGGCACGCTCGCCCTCGACGTCGACACGCCGGATAGCAGCCACGTCGTCCTCCGGGCCCCGGTCGCCAGCTTCGACAGCGGCAACGACCGGCGCGACGCCAACATGCGCGAGGTAACCGAGGCGGAGACCTACCCGCTCGTGCAGTTTCGGGCCACCGAGATTCGCCCGACCCGCTGGGGCCGCTCCGGCGATGGGCACTCGGGCCGGTGGGCCGTGACGGGGGCCCTCACGTTTCACGGCCAGACCCATCCGGTCGAGGCGACCGTCGACGTGCGGGTCACCGACGACAGCGTTCGGGCCCGCACCCAGTTTCCCGTGTCCCTGTCTCGCTTCGACGTGGAGCGCCCTTCGCTCGTCTGGGTGGCCCCCATCGGCGACACGATCCGGATCGACGCCCGGATTGCGGGGGGCCTTCAGGAGATGGAGCCGGCCGCCACTCGTCTGGACGTCGAGCGCGGACCGGCCCCCGAGGACACCCGTCTGGCGAGTAGCGGCATTCGGGACATCACGGCGTCCGGGTACGCGGGACGCAACCCGGGCCTCCGGGCCGAGGCTCGCCCCGACGCCGACGGGGGTGGGGAGTGGAGGCTCCTCCTCTACGGATTTACGGACCGGCCCACCGACCTGTCGTCGAACTCCTCGGTGCAGCTCCGCGCCGACCGCGAGCCGGTGCCGGCACGGGGCGTAGAGCGCGATACGCGCCAGCTCGACGACGGGACGACCCTCGAGATTTCGCGGGTGGCCCTCTCGCGGTCCGCGTTCGAAACCGTGGCGCACGCGACGACCGTATCGGTCTCCGCCGGTGCGTCGACCTTTTCCCTCGGCTGGCGCCCCCGGCGAGACCTGCGCCTCATCCTGGACGCCGCGTCGTCGCCCGGAACGCTCTCCGTCGACGATCGCAATTAGGGCAGCTGCAGCTCCGCCTGCCGCCACGCCCCTCGCCGCGCATAACCGATCCGCCCCGACGCGGACCGCGCACCCCCACGTCCCCTGCCAGAGCACACTGGGACCGTGCCCACTGAGACGTCACCCTTCCACCCGTCGACCTGGCCGCCGTGGATCGCGGTGGGCGTCGCGTTTTTTGCGCTCAACGCGCTGCTCCGGCTGCCCGACCTCCTTCTCGGCGTCCGTCCCGCCGACCCTGGGTACTACCTTACCGCCCCCCTCCGCTTCTATTATCTCTTCAGCCTCGATCTCTTCGGGCTGTTCGTCCTTCTCGCCCTGTGTCCCCGTACGGGGCGGCCGTCCCGGTGGGCGCGGGCCTTCGTCGTCGGCAGCGTGCTGTTCCTGTTCGTGTACGAGGCGTACGACGCTGCCATCGTCTCGATGCTGCACCGCGACCCCATCCTCTACGCCGACGCCTCCCACGTGGTCGGCGCCGTGCACCTGCTCCTGAACGGGGGAGTTCCCCCGGCCCACCTCCTCGGAGTCGGGGCCGGCGTGGCCGTGCTGGGCGGCATGGCCCGCGCACTCCCTCCGGTCGTCCGCGCAGTCCACGAGCGGCTCCGCATCGCGGCCGTCCGGCGCGTCGTCCTGGGCGCGGCCGCCGTCGTCGGGGGGCTCGTGGGCATAGGGGTCCTGGCGGATCGCGGCGTCGATCGCCTGACGGACCGGACAGCCTGCTTCTCGACGACGGAGTGTGCCGTGCGCAGCGTGGGGGCCTCCCTGTCGCTGAGGCGCACGGTCGACCGTCATCGGGACGGCCCGGCGGACTCGACGTACGCGCAGTACGCCACTCTTCGCTGGACCGACCCGCCCTCTCTGTATCTGGTCATCCTCGAGTCGTACGGGACCACCCTCGCGGCGCCCGGCGCCGTCCGGTCGTCGTACGACCGGCTCCTGTCGGAGATGTCCGATACGCTTCGGGCGTCGGGCTGGCACGCCGCGTCCGCCTACAGCGAGGCCCCCGTGTTCGGAGGCCTGTCGTGGCTCAGCGTGGCCTCCCTGCTGCTCGGGACCCCCGTCGAGCACCAGCCGACCTACCAGGTGATGCGGCCGACGCTCCCGCGCTACCCGCATCTGGTCCGCGTGCTGGAACAGCAGGGCTACACCACCGCGACCCTGCAGCCCCCCGTCCGGGCCCGGGCCGGCCTCTCGGTGAGCAACCCCTACCAGTTCGACCGCACCTTCTACTTCGCGGACCTCGACTATAGCGGACCCGCCTACGGATGGGGCATCGTGCCGGACCAGTACAGCCTCAGCGTGGCCCACGAGCAGTTCGTCGAGACGGCCGATCGGCCCTTCTTCCTGATGTTCGAGGCCGTCGACTCGCACGCGCCCTGGGACCGATCGCCGCCACCCATCGTCGAGGACCCGGCCACGCTGAACCGGGACGCCGTCCCGCAGGCGGCCGCGGCGAGCGTCGACGCCGCGCCTCGGTCCCCCCGCGAACATCTGCTCCGTCACATCCGGTACGACTGGCAGGTCCTCGCGGACTACCTCCGCGTCCAGGCGCCCCCGAACAGCCTCGTGGTCGTGGTGGGCGACCATCAGCCCTACATCGCGGAGGGGCCGAGCCTCACCACGCCGCTCCACGTCCTGAGCCGCGACGAGACGCTGGTGCGCCGCTTCGGCGCGCACGGCTTTGCGCCGGATCTGCAGTCCGCCCCGGCGGCCGACACCCTGCATCACGCCGGCCTCTACTCCCTCCTCGTGCGCACGCTCACCGCCCACGACCGGGCCGCCGGGAACCGGTCGGCCGCGCCTCTGCCCCCGTACCGCCCGGCCGGCGTCGAGCGCGCGGCCCTTCTCCCCACCCCTCGCCCGTAACGCAACCGCCTTCTCGCATGTCGCCCTTTCCGACCCCCACCCCCGCCACGACGAAAGACGACGTCCGGGCGTTCTTCGACGACCTGGCCGCCGACTACGCCGAGCGGCACGGGTCGGCCGAGGCGCTACTGGCCCACCGGCTGGCGGTGCTCGACCGCCACGCTCAGTTTGCCCCCTCGGACACGGTGCTCGACGTCGGATGCGGCCCCGGCACCCACCTGCGCGCCCTCGCCGACCGGATCGGTCGGGGCATCGGCATCGACCTCTCTCCCGAGATGGTGAGCACGGCGCGTCGGCGCGCGACCCATCCCGTCCTCTCCTTTCGCGTCGACGACGCCGAGACGCTGTCCTCCGTCCCGTCCGATTCCGTCGACGCGGTGATCTGCGTCGGCGTCCTCGAGCACGTACTGCGGCCCGCCCAGGCCCTTCGGCAGGTGGCCCGCGTGCTTCGGCCCTCCGGCCGCTTCGTGGCCCTCACCCTGAACGGCCACTACTGGTGGTACCGCCTCGCCGACCGGCTCGGCCTGCAGACGCGACACATCGCCACGGATCGGCGCTTCGCGCCTCCCCGGGCCCGCCAGTTGCTCCGCGAGAGCGGCCTGGCCCCCGACGTGGGGTTCTGGCGCTTCGTCCCCGGCGGGGATCTGCCGGCGCCCCTGTCGGCGGTCTGCCGCGCCCTCGATGCACTGGGCCGCCGCCTCGCGGTGGCGTCCCTGCGGGGCGGGCTGCGCCTCAGCGGCCGTCCGTGTTGAGGCCGGGACGCGTGGGGAGGGCGGGACGCGGCCCGGCAACCAGAGCGGCCCGGCAACCAGAGCGGCCCCAGAACGGTCGCCCTCGAATTCGTCCGCGTCGTGCAAGGTCATCAGCTGAGGTACTCGTAGGCCAGCCACTCCATCTTCCGGATGAGGGCCTCCTTCCGTTCCTGGAAGCCCTCGCGCACGGTCTGGCCACCGATCTCTACGATTCGCGTCTGGTCCTGATGCACCACCTCGGCGAAGGAGAGGTGTCGCCGAAAGGGAATGAACGCTGCCTCGTTGGTGGGGAGGACCGTGCCCTTCTCGCGCAGGAACGAGCGCACCCAGTCCGCCTGCGTGTCCAGGGACAGGACGGAGACGTCGCTCTGGGTGGGGCCGGGCCGGAAAACGAAGTGGACGTTCGTGAACTGCTGCTCGAGCGAGCCCTCATTGCCGATCGTGAACCGGTAGTCGATAAACACGTAGTTCGCGCTGTTGATGCCAATGCCCTGCTCCTCGATCAGCCGATTTCGGAGCGCCGACACCGGCATCGTGGTGTCCGCCTCCGGGGAGCGCCGCACCTCGAGGCCCCGTCGTTCCAGGACGCTCGTGAGCGAGTCGAGCATCACGCGAATCGGCCCCTGCTGGACCGGGGTCACGACCCGGGCGGTCTGCAGCCACAGCTGTCCGTGGGCGGGACGGGCCCCTCCCGCGAGCAGTACGGCGAGGAGCACCCCGCAGAGACCGATGGGCGCGTTGACCCGAGATGGGAGCAGCGTCATAGCGGCGGAAAGTCCTGTTCAGCAGCCTGTGACGGACGGCGTTGTTCCAATCCGAACCGCCGCCCGGTTGTGCCCGCGTCTCGAGGAGACGTTCCGTTCGCCCCGAGTCCCCGCGGCGCGATCCGGGACTATACTCCGAACAGCGTGTCGAAATACTGCTCGCCGCCGTCGCAGATGATCGTGACGACGCGGGCGTCGGGCTGCTCCTCGTAGATGTCGAGGGCAACGGAGAGGGCGGCCCCGGCGCTGGGCCCGATGAGGAGCCCGTGCTCCCGGGCGGCCTCGCGCGCCTGCCGGAACGTCTCGTCGTCGGACACGCTGCGCACCTCATCGATGTAGTCGAACCACATCGTGGGGAGCCCGCCGCCCTTGCCCAGTCCCTCCACCCGGGTATCGTACGGCACCGGCTCTTCCTCGTAGAAGGCCGTCGAGATGTTGGAGCACTCCGCGTCGACGCCCACGACGGTGACGTCTCGCCCGACGGCGTCCGCCTCCTCCTTCACCCGCCGGGCCGACCCGCTGATGAGTCCGCCCGTCCCCATCGCCGACACGAGATGGGTCATGTCCGCCCCGGCCTGTGCCCAGATCTCTCGTCCCGTCCACCGGTGGTGCACCGACGGGTTGCCCTGATTGTAGTACTGATTGACCAGGAACGCGCTCTCGTTCTCCTCGGCGAGGCGCCGCGCCACGGCCCGGTAGTGCTCGGGATGGTCCGACTCCACGGTCGGGCAGGTGTGCACCTCCGCGCCGAAGGCCTTCATGTAGCCGATCTTCGACCGACTGGTCGACTCCGGGCACGTGAGGATACAGTCCACCCCGAGCCGGTTGGCCACCAGGGCCACGGCGCCGGCCGTGTTGCCGGAGCTGGCCTCGATCACTGTGTCGTAGTCGTTTTCCGCAAGGGTTTCCGTCAGGATGCCCATCGCGATGCGGTCCTTCATCGATCGCGTCGGGTTTTCCGACTCGAGCTTGCAGCGGAGTCGTCCTCGATCGGCGCCGGGGTAGTCGATCATCGGGGTGTCGCCGATCAGGCTCAGCACCGGGTCGTCGGTGGGGAAGGGACTCGCGGGGGCGTCCGTCGTCGGGGCGGGCTCGGTCGACATGGGCGCGGCGGGGGGGTTGAGAGGGAGAGGCACGGGTCGCGCTCGGCCGTTGGGCCCTCGAGGGGGACGGCACCTCAGCCGAAGGCGTGTAGCTTTCCGATCACAAGATGGTCCCCAGAGCGGAGGGGCTGGTTTAATTTTTCCCCAATCATTCGTCCGTCCCAACCGGGCACGGCAATCGCATCTTCGCGACGGCGGTCTGTTCTCACCGTTCTGCTGGGGCAGAACGTCGGTGGCCCGCTCCCATGCCCCCATTCGCCCGTGCGTCCCTGGCGTCCCTCCTACTACTGTGTCAATGCTCATTCTTGGTACGACCCCGCGATCTCAAAATCCCAAACTCGGGCACGTCATTTCGAGCAA
>JAZKTD010000125.1:0-9886 GCA_036625705.1 Salinivenus sp.
GCGTTTGCAGTCGTCACGCACCGCTGGATTTGCCACATGTGAAATGAAAACAGCTTCCCATGGGCGGTCGGAGCCGCCGATCTCGACGCTGCACCCCACCGTGCCGTTCGGCTCCGAAACCGATCCTCGGGCACGCAGTTCGCGCCGCCGGCCGGGCCCTGGCGCGTCCGGTTCGGGCCTACCGATACGTGAATACGTTTCCAAAGACCGTTCTTTGCGTGCGGCTGCAGACGGTTCAGGGAATCTGAGATTCCCAGCATCTGGATCTCCTCGCCACAGCGGAAAATAGCTTACGTACGTTCTCACGGATCGGTAGGCGCGCCTTGGCGCCCCCGCCCGGGAGTCCGAAGGGGACCCCGGGGCGAGGGAGCCGTCGGTTTTGGCCCGCCTCAGCGGCAGCACGCGCCCTCCTCTTCCTACACCGAGCGACGGGGACGTCGCGATTCATGCAACTCCTTCTCTATTTCGGATACGTGGTGGGGGGCACCGCCATCTGCTGGGTCGGGAGCGGCATCCTCGAGCGGTCGTCCCGCCGGCTCGCCGCCTATCATCAGCTGCCGGCGGCCGTGCACGGGGCCGTCATCACGGCCGTCGGGTCCAGCTTTCCGGAGCTGTCCAGCACCGTGCTCGCCACGCTGGTACACGGCACCTTCGACCTGGGCGTGGCCTCCGTGGTGGGGTCGGCCCTCTTCAACATCCTCGTGATCCCCGGGGTGTCCGGCCTCGTGGGCGGGCGCATCACGTCGGGGCGCCTGCTCGTCTTCAAGGACGTGCAGTTCTACGTGATGTCGGTGGCGGTGCTGATGCTGACCTTCGCGCTGGCGGCCCTCTACAACCCGGTGCCCGGCGCCGAGCGGATTGGGATCGTCACCCGGCCCCTTGCGCTTTTGCCGCTCCTGCTGTACGGCCTGTACCTCTACCTTCAGGTGCTGGCCGTGCGGGATCACGTCGGCGATTCGCCGCCCGATTCCCTCAAACCGCTCGGGGAGTGGCTGTGGCTGGGGCTGAGTCTCCTCCTCATCCTGGTGGGCACGGAGGGACTGGTGCGCGCCGCCATCGGGCTCGGCGACTGGTTTGGGACGCCGTCCTTCCTCTGGGGGCTTACCGTCGTCGCCGCGGGAACGAGCGTGCCCGACATGCTTGTCAGCGTACGCGCGGCCTACGGGGGGCACGGGACCGTGAGCCTGGCCAACGTGCTGGGCAGCAACGTCTTCGATCTCCTCGTGGCGGTGCCGCTCGGCATCATCATCGCCGGGGCGTCCACCGTCAACTTTTCCGCGGCGGTGCCCATGATGGGCATCCTGGCCCTGGCGACCATAGCCCTCTTCGTGATCCTGCGAACCAACGAGTCCCTGGAGCCGATCGAGGCGGCGGCCCTGCTGGGACTCTACGGCGCCTTTCTGGTCCTCGTTGGGCTCGAGACGGCGGGCTTCGTGGACGTCATGACCTGAGGGGCGCCGCCGCGGGCCTCGGAACCCCGATCCCCGCCTCGCATGTATGGTATTTCCCTCAATTCCCGGCCTCGTGCGGCTCGCGCCGGGCCGGGAAGATGTTCGGTCTGCTCATCCGACGCCCGACGCCATGCTGACGGTCGACATTGCTTCTCTTTCGCCCGGCACTCACCGGCTGGAGCTGAGCCCGTCGGCGGAAGAGGCGGACCTGGACCCCACAACGTTCGAGGACCTGCACGTCGAGGCCGAGCTGCAGTGCCACCGGGATCGCATTCTCGTGGAGCTGCGGGCCACCGCCACGGCCGAGCTGACGTGCGACCGCACGCTCCAGCCGTTCGAGCAGGCCGTTGAGGGCCGCTACAGCGTCCTCTTCGGGCCCCCGGAGATGGTGGGGCAGGACGGCGAGGCGTTCGACGAGGTGCGCCCCCTGGCCGCCTCCGACCAGGAGATCGACCTGACCGACATCGTGCGGGACACGCTGCTTCTGGCCCTTCCGCAGCGCCAGATTGCGCCCGGGGCCGAGGACGAGCCGATCGACCGGGCGTTCGGCGCCCCCGACGACGAGGAGGAGGACGACGAGACGCCCGTCGACCCGCGCTGGAGCGAGCTCCAGAAGCTGCGCGACGACGAGGCGTCCTGACGCGTCCCTCGTATGGACTGAGGGCCGAATGAGGGCCTTGCGGGTAAATTCCGCGCAAAATGACCGCCGAACCGCGAACATCCGGTTTCTCTGCCCCATCTTACCAAAGTCTGCTGTGTAGACATCGGGCCGCCCTCTACTGAGTGCGTTGCCCCCCCGGGGCGCACTCCACGCCCGCGTTTCCGCATTTCCACCGACCGGCACCAAGCCATGGCCGTACCGAAGAGACGACATTCGAAGTCCCGCACCCGCAAGCGTCGCTCCACCTACTACAACGAGCTGGAGCCTCCCCAGCTCATGGAGTGCAACAACTGCGGCAACCCCAAGGTGATGCACCGGGCCTGCAAGCACTGCGGGCACTACCGTGGGCGGCAGGTCATCGAACCGTCCGACGAGCTCATGGCGTAGCCTGCACGGAGTTGCCGCCGTTCGGGCCGCCTCCCTCGCACGTCCCCCCGAAGCCGGATTCCCGTTCGGATCGGGGCGTGTCATTTCTTTGTCGGGTCTTCGTCCCGTCTTTCGGTGTGGCCCCGGCGATTGTCTCCGCGCACGCCTATGTTTGCGGCGAGTCCTCTCGTGCGCTCAGAAGGCGCTGAGGGCTCTATCGAGTGCCCCTCCCCAGCATCGGAGCACGCGTTTTCGCTACACAGTCCGACGGCTCGTATGGCTTCGCGTATCGCAGTGGACGCAATGGGGGGCGACGACGCGCCGTCCGCAGTCGTAGAGGGGGCGATCCAGGCCGTCCGTCACGCGGACGAAGACCTTCAAATCCTGTTCGTCGGGCCCGAGGCCCAGATTCAGGAGGTGCTCGGCGCCCACCCGGACGCCCCCGAGGGGGCCTTCCGAGTCGTCGACGCGCCGGACGTAATCGGGATGGGGGAGGCGCCGGCCGCGGCGGTGAAGCAGAAGACGAACTCGTCCATCCACCAGGGACTGGCGGCCCACCACGACGGCAAGGCCGATGCCTTCGTCAGTGCCGGAAACACCGGGGCCATCATGGGGGCCGCGATGTTCATTCTGGGCCGGATTCCCGGCGTCGAGCGGCCGTCGATTGCCGGGTTTTTCCCCAACCTTCGCGGCTCGTCGGTTGTGCTGGACATCGGGTCGAACGTCGACTGCAAGCCGAACCACCTCGTTCAGTTTGCCCGGATGGGCACCATCTACGCCCGCCGGGCCCTCGGCAACGACGACCCCACGGTCGGCCTCCTCAACATCGGGGAGGAGCCCGGGAAGGGGGACGAGCTGGCCAAACGGGCCTACGACCTGCTCCAGGACACCGACGACGTGCACTTTACGGGCAACGTCGAGGGGGGCGACCTGCTCCTCTACGCCGCCGACATCATCATCTGCGACGGATTCGTCGGCAACGTCCTCCTCAAGTTCGGGGAGAGCATGACCACCGTGCTCTCGGAGATGACCCAGCAGGAGATGGACCGGCAGGCCCTCGACGCCGAGGAGCAGGCGCTCGTGACCGGCGTGCTGCGAGAGGTTCGCAAGCACTTTGACCCGGAGTCGCTCGGCGGTGCGCCCCTGCTCGGGGTCGACGGAAACGTGCTCATTGGGCACGGCAGCTCCTCCCCCGACGTCATCGAGCAGATGGTTCATACCGCCTCCGCGGTTGCCGGCACCGAGATGGTCCCGGCCCTCAAGTCGGCCTTCCAGTCCCAGGCCGCCTAGCTTCCAGGGCGCCCCCGCTCGCCGTTCCGACCCACTCGCTCCGCACCATGCCTCCATCCTCGTCTTCGCGCCGCGCCGCCGTCACGTCCGTCGGGCACTACCTGCCGGAGGAGCGGCTCACGAACAGCGACCTGGAGGCGATGGTCGAGACCAACGACGAGTGGATTCGCACGCGCACCGGCATCCGGGAGCGCCGCATCCTCGGGGACGAGCAAAAGGCGACCTCGTACATGGCCACCGAAGCGGCCCACGAGGCCCTCGACAAGCGCGGCCTCGCCCCCGACGACGTCGACATGATCGTCGTGGCCACGGTGACCCCCGACATGCTCTTCCCGGCCACGGCGTGCCTGGTCCAGGAGAACCTGGGGGCCTCCAACGCATGGGGTTTTGACCTGTCGGCCGCGTGTAGCGGCTTTCTGTACGCCCTCACCACCGGGGCGCAGTTCATCGAGACGGGCCACTCGGACACGGTGCTCGTCGTGGGGGCCGACAAGATGAGCTCCATCGTCGACTACACCGACCGCACCACCTGCATCCTCTTCGGCGACGCGGCCGGGGCGGTTCTGCTGGAGGCCGACGACGAGATGGGCCTCCGCGACACCGTCCACCACGTCGACGGGGAGCACGCCGATCTCCTCTGCATGGAAGGGGGCGGAAGCCTCAACCCGCCCACCCACGAGACGGTGGACGAGCACATGCACTACCTCCACCAGGACGGGCGGCAGGTCTTCAAGTTTGCCGTCACGCGGATGGCCGACGTCTGCGTCGAGGTCATGGACCGCAACGACCTCACGACCGACGACGTGCAGTACCTGGTGCCGCACCAGGCCAACAAGCGCATCATCGACGCCACGGCCACGCGGATGGGACTGCCCGACGAGAAGGTGATGAGCAATATCGACCGGTACGGCAACACCACGGCCGCCACGATTCCGCTCTGCCTCTTCGACTGGGAGGAGGAGCTGGAGCGGGGCGACGGCCTTATCCTTACGGCCTTCGGCGGCGGCTTTACCTGGGGGGCCAGCTACCTCACCTGGGCGTACGGATAGCATTGGCGAATTTCGAGTTTCGAATGGCGAGTGTTCGAATCTCGCTTCGTCGCGGTCCGGCCTGCCCACACTCGCAATTCGACATTCGCAATTCGACAGTGCCATGACGGCGTTTCTCTTTCCCGGGCAGGGGTCCCAGTCCGTCGGAATGGGGTACGAGCTCTACGAACATAACGACGAGGCGCGGGCCCGCTTCGAGGCGGCCAACGAGGTCCTCGACGTGGACCTGCTTGCCCTGATGTTCGGGCTCGACTCGAGCCTCGGCGACCCCGAGGAGCAGCTGAAGCAGACGGCCATCACCCAGCCCGCGCTGTACACGCACAGCCTCGCCGCGATGGCCGTGCTTGAGACCCGTGGCGTGGCGCCGGACATGGCGGCCGGGCACAGCCTCGGCGAGTACAGCGCCCTGGCGGCGGCCGGGGCCCTTTCGTTCGAGGACGGGCTGCGCGTAGTGCGGCGCCGGGGAGAGCTCATGGCGGAGGCCGGTGAACGGCGACCGGGCGCGATGGCCGCCATCATGGGGGCCGACGACGAGGACGTCGAGAGCGCCTGCACCGCCGCGTCGGAGGAGGGGGAGGGCGTCGTGCAGCCCGCCAACTACAACGCTCCCGGCCAGGTGGTCATCTCCGGCGACGAGGCCGCCCTCGAACGGGCCACGGCCCGCATCAAGGGACGGGCCCTTCCCCTCCCGGTGAGCGGCGCGTTCCACTCGCCCCTCATGGAGTACGCCCGGGAGGGCCTCGGAGAGGTCCTGGGGGCCGTGACGATCAACGAGCCCGCGTGCCCGGTCTACCTCAACGTGACCGCCGAGCCGACCACCGATCCCGACGAAATCCGCCGGTGTCTCATGGAACAGCTGCTCTCGCCGGTGCGGTGGGCTCAACTGCTCCGTCGCATGCGGGCCGACGGGGCCACCCGGTTCGTCGAGGTGGGCGCCGGGGACGTGCTCCGCGGCCTCGTGGGGCGCACCCTCGGGGACGACGTCGAGACGGCCGGGGCGGGGACGCCCGACGAAATCGACGCCCTCGCCGAGTAGTGGGCCCTGTGCCCACAACCCGTGCCCCCGGATGGGCCCCGGCGTGGGCGCGCGAAGCGGAACGTGCGTCGTACTGGACGAGTGCCACAAGGCCCCTCTTCTCGCCCAGGTCCGCGCACGACATGACCCGTCTTTGCCCGTCCCACGCCGTCCTCGTTGCTCTCCTCGGCCTCGCCGGGGGAGGGGTCCTGATGGGCTGTGCGGGAGGAGACACCTACTCGGCCGACGTCCGCGACCTCGCCGACCGGTACCTCCCCACCACCCGCCAGGTCGACTACCATCCCGACTCGCTCGGGGCCCTGTCCATCGAAAAGGAGGAAAAGAGCTTTCAGATCGAGCTGCCCATCGGCTACGAGGGGCTCCACCGTCGCTGGTCGAGCTCCTACCAGAATCTGGGAATCGGGCGCTCCCGACGCACCCGGTCGTACGCCACTTTCTGGAGCAAAGAGCTCTCGCTGGCGTCCCTGGAGGCCGAAACGGGAGTCTCCGGCCTGTCCCAGAAGCGGGCCCGGAAGCTCCTCGCCGAACGCCGGCAAGAATACCGGGACGTCGTCCAGATCGACATCTACTGGTTCGAGGCCGAGGGCAACTCCCTCCTCGCCGGCCCCGGAAGCCGGGTCCGGCTTCAGCTCGACGGCAACACCTATCGGCCCGCGAAAGAAAACCACGGCCCCCTCCGCGAAGCCTTTCTGATCGGGAACAGCCGGGGCGCCCTGTACCGTCGCAACACCTTCTACTTCTCCCGCATCGTCGACGGCACCGACATTCTGACGGACACGGAGAAGATGACGCTCATGGTCAACCGGTCCGATGCACAGTCCCGGGTGCGGTTTGCCTGGGAGTGGCCGGCCGAGTGACGCCCGGCGGCCGAGCCCCCCGTCGCGCTACCGTCGTTTCTTTTTCGCACATCGAACGCGTACCGCTCATGCAGGTCGACCTCAGCGATACAACGGTCCTCGTCACCGGGGGCACCCGTGGCATCGGGCGCGCCATTGTCGAACGGTTCGCCCGAACCGGCGCCCGGATTGCGTTCACCTACCGGTCGTCCACCAGCGAGGCCACCTCGCTGGTGGAGGCGCTGGAGGAGGGCGGCACCGAGGCGCTCTCCCTGCAGGGCGACGTGGCGGACCCCGACGTGGCGCAGTCCCACGTCGAGTCGGTCCTCGACCGCTTCGGCTCGCTTGAGGTGCTGGTCAACAACGCCGGCATCACGCGGGATGGGCTCCTCCTCCGGCTTCAAGAGGAGGACTGGGACGCCGTCCTCGACACCAACCTGAAGGGCGTATTCAACTTTTCGAAGGCGGCCTACCGTCCCATGATGCGCCAGCAGGGCGGATCGATCATCAACATCTCGTCGGTGGTCGGCACCACCGGCAACGCCGGGCAGACCAACTACGCCGCCTCGAAGGCCGGGGTGGTCGGCTTCTCGAAGAGCCTCGCCAAGGAGCTGGGCAGCCGCAACGTCACCGTCAACGTGGTGGCGCCGGGCTACGTGCAGACCGACATGACCGACGAGCTCGACGCCGACACCCGCGAGGCCATCCTCGACGCCGTGCCCCTGGACCGGCTCGCCGAGGCCCACGAGATTGCCGAGTCGGTGCTGTTTCTCGCCTCGCCGGCGGCCGACTACATCACCGGCCACGTGCTTCACGTCAACGGCGGAATGTCGATGTAATGCGGGCTCCGACTCGCACTGTCGCCCTCCGAGGAGGGGGGCGTTCCTCGGATCGGGTGAGACTTTCTCTGAGCGTACAACGTTAAAACGTTGAACGTTAGAAGGTTAGGAGGAAAGTAATTTCCGTAACGAATTGCCGTCCTGCTCTCACCAGGGGATGACATTCGGACGTGGAAACGGCCAAACGGCACCCGACGCCCGCCGGCCGGAGCATCCGAAATTCGAAAGAAAGAGAGGATCGTTCGCCCCCCGATCCTCGTACGGATGTCTACAAATCTCTGGTCTTGGGAGCGGAGGGGCCCTCGTTTGTGTCGAGTCGTTTTGTAAACCCAGACGTATAGCAGATGGCATCTGAGCCCTCGGAGAGTCCGTACACGAACGTCATCGATCTGACCTCGAAGGCCCAGGAGGAAAAGCGGCGTGAGGAGGTCGACGGCGGCCTGCGCGAGCCGGACCCGCCGCTCGACGAGATCACGGTCGGCGAGCTCCCCGACGAGATTGATCAGGCCATGCGGGCGGCCGGCTGGGACGACCTCATGCCGGTCCAGCGCAAGGCGCTTCCGTACATGCTGGAGCGCCGGGACCTGATCGTTCAGTCGCAGACGGGATCGGGAAAGACCGGGGCCTTCCTGCTTCCCCTCTTCGAACTGCTCGACCCGGACAAGGAGGCCCAGCAGGTCCTCATCCTCACCCCGACCCGCGAGCTGGCCCGGCAGATCCACGAGGAGTTTGAGCGGATGAAGATCGCCACGCCGCAGACCAACAAGCTCGAGGCCGCGCTCGTCTACGGCGGCGTCAGCTACAACCCGCAGATCGAGGCCCTGAAGAACGGGGCGCAGGTCGTCATCGGGACGCCCGGCCGGACGCTCGACCACCTGAAGAAGAAAAACTTCGTCGCCAACGACGTCCGGATGCTCATCCTGGACGAGGCCGACGAGATGCTCTCGATGGGCTTCTACCCGGACATGAAGGACATCGTGGACTTTCTCCCGCAGAAGCGGGAGTCCCACATGTTCAGCGCCACGATGCCGCCGAAGGTGCGGTCGGTGGCGCGGGAGTTTCTCGACGATCCGGGCTTCCTCTCGCTCAGCAGCGATCGGGTAAGCGTCGAGGAGATCAAGTACCGCTACTACCTGGTGAGCCCCATGGAGAAGGACCGGGTGCTGGAGCGGCTCCTGGAGCTCGAGGAGCCGAGCTCGGCGCTCATTTTCGCCAACACGAAACGGGAGGTCCGCTACCTGTCCCGCTTCCTGGGGAATGCCGGCTACGACGTGGACCAGATGTCGGGCGATCTCTCGCAGCCGAAGCGCGAGGAGGCGCTCGACCGGCTGCGGGACGGCACCCTCCGCCTGCTGGTGGCGACCGACGTCGCCGCGCGCGGCATCGACGTCTCCGACCTCAGTCACGTCTTCATCTACGACGTACCGCAGGACCACGAGTACATCATCCACCGCTCCGGGCGCACGGCGCGGGCCGGGAAGGAGGGCACGACCATCGTGCTGGCCACCCACGAGGACGAGTTCGAACTCAAGCGGATGGCCAACACCTACGACATCGACATCGAGCGGGCCGAGCTGCCGGAGGACCCGCACCGCACCGCCACCGAGCTCTTGGAGGAGCGCTACGACGAGACGAAGGGGGAGCTCGAGGACATCGACGAGTTCGTGCCCCTGGTGCAGGAACTGTCGGAGGACCGTCCGGAGCTGCTGGCGTCCCTCGTCAACGAGCTCTACGCGCAGTCGAAGGAGGACGCCAACGGGGAGGCCGAGTAGGGGGCCCGGCCGCCGGGCGTCGACCGCATGGGCCGACCGCCCGCATCTCTTTCTGCGGCCCGACCGGCCCGTGCCACCGGCCTCATCGGGACGGGACGCCGGCGGTCCTTTTCGTTCGGCGTCATTCTTGCAGGGTTGTCAGGGAGACGATCTCCTACACCGAACCTTGATCTGCGTCTCCCGGTATAAAAAATCCGGCGTCCTTCCGCGCCGGGCGGGATACGGTTCGCCTACACCGCACCTCTGTTCATCCGTTGCCGTCCGCCCCCGGGCAACGAGCCCACCATGTTCTCCCCCACCGAACCCGGACACGTCGTTGCCCAGACGCGGATCGCCGTGCAGTACGTCCGGCGGCTTCGGGCCACGATCGTGGCGGTGCTGCTGGCGGCGGCCGTGCCGCTAGGGCTTCCGCTTTGGGTTGCCGTCGTCGCCGTGGCGGGGGGCGCGGCCATCGACCTGTGGTTCTGGTGGGAGCGCCGCCGGGTAAAAGGGCACCTCTCGCCCGAACTCGCGAACGCGGCCCTGGACCTACTGCCCGCCGTCTTCTTCGTGCTGGACCAGAGCGGCTCGATCCAGTACTGGAACG
>JAZKTD010000126.1:0-9851 GCA_036625705.1 Salinivenus sp.
CTACCGGCTACGGCATTGTCGCCGCCGGCGACGAGACGCTCGTCGACACCGGGGTCGTCCGGCTCGACGGCGACGACGACCACCCCGACCGGCTCAAGCAGATCTACGACCGGCTCACGGCCCTGATCGAGGAGCACGCCCCCGACGAATTTGCCATCGAGATGCCGGTGTACGGCCAGAACCCGCAGTCGATGCTGAAGCTCGGGCGGGCGCAGGCGGCAGCCATGATGGCGGGCCTCAACGCCGAGCTCCCCGTGGCCCAGTACACGCCGAAGGAAATCAAGAAGTCCGTGACGGGCAACGGCAACGCCTCGAAGACGCAGGTGCGCTTCATGGTGGCGTCGATCCTCGAGGCGGAGGCCGACGACTTCACGCGCGACGCCGCCGATGCCCTGGCGACGGCCCTCTGTCACAACAACCGCGACGCCCACGGCGAGGGCGAGTCGTACACCGGATGGGCGAGCTTCGTCGAATCGAACCCCGACCGCGTCTCGGACTGACGAAGTGCGAATTGGGGACCATTCGCCACTCGAAAATCGCAACTCGACACTGACTAGTTGTGGTGGTACCCGCGCTCGCGGTCGCGGACCTCGATCACCTCCGAGACCTCCTCCGCGTCGAGGCCGTCGTCGCTGAGCTCGCAGGCCAGCTCGGTCATCTGCTCGACCTTGTGGGGCGACTGTCGCCACTCCGGATGGGCCTGCTCGATGAGGCTGACGAGGATGCGGAGGTACGGGTACCGCTCCGCCTTCGAGTCGATCTCGGCAATGGACTGGGCAAAAAGCTCGGCGTTGCGGCCAATCTGGCGATCGACCATTCGAGAGTCGTACCGCATGGACACGAGCCGTTGTGGAGAGAGCAAATGGACGGGTCCTGTACGCGTCGGGCCGACGGGAGTTGCCGCCGGTTCACATGTTACCATTTCCGAATCTGTGCGCGGCCCGGGCGGGCCCGCCAAGCCGTCGTCTTGACCCGCACCGTCGAGACCCATAGCTTCAAGGGCCCATTGCACGGCCCCCACCGAACTCGGAGAGCACCCGTCTCGTATATTTCCGCGCAGTAGGATCCAGGATTCCGCAGTCCCATGAATACGTCGCCCAGCCAGCGGTCCAGTTCGTACCGACTGGAGGTGCTCCCGGAGGTCCCGGCGTTCACCCGGGAGGCCCTGCGGAGAGGACGTCTCGAGAAAGGGCAGCTCGTCTACTACGGCCCGAAGCCGTCGTACTACGGCATCGGGGAGGTCAAGCGCATCAACGGGTCCGACATCGCCGTCGATTTCCGGGGGACCGGTCACTTCGACGTCCACGAAGAGATCATGGATCAGCGCTACCTGATCCGCATCCCGAACGAAAAGATGGCGGAGCTCTAGCCGCGTCGTCGCTCCCGCCCGTCCGTTGGGGCCCCTGCACTCTCGCCCGGGCTCGATCCCCCTATCCCCCCGGTCCTTTGGGCGCGTGCCGCCCGGCCTCCGCGTCTCCGCGCCCCAGACGGACCGGCGACGGTCGGGGCACCAACGCGCGACGCAAAAAATAGGGGTCCGTGCTCCCACCGGCACGGACCCCTGTGGCAGCGCCGGTGACCCCTGCGGCCGGAGATAAAAAAATCCCCGATCCGGAGGGCCCCGGCGAAAATGCCCCCCGCTTGGCTGCGGCACCTGTAGCGGGGGGCACTGCCGCCTTAAAAAAATGGGAAGTGCGAAGCCCTGAGGGGCGGGGCGTCGATGTTGAGCAACTTTTCCTGAGTGGCGCTCCTTTAAAGAATTGATCCGAACCGCGGCCGTCTTGCAGAATCTTGCGGGGCGGGCCGTCTTCCGGCAATGTCTTCCAGCAACGAGGGCATCATGAGCGACGTGCACGATCGGCCCGGCCTCACCTCCCTCGCGGACTACCAGCAGTACGTGCCGGGACGAGTGACGCTCCGGGATGGCGCGGAAGACTGGAGCGACCTGCGGCTACAGAGCCGAATGTACTCGCCGGCGGTGCCTCCGACTCCCGTTCCCGCCCTCCCGCAGCACACCTTGACGTTCGTGTACGCCGGGGCCACGAAGGGGGCGCGGCGCACCGGCGGCGGGGCGTGGCAGCCCTTCGACACGGTGGCCCGCGGCCACGTTACCCTGCGCCCGGCGGGCCGGTCCACGACGCTGCGCTGGCAGGCCCAGCGCCCGGTCCGGACGGTTAGCCTTTACCTCGCGCCGGACCGGCTGGAGGAGACGGGCCTGGAGACGGGCCTGGCGCCCTCCCAGATCGAGCTGCGCGACGCCTTCAACCTGCACGACCCCGCCCTCCGTCGCCTCGCCGAGGCGTTTCGGGAGATTGCGGCGGGGCGCCGGGCCGACGATCCGCTCTATCGCCAGACGGCGCTGCAGGCCCTCACGGTACGGCTTCTGCGTCGGTACGGCGGCGCCGTCCCCGGGCCGGACGAGGCCGGCCAGCTGTCCCGGGCTCGGTTCCGCCGCGTCAAGCGGGTCGTGCGGGCACGGCTCGGAACGGACCTTTCGCTGAACGACCTGGCCGGGGCGGTGGGCCTCAGCAAATACCACTTTTCGCGGTGCTTCAAGCAGCGGACGGGCCAGTCGCCGTATCAGTTCGTCATCCACGAGCGGGTGCGGGCGGCCCGCCGCCGGCTCCGCAAAACGACACAGCCGCTCGCCCAAATTGCGCTGGGGGTCGGGTTCAGCTCTCAGAGCCACTTCACCCGCACGTTCAAACGCCACGTGGATACCACGCCGGGACGGTACCGGCGGGCGTGGCGGTAGCGCGTCCCGCTCAGTGCTCCGTCTCGATCACGATGACGCCGGCGCCCCCGCGCGAGCCGTAGATCGCCGTCGACCCGGCGTCCTTCAGCACGGTGATGGACTTCACGTCGCGGGGATTGATTGGCACGACGCCGTTGGGGCCCGGGGAGACGGGAGTCCCGTCCACGACGTACAGCGGATCGTTGCTGGCGTTAAAGGAATTGGGGCCGCGGATGAGGATGCGGACCTGGCCCCCTCCCGTTCGTGACACGTCAACCCCGGCGGTGCGTCCCTGAAGCAGATCGGAGAGGTCCCGGGCGTAGTCCTTGTCCTGCTGCGACGGCTTGACCGTGGAGGCGGCGGTCGACGACTCGGACTTTTTCTGCGTCGAGTACCCGGTGTTGATGGTGTCCTCCTCCGCCGTGGCGGTCCGGGTGGACGACGACGAGGAGCAGCCGAGAAGGCCCGCGCCCACGAGGACGGCAAACAAAAACACGAGAGAGCGTGCTGGGGAGCGCATGGGCATCTGGAGGTCGTTGTAAAGGGGGAACGACGCGGGTCTCGGCGGGGAGTGGGCCGGCGAACTCCCGCGGCGAGACAATGAGCCGAGTCTTACGGGTTTTAATTTGTTATAAATCGTACAACGTAGGTCCAAAAAAGTTCTGAATGCGCCGCGCATTCGGCCCGTAGCTCGGGGAGAAAACCGCCCGCCGCCGTCGAACCAGGGCCCGCGGTGTTGGTAATAGTGCGCCCTCGATCAGTCAGATCAAAAGCCGCGCTCTTCGGAGTTCTTCTACGATGCACTGCTGCCAACGACGATGGGGCCTGTGGGCGGGACTGCTGGCGCTGGCGCTGAGCCTCGGCGCCTGCCAGTCCGACGACGTTCCGTCCCCCGGCTCGGAGCCGTACCAGAAGGCGGTCTCGGCCTTCTACACCGGCGTGGCGGCCATCCAGGTGGGCGAAAACTTCCGGGCCGGCGAGCAGCTGAAGACGGCCGCCACCCTCGCCCCGGGCGAGCCGGCCGTCTGGGCCAACCGGGGCCTGCTGGCGCTCCGGACGAACGCCCCGGCGGACGCGGCCGACCACCTGGCCCGGGCCCGTGAGCTGGCGCCGGACGACAGCCGAATCCAGTACCTGTCGGGCCTGATGGCCCGGGAACGCGGGCAGTACGAGTCGGCCATCGGGTACCTGCGACGCGCGGCGGAGCTCGACTCCACGAACCGCGCCGCCCTCTACACCCTCGCCCAGGTGCTGGAGCAGCGCGGCGGCGCGGCGGCCCTCGAAGAGGCGCGCGGCCTCATGGACCGGCTCCTGGCGGCCGACCCGGGCAACCTGGCCGTGCTCGTCGAACGGGCGCGGCTGGCGGCCAAGGCCGGCCAGGCGTCCGGGGTCCGCGAGAGCCTCGACCGGCTGGCCGACCGGGCGTCGCCCGACTGGCCCGAGGCCGTCCGCCGATCCCTCGAGAAGGCACAGGCCGCCGCGAACACCTCCTCGGAGGCCACCTCGGCGATTGCGTTCCTGAAGAACGACCTGCAGCGCGTGGCGGCCTACCGGGCCGACCGGCGCGCCGTGCTGCCGCCGGGGGAGCAGCTCGGCTCCGTGATCGACCGCCCGATGCGGCTGGCCCCGCCGGACTCCCGACCGGCCGCCGCCGACATGGGCGTCACCTTCGCCCCCGATACGGTTACCACCGAGGGGGCGTGGAACTGGCTGCGCCCCATCACGATGACCGACGGCGTGCCGCCCGACGTGATGATGGCCAACGAGCAAACGCTCCGCGTGGTGACGGGCCTCGGCCGCGTCGAGACGATGCCCTTCCCGGGCGGCTCCGCCGCGACGCCCCCCGCCGGGCCCGCCGCGGCGGCGTTCGACATGGACTACGACTTCCGGACCGACCTGGCGGCCGCCGGGGCCGGCGGGCTGCGCCTCTACCGCCAGGCGGCCGACACCTCGTTCGAGGACGTGACGGACCGCGCCGTGCCGGCCGCCGTGCGGGACGACGCCTACGCGGGGGCCTGGACCGCCGACCTCGACATGGACGGCGACCTCGACCTGGTGGCGGCCCGGCAGGAAGGCCCGCCCGTCGTGCTGCGCAACAACGGCGACGGGACCTTCGCGACGCGGCCCTACTTCGACGAGGTGAGCGCGGTCCGGGCCTTCGCCTGGGCCGACCTGGACGCCGACGGCCCCCCGGAGGCGGCGATGCTCGACGCCGAGGGGCGGCTCCACGTCTACGACAACCGGCGCTCGGCCACGCCCCGCTTCCAGCGCCGCCCCCTGCCGGACACGCTGGGCCCGGCCCGCGCCCTGGCCGTGAGTGACGTCGATGCCGACGCGACCCTCGACCTTCTGCTCCTGGAGTCCAGTGGGACGATCCGGCGGCTCTCGTTTCCGGCGTCGGGCCCGACCACCGAGGCGCTCGTCCAGTGGGACGACGCCCCCTCGACCGACGCGGTCGGGGCGACCCGGCTCGTAACGGGCGACCTCGACAACAACGGCGGCGTCGACCTGCTGGCCTCCGGCCCGACCGCGAGCCGCGTGTGGCTGCGCGACTCGACCCGCACCTACTCGGCCCTCCCGGCCGCCCCCGAGCGACCCGTCTTCGCGGCGGCCGACGTGCGGGGCAGTGGCCGCCTCGACCTGCTGGCCCTCGGGCCCGACGGCACGGCCCTCCGCCTCACCAACGAGGGCACAAAGAACTACCAGTCGCAGCGCATCCAGCCGCGGGCCGCCCGGACGCGGGGCGACCGCCGCATCAACCCGTTCGGCATCGGCGGCGAGATCGAGCTGCGGTCGGGCCTTCTCTACCAGAAGCGGGTGATCACCGAGCCCACCGTGCACTTCGGCATCGGGCGGCGCTCCGGGGCCGACGTGGCGCGCATCGCCTGGCCCAACGGCACCGTGCAGGCCGAGTTTGGGCTCGTCTCCACCCAGACGGCCCTCGCCCGCCAGCGTCTCAAGGGTTCGTGCCCCTGGGTCTACACCTACGACGGAGAGGGCATGCAATTCGAGACCGACTTCCTCTGGCGCACGGCCCTCGGCCTCCGCATCAACGCGCAGGGCAAGGCGCAGGTGATCCACAGCGAGGACCGCATCTTCATCCCCGGCGAGCACGTGGCGCGGCGCGACGGGCAGTACGACATCCGCATCACGGGGGAGCTGTGGGAGAGCCACTTCTTCGACCGCGTGGAGCTGGTGGCCGTGGACTATCCCGACGGCGGTCGGGACACCGAGGTGCGCATCGACGAGCGCTTCCACCTGCCGGCGCCCGACCAGGCGCTGACGGCGATGAGCGCGCCGCGGCCGGTGGCCCGGGCGACGGACCAGGACGGGCGCGACGTGACCGATCTCGTCCGCGAGAAGGACGGCCGCTACCTCGACACCTTCGAGCTGGGCCCCTTCCAGGGCCGGGCCGAGGAGCACTACGTCACCGTCGAGCTCGGCGACGACGTGCCCCGACAGCCGTCGGACTCCCTCTACCTCGTGGCCGACGGCTGGGTGTATCCGACGGACACGTCCCTCAACCTCGCCATCAGCCAGGGCACCCACGACGCCCCGCGGAGCCTCACCGTCGAGGTGCCGGACGGCGACGGCGGGTGGCGGACCGCGAAGTCCGACATCGGCTTCCCGGCGGGCAAGTCGAAGACGATGCTCATCGACCTCTCCGACGTCGGAGGGGCCGACGGGCCGCGGCGCGTGCGCCTGCGGACCAACATGGAAATCTACTGGGACCGCCTCGCCTGGGCCGCCGGGCGCCCCGACACCGAGATCCGCACCCACCGCCTGACACCCGACTCGGCCCGGCTCCGGGAGCGCGGCTTCTCGACGGTGGCGCAGACCGAGCGCCGGAAGCCGACGGTGCCGGTGTACGACTCGCTCGCCAGCACCGTCCCGATCTGGCCCGACCTCAAGGGCTACCACACCCGCTTCGGCGACGTGCGCGAGCTGGTGACGCAGACCGACGACCGGTACGTCATCATGAACGCCGGTGACGAGATGGCCCTCCGCTTCGAGGCCCCCCCTCCCCCGCCGGACGGATGGACCCGCGACTTCGTCCTCGTCGGCGACGGCTGGGTGAAGGACGGCGACTACAACACCGGCTACTCGCGCACGGTGCGCCCGCTGCCCTACCACGGCATGGACGACTACTCAACCCCCCCCGGCCCGCTGGAGGAGGACCCGGCCTACCAGATGCACCCGGAGGACTGGGAGACCTACCACACACGGTACGTCACGCCCCGCCCGCTCCACCGGGCACTCGCGTTTGAGAAGGAGGAGTAATGGCTGCCGCGGAGGCGGACGCGCCGGCCCCTTCACCGGATCTTGACGGCCCGGTTTCCGTGCAAGACTGCTATTGAGTACCGCATAGTGTAACGTCGCCGTTCGACGCCCGGTGCACCGGCGCGGGCGGCGCGTCTCTTCCGTAATGAGCCTCGACCAATGACCCGGGACACCCTCCTCCGCGGCCTCCTCGGATTCGTGTTCGTGGGCCTGCTGTCCGTGCCGCTGATGCTCCAGTACGGGCCCGCCGAGGGCGCCGGCGGCACGCTCGATCCGCAGACCGCCCTCGACCGCTACGGGTTCGTGCTCGAGGAGGTGGCCTCGGAGGTCGGCGTCGACTTCACGCACCGGGCGCCCGACCTGGACCCGAAGGTGGCCCACATCATGCCGGAGGTGGCACAAACCGGCGCCTCCGTCTCCGTCGCCGACTACGACAACGACGGGGACGCGGACTTCTACGTCACCAACAGCACCTACGGCACGACCAACGCCCTCTACGAGAACCAGGGCGACGGCACCTTCACGGACGCGGCCGCCGACCTCGGGGTCGCCGAGGTCAACCGCACCGGCACCGGCACCTCGATGGGCAGCGTGTGGGGGGACTACGACAACGACGGGGACGAGGACCTCTTCGTCTACAAATGGGGACAGAGCGTCCTCTTCCGCAACGACGGGGAGGAGGGCTTCACGCGGGTCACCGACAAGCTCGAGGGCCTGCCCGACTGGGCCAACGCCAACACCGCCGTCTGGACGGACGTGAACCGGGACGGGCATCTCGACCTGTTTGTCGGGGCGTTCTACGCGGAGCGCTTCAACCTCTGGGATCTGGAGACCACCCGGGTGATGCCGGAGAGCTACGAGTACGCCAACAACGGGGGCCGAAACTACCTCTTCCTGAACCAGGGCGACGGCACCTTCACGGAGAAGGCGGAGGCGTGGGGCCTCACCGACACGCGCTGGACGCTGGCCGCGGTCGCGGCCGACCTCAACGGCTCCGGCTACCCGGACCTGTTCGTGGCCAACGACTTCGGGGCCGACCAGCTCTTTCTGAACGAGGGGGGGGAGCGCTTTCAGGACGCGAGCCGGGTCTCCAACATCGGGCGCGTACCGAAGAGCGGCATGAACGCGTCGATGGGCGACGTCCTCAACCAGGGCCGCCGGGCGCTCTACGTGAGCAACCTCACCGAGGAAGGGGTGCTCGTGCAGGGCAACAACCTCTGGCTGGCCGACTCGATGGAGGGTGGGGGCACGCCTGCGTTTGACAATCTGGCCGGCACGATGGGGGTGGCCAAGGCCGGCTGGAGCTACGGCGCCCAGTTCGGCGACCTCAACAACGACGGCTGGCAGGACCTCTTCGTCGTGAATGGCTTCTACTCCGGCACGAAGGGCGAGAGCTACTGGTACGACTTCTCGAAGATTGCGGGCGGGTACAAGAACATCATCGAGGACGCCGAGAACTGGCCCGCCATGGAGGGTCGGAGCCTCTCGGGCCACCAGACGTCTCGCATCTGGATCAACGACGGGGCCGGCCAATTCCAGAACGTTGCGCCGGCCGTGGGCGGGGCCTCGACCCACGACGGCCGGGCGATCGCCCTCGTCGACCTCTGGAATCGGGGCACGCTCGACGCGGTGGTGGCCAACCAGCGCGGGCCGGTCGAGGTCTACAAGAACCGGGTGGCGTCGGACCGCGACTGGATCGCATTCGACCTCACGGGGACGGTGAGCAACCGGAGCGCCATTGGGACGGAGGTCGAGCTGCACTGGAACGAGCACACGCAGGTGCAGCAGGTGCACGGCGGCAGCGGCTTCGGCTCACAGAACCAGCGCCGGCTCCACTTTGGCCTCGGCGTCGATCCCTCCGTGACGAAGGCTGTGATCCGGTGGCCGTCCGGCGTCACCCAGACGCTGGACGCCCCCGCGACGAATACGATCCACGAGATCACCGAGCCGGCCCGCGACGCCCTCTCGGGCCGTCGCTAGTCGGCGCCGTGGCCCCTCGGGCTCTCGCTTCTCTTCCCAACTGATCGTCGACGGCATGCTGAACAAGATTGACGTCCGGCTCGTCCCGCCGGTCCTGATTTCCCTCATTCTCGTGGCGGGGCACTTCTCGTTCGGCATCCTGCGGGGCTTCGACGCCATTCTGCTGGCCATCGCTGCCGCCGTCGTGGCGGAGCTCGCGCTGGGTCGGCTCGTCTACGGGTCCTGGCCCCACCCCGCGAGCGCCTACACGTCCGGCATCAGCGTCGGCATCCTGGTGCGGGCGCCGATGCTGTGGCCCTTTGCGCTCTGCAGCGTGCTGTCGATCATGTCGAAGTACGTCCTGCGCGTGAAGGGACGGCACCTCTGGAATCCGTCGAACTTCGGGCTCTGCGTGCTCTTCTTCCCGGCGGCCTACGGGATGCTCGACATTGCTCCCCTCAACACGCAGTGGGGCAACAACATGTGGCCGATGCTGGTGATCTGGATCGTGGGCCTCTACACGATCTGGAAGGTCAAGCGCTTCCACATCACGGCCACCTACATCGCCGCCTTCGTCGTCCTCGCCGCCGTGCGGGGCGGCATTACGGGCGACGGCTTCTGGACCGAGGTGGCCCCCCTCACCGGGCCGATGTACCAGCTCTTCGCCCTCTTCATGATTACGGACCCGGTGACGACCGTGTCGTCGAAGAAGGGCGAGATGGGGGTCACGATCCTCATCGCGATCGCGGAGTTCTTCCTGCGGCTGGCGGAGTTCATCGCGGCCCCCTTCTACGCGCTCTTCCTCGTGGGGCCCGCCGCGATGCTCGTCGAGATGTACTGGTTCGACGACGAGGAGGCGACGGCCGACGAGGCGACG
>JAZKTD010000127.1:0-9833 GCA_036625705.1 Salinivenus sp.
GCGGCAGGCCGACACTGGCAGTTTGGGGCCGCTCTGCGGCTCAACTGAGCCAGACGAGCCGGTGAGGAGGGACGCCTTCGTGCCCACGCATAGGAGCCGCTCGGGCGACAGTCCCCCGTCGATCAGCCCTCCGGTCCCGTCGTCGGGAGGTGCGGCACGGCGGCGACCGTCGCGACGCTGTCGGCGCTCGCCGGATCAGGGGGGACCGACCGTCCTCCCTGTCGCGTTCGGGCGGCCCGTCGTTGGAGGGCCCGAAGGGGGTTGAGGCGCCTGAGCCGGTCCCGGACGAGCCGACGGAAGACGGGCTGGTGCTGCGGACTCACGGGACGCGTGGGCGGCAGTTCGATCTCGTAGGGGTCCACGGCGGCGCCCCGCTTCCAGAGCCGGTAGTCGAGGTGCGGCCCAGTGGACATGCCGGTGCTGCCGACGTAGCCGATCGTCTCGCCCTGCGAGACCTCGGCGCCGGGCTCGATCCCGTCGGCGATGTCCGTGAGGTGCAGGTAGCCGGTGGTGTAGGTGCTGTTGTGCCGGACTTTGACGTAGTTGCCATTGTTTCCGTAGTAGCCGGCCTTCTGGACCGTCCCGCCCCCGACCGAATGGACCGGCGTGCCCGTCGGGGCCGCGTAGTCGGTACCAAGGTGCGGGCGGCTGCGATTCAGCACCGGATGGACCCGGCTCCGCGAGTACCCGGAGCTGATGCGGCTGTAGCGCAGCGGGGCTTTGAGCAGCTGACGTCGCAGGCTCTCCCCCTCTCGATTGAAGTACTGCGGCCCCTGCCCGTCGTCGAAGCGGATGCCGTAGTAAGGCTGGTCCCGATGGGTAAACCGCGCCGCGATGATTTTTCCGGGGGCGACCTGTTCCCCCGCCACGAAGCGGCGTTCGTAGAGGACGCGGAACGAGTCGCCCGAGCGGATCCGGAAGAAGTCGATCTGCCAGGCGAATACCTCGGAGAGGCGGAGCGCGAGTTTCGGGTGAGCGTCGTTCGCCGTGAGCGTTTCGTAGAGCGAGCTGTTGATGGTGCCCTGCACGACCGTCCACTTCCGCTCAACCGGTTGACGGCCGACGTGGCTCTCCTCGGGGTTCTGCACGTCGAAGACCACGTAGCGCACCGCGTCGATCTGATAGACGAGATACTGCACCTCCTGCAGCCACGGGTTGACGTACACCCGATAGGGCTGCCCGGTCCGAAGGTCCCGAACGTCGAAGGCCGGGCGGACGGCCTGGGCGAGGCGGACGGCGTCCCGATAGGCCCCGCCGTGGCCCGTCAATAGATCCGCAAACGTCTGGTGGCGGGCCACCTGCCCTCGCTCGACGGCGTATTTCTCGGCCGGGATGCCAAACGCCGCGGTCGTCGACGCGGCCTCCGGCGGAGCGGCGCTCGCCCCCTCGGAAGCGACCGGGAGTCCGAGGAGAAGAGCACCGAGCAGAACGGGCAGAATGGGCATCACCGACGAGGGGGGATCTGAAATTCGTAGATCTACGTACCCAACCAATTCATTCCCCCTTTCAAAGTCAACAGCTGGACGGCATCCACGCGGATCATGTGGATTGGTACATGTGGATTGGCAGGGGGTCAACGGCCCGGCTACCGTACCCCCGGCCCGACCACCGCCACCCCGGACCACCGCTTCTGCACGCACATTTCGCAGGGGCGGCCCCGATTGGCCTGGCATTTTCCCCTCGAGATCCTCAGGTTATATTTTCTCCGCAGTTTTCTGTCTCCACCCAGGCCCTTCTGTTCGTGACCGACGACCGGGCCCCGATGCGTCTCGCCGTGTTCGCCTCCGGCGGGGGGACCAATTTCCAGGCCATCCTGGACGCGATCGAGCAAGGCCCCCTTCCGGCCACGCCTGTCTGCTGCGTGAGCAACACCCCGGAGGCCGGGGCCCTCGCCCGGGCCGAGCGGCACGACGTGCCGACCCACGTGGTGCCGCCCGGCGAGCACGACGACCCCCCGTCGTTCGGCGAGGCCCTGCTGGATGTTCTGGCGGCCCACGACGCGACCTTCGTGGCCCTGGCGGGGTACATGGTGAAGGTTCCCCGGGCCGTCGTCGACGCCTATCGGGGCCGCATGACCAACGTCCACCCCGCCCTCCTGCCGGCGTTCGGCGGACAGGGCATGTACGGCATGCACGTCCACGAGGCCGTCATCGAGTACGGCGTGCACTGGAGCGGGGTGACGGTGCACCTCGTCGACGAGGAGTACGACCATGGCCCCGTGGTCCTGCAGGAACCGGTGCCCGTCTACGCCGACGACACGCCGGAGGCCCTCGCCGAGCGCGTCAAAACGGTGGAGCACCGCCTCTACCCCTACGCCCTCCGCCTCTTTGCGGAAGGCCGAGTGCACCTGGACGGGCGAACCGTCCGACTCGACGCCCCCGAGCGCTCCCCCTCCTCCTCACTGCCTGACTCCTGAACCGCCTCCCTTCGATGCCCTCGACCGACGCCCCGCCTGTTCGCCGCGCCCTGCTTTCCGTCTACGACAAGACGGGCATCGTCGACTTTGCCCGGCGGCTGGACAACCTCGGGGTCGAACTGATTTCGACCGGCGGCACGGCGGCGACCCTCCGCGACGCCGGCCTCTCGGTCACCGAGGTGGCGACGGAGACCGGCGTCTCGGAGGTGCTGGAGGGCCGCGTAAAGTCCCTGCACCCGGCCATTCACGCCGGCCTGCTGGCCCGGCGCGACCACGAGGAGGACATGGCCGCCCTGGAGGCCCGCGGCTACGAGCCCATCGACCTCGTGGTCTGCAACCTCTACCCCTTTGAGGCGGTCGTCGAGGAGCCGGACACCGATCGAGCCCGCGCGATGGCGAACGTCGACATCGGCGGGCCCACGATGCTGCGCGCGGCTGCGAAGAACCACGCGTCGGTCGGGGTGGTCACCGCCCCGGAGACCTACGACGTCGTGGCCGACGAACTGGAGACCAACGACGGGGTGCTCTCCGCCCCTACCCGCGAGTCCCTCGCCACCGAGGCCTTCGCCCATACCGCCGCCTACGATCGGGCCATCCACCAGTATCTCGCAAACGAGACGAACGAGCCCCCGGCGGCCGACGACGGTAAGACGGCCTCTCCCCTGCCCGATCCGTTTCGCGTGTCGCTGCCGCGGGCCCAGTCGCTCCGGTACGGCGAGAACCCCCACCAGGAGGGCGCCCTCTACGGCGAGCCCGGCCGCTTCTTCGACCAGATCCACGGGTCGGCCCTGTCCTACAACAACCTCAACGACATCAGCGCGGCGCTCTTTCTGATCGACGAGTTCCGGGACGCCGACCCGACCTGCGCGATCCTGAAGCATACCAACCCCAGCGGCGTTGCGACCGCCGACACCCTCGAGGCGGCCTGGCACCAGGCCTTCGCCACCGACCGGCAGTCCCCCTACGGCGGCATCGTCGTGGTCAACCGGGCCCTCGACCGGCCCACGGCCGAGGCCATCGACGAAATCTTTACCGAGATCGTGATCGCACCGGCGTTCGAGTCCGGCGTCGTGGACTTTCTCTCGCAAAACGACCGGCGGCGGGTGGTCCGCCACACCGCCCCTGCCCGGGCCTCGGCGCGGCCCGACGTGCGCTCCCTCCTCGGCGGGCTGCTGGTGCAGACCCGCGACCCGGCCCTCGACACGACCGACGAGCTTGAGGAGGCGACGGTCGCCACCGAGCGCGCCCCCACCGACTCGGAGCGGGCCGACCTCGCTTTTGCCTGGCGGGTCTGCAAGCACGTCAAGAGCAACGCCATCGTCTACGCCCGGGACCGCGCGACGCTGGGCGTGGGGGCCGGCCAGATGAGTCGGATCGACGCCTCCGAGCTGGCAGTGCGAAAGGCAACAAAGTCGGAACTTGACCTAGAAGGTTCCGTGGTAGCCTCTGATGCATTCTTCCCATTTGCCGACGGTCTCGAGGCCGCCGCAACGGAAGGGGCTCGGGCCGCCATCCAGCCCGGCGGCTCCATCCGCGACGAGGAGGTCATCGACGCGGCCGACGCTCACGACGTCGCCATGGTGTTCACCGGCCGTCGTCACTTTCGGCACTGATGCCCGATTGAGGGCCGGTGCCCACAGCGATGCCCCCTGCTCCGTCCCTCGACCGTGCGCACCCCCACCGCCGGCGCCTACGGCCGTCGGCTCCGCGCTGCATCTTTGCTCGTCCCTCGGCGTACAGGCTTCCGGTCCGTTCCTCTCTCGCCTCGACTCCGCACGCACGCACCAGCCCCAGGATAGATGTTTTTCAACTTCTCTCAGGACGTCGCCATCGACCTGGGAACGGCGAACACGCTCGTGTACATCCGCGGCGAAGGCATCGTTCTCAACGAGCCCAGCATTGTCGCCGTCGACCACAACACCCGGGAGGTGCGCGAGCTGGGCTACGAGGCCCTCCAGATGCACGAGCGCACCCACAAGGACATCGAGACGATCTGGCCCCTGAAGGACGGGGTCATCGCCGACTTCAAGGTGGCCGAGCAGATGATCCAGGGCCTCCTGCAGAAGGTGAAGAAAAACTGGCTGACCTCCATCCGCAGCATGGTCGTGTGCGTGCCCAGCGGCATCACCGAGGTCGAAAAGCGGGCCGTGCGCGACTCCGCGGAGCACGCCGGGGCCAAGAAGGTCAGCCTCGTCTCCGAGCCGATGGCCGCCGCGATCGGGATCGGCCTCGACATCAGCGAGGCCGTGGGCAACATGGTCGTCGACATCGGGGGCGGCACCACCGAGATCGCGGTGATCGCTCTCTCCGGCATTGTCATCGACGAGTCGCTGCGCGTGGGCGGCTCGGAGCTGGACAACGCAATCATGCAGTACTTTAAGCGCAACCACAACCTGCTGATCGGGTCGCGGACCGCCGAGCGCATCAAGTGCGAGATCGGCAGCGCCATCGAGCTCGACACCGAGCTGGAGCTGTCGGTCAAGGGGCGCGACCTGGTGAGCGGCATCCCGAAGCTCCGCACCATCTCCTCGGTGAACGTGCGGGAGGCGCTCCACGACAACCTCGACCAGATCAGCGCGGCGGTGCTTCGGGCCCTGGAGCGGACCCCGCCGGAGCTCGGGGCCGACGTCCTGGAACGCGGCATCATGATGACCGGGGGCGGCGCGATGCTCGAGGGCATCGACAAGATGCTGCGCGACCGCGTGGAGCTGCCGGTGTACGTGGCCGAGGATCCGCTTACGGCCGTCGTGCGGGGAACCGGCGAGGTGCTCGAAAACCTGGAAGACTACGAGCGCGTGCTTACGTAGCGCGACTGCCGGGGACGCGCTCCGTCCGGCTCTCCTGCGACCGGTCTCCTGGTAACCGATGGACCTTCGCTCCCAGATTGTCGACTGGGTTCTGCTGCTCGCTCTCCTGCTGGTGTCCACCGGCGCGATGCTCACGCAGAACCGGGATCTCAGCCGGGCGCTGCGGGCCCGGGCCCTGGAGGTGACCGCGGAGGTCGAGAGCAGCTTCGCCTGGATGGGCCGCTACCTCCGCGTCCTCGAGGAGAACGAAGACCTCCGGCGCCGCAACATCGAGCTGTCGAGCCAGGTGGCCCGCACCCGGTCGGTGCGCCTGCAGAACCGAGAGCTGGAGCGGCTTCTCAGCCTCCGCGACAGCAGCGCCGCCCGCCTCCGCGCTGCCCGCATCGTCACGAAGGACATCTTCCGCCAGGAGAACTACCTGACCCTCGACGTGGGGCGGGCCGACGGGATCGAGGAGGGCATGCCCGTGGTCCACGAGCGCGGCATTGTCGGGACGGTCATGCTGGTGAGCGAGGACTACGCCCGCGTGATGCCGTTCCTGAACACCGACTTTCGGGTGCCGGTCCGCATCCTGCCCCTCCGGTCGGAGGGCATCGTGCGGTGGACCGGGGAGCGTCCAGATCGCCTCCTACTGGAGCACGTCGTCAAGACCGAGCCGGTCGAGCCCGGCCAGCAGGTGGTGACCAGTGGCTACAGCGACGTCTTCCCGCCCGGCCGGCCCGTCGGAACGGTCGACTCGGTGGAGGTCCGCCCCGGGCGCAGCGAGCTGCTCATCTACCTGCGTCCGGCGGTTCCCCTCTACGAGATTGGCCACGCCTTCGTCCTCCTCCGCACGCCGGATCCCGAACGAGACACCCTCGAGTCCCGCCCCATCGGATAGCCCCCCAATGCCGGTTTTTTCTTCCCGCTGCGGCCCCGTGGCCGCCCTTCTCCTGGTCGGCCTCCTCCTCGGGCCCGCTTCCACCCGCGCCCAGGCCCCGCCCACCCCCTCCGCGCAGGAACGCCTCGCCGACACGGTGACCGACACGATCGGCACCGAGACGTTTCGGGGCGCCCTCTGGGGCATTCACGTCGTCAACCTGCGGACCGGAGAGGTGCTCCACTCCCGCAACGCCGAGCGCTTCTTCGTCCCCGCCTCGAACGTGAAACTGCTTACCACCGCCGCCGGCCTCGAGCAGCTGGGGCCGGACTACCGCTACAGCACATCCGTGTACGTGGACGGCGCCGTCGAGGACGAAACCCTGAAGGGAAACCTCATCGTTCGGGGGGCAGGCGACCCCACCATCGGCGGCTACGAGCAGCGCAGGGACCCGACCCAGGTTTTTCGCCGGTGGGCCGACTCGCTCCGGGCGCGGGGCATCACGCGCATCGACGGCAACATCGTGGGCGACGACTCCCGGCTCGACGAGACGCCCCTGGGCCACGGCTGGAGCTGGAGCGACATCCCCTTTTCCTACGCCGCGGAGATCGGCGGCCTCGTCTTCAACGAAAACACCGTGGACCTGCAGGCCGAGGGGCGCGAGGTCGGCCAGCCGGCCCGCCTGTCCTGGGACCCGTTCCGGACCGACTACGTGACGGTCGTCAACCGGTCCAAGACCGTGCCCTACCGGAAGGAGGAGGACGAAGAGTACGAGCGCCGCATGGGCACGAACACCATCCACGTCAAGAGCCGCATTCACCCGAACGGACGAGATACCGAGTCCCTCACGGTCAGCAACCCGACGCTGTATTTCGTCGATACGCTGCGAGAGGTCCTTCTGCAGGAGGGCATCTCCATCGATGGGCGGGCGGCCGACCTCGACGAGACGGCCCTCAACGTACGGTACGACAGCCCCGCCGTGCGGCGGGTGGCCTCCTACACGTCCCCTCCGCTTTCGGACATTGCACAGACGCTCAACCACCAGAGCCAGAACCTCTACGCCGAGCAGCTGCTCCGCACGCTCGCCGTGGAGGTGCCCCCCGACACCGACGAGGACCTCTCCCCCGGCTCGTCGGCCCTCGGGGTGAAGGCCGTGCGGGAGACGCTGGTCGAGGCGGGGGTGGACACGAGTCGCGTTCAGTTGGCCGACGGCTCGGGCCTCTCTCGGCAGAACCTGGTTCGCCCCACGTCGCTCGTGAAGCTGCTTCGGCATATGTGGGACCATCCCGATCCCGGGGTGCGCGCCGCCTTCTACGACGCGCTGCCCCGGGGCGGCCGGGACGGCACCCTCAAGTACCGGTTTCAGGGTGCGGCGCCCGCCCGCTCGAACGTGCGGGCCAAGACGGGCACCCTGTCGAATATGAGCGCCCTCAGCGGGTACGTGACGTCGGGAGCGGGCGCCCCCCTTGCATTCTCGGTGTTCTGCAACCACCACCTCGCCGACAGCGACCAGGTCCGCTCCGCGCAGGACGTCATCGTGAACGCGCTTGCTCGACTGCCGCTGTAGCGGATCGGGGAGTACAGGCCCCCTCAGGACAACATTCGTCAAAGACCGAAATCGTTGCGTCACAGCAGCGGGGGCAACGAACTACCAGCCGGGGCAGTCGTTGATGGAGTCCGCGATGCAGGATGGTTGTTTCCCCAGCCGTTCCTCGCGGCAGGCACCCTCTCCTCGACGCTCACCCTCTTCCACAAGCGCTCGTCCGTACATGAACGTCTCGACCGACTCTCCCCACGCCACGACGGTGCTCGGCGTTCGGCACAACGGCACCATTGCCCTCGGGTCCGACGGGCAGGCCACCATGGGGGAAACGGTAATGAAGCACAAGGCCGAAAAGGTGCGGTCCCTGTACGACGACGAGATTATAGCCGGCTTTGCGGGCTCCACGGCCGATGCCTTCACGCTTTTCGAGCGCTTTGAGGACAAGCTTCAGGAGTACGGGGGGAACGTGACCCGCTCGGCGGTCGAGCTCGCCAAGGACTGGCGCACGGACCGGTATCTCCGCAAGCTCGAGGCCCTCCTGGCCGTCGGCTCGTCCCGCCGCCTCCTCCTCATTAGCGGCGGTGGGGACGTCATCGAACCGGACGACAACATCGTGGCCATCGGGTCCGGCGGGGCCTACGCCCTCGCGGCCACCCGCGCCCTGCTGGAGAGCGGGCAGAACCTAACGGCCCGTGAGATCGTCGAGAAAGGCCTCTCGATCGCCGCCGACATCTGCATTTATACAAACCACAACCAGACCATTCTCGAGATCGACGCGGAATCCGAGTAGCCCCCCCGACGCTCCGCACGCGGCGGCCCCCGCCTCCCCCAACCTCGTACTCTCCGGCCGCCGTGTCACAGTACTGAATGATAATCCCTTTCGTACAGACGTTTAATTTGACCAAATGCTTCACGATTCCAGTACCGACCGCTCTCGCCGAGCGGCGATGTTTGTCGACTACGAAAACCTCTACTCGGTGCTCACCTCCCAGAGCGCCAAAGACACGAAAACAGGGGCGTACGCGGCCGAGATTCTCGATGAGGTTCGCCGTTACCTGGAGGAAGGCGACGACACGCCCACCGTGTACGGCCGGGCCTACGGGCCCTTCGACGTGCTCCTCGACACGGAGGACTCCGGCGTCCCCTCCCACCTGCACCGGCTCGGCATCGACCCCGTCTACGTCCCGGCGGCGATGCAGGGAAACACCTCCGAGCTCCAGCTTACGATCGAGGTGACCCGGTTCCTCGCCGAGCGCCCGGACGTCCAGACCATCGTCATCGTGACGGGCGACCGGCCCTTCCTCCCCCTCATCCGGACCGTCCGCGAGCAGGGACGCCGCGCGCTCGTGGCGGCGGTAAACCCGCCCAAGACGGACCGCTACGACGAGAGCAACCAGTACCTCGACGCCCGCAATCTGCTCAGCAAAGAGTCGCGGGAGGACCTGCTCGCGAATGCCCCCGAGTCCGCCCTGGGTCCCGACGCGGGCGCCGCCCCGACGACCCAGCGCTACGATGACCTCACGAATCCCGCCGCCCGGCGGGCCATCGCCATCACCGAGGAGCACTTCGGCCAGTACGAGGAGGTGTACCTGACCCCGCTGCTCCGGAAGCTCTCCGACATTCTGGGCCCGGACCACGACCCGAAGGCCCTCGTCAGCGAGCTGGAGGCCGCCGGCGCCGTGCGTCTCGAGAAGCGGAGCGGATACCCCTACGACTACACCGTGCTCATCGTCCACGACGACCACCCGGACGTGCAGTCGGTCCACGAGAACGGGGCCGCCATGCAGACGAACGCGACGGCGCCCGCCGACGAAGAGGCGGCGCCCGCCTCCGCGTCGGAGTCGGAGAGCCCGGAGGTGGAGGACCCGGATGAGGCCTACGCGCCCTACGACCACGATGAATTCGCCATCGAGGACGCCCTCTCCTCGGACGAGGACTCCCCCTCCACGGCCTCCGACGAGGCGGTGACGCCCAGCCGCCTCGACGCGACGGAGGACGACCCCGACGAGGCCGAGGACCGCGAGTAATCCCCATCCGGCGCCGAGCGCCTTCGCACGGCGCCGGACGCTTCGGCTACATCGCCGCGCACGTACTTCTCATGCAGTGATTCTTTCTGATTGATGCCTAGCGCAAGCCAACACGTCGAGGACCTCACGCCCCGGCAGATTGTCGAGGAACTGGACAAGTACATCATCGGCCAGGACGACG
>JAZKTD010000128.1:0-9821 GCA_036625705.1 Salinivenus sp.
TCTTCCGCTGCACTGCACGCAAACGCAACGGCCTTTCATGGACAAGATTCGAATGCGCGAGCTGGTTGGGCTGGCGGTGGACATCGTCATGCTGGTCCTCATCGTGGCGAACCTGTTCCTAATCCTGATCGACTGGGGGTTCGAGAGCGTCCTGGTCCAGCAGCAACTCCAAGCGTGGGCCCCCAGCCTGCATCGATGGTACGACCAGACCGTCCACCAGCACTTTTTCTTTTACGACCTGGCGTTCGTCGCCGTCTTCGTCGCGGAAATCCTGGTCCGATGGGGCCTGGCGATCTACCGTCAGCGCTACCACCGGTGGTTCTTCTACCCGTTCGTCCACTGGTACGACGTGCTGGGCTGCATCCCGGTCAGTTCCCTCCGTTCTCTGCGCCTCCTGCGCGTCATCGCGATGGTGCCCAAGATGCAGCGCATCGGCCTCTTCGACCTCCGCGACACATACCTGTACCGGAAGTTTGAGAAGTACCGCGACATCGTCCTCGAAGAGATCAGCGACCGGGTCACCGTCCGCATCATCGAGGGGCTGCAGTCGGAGATTCGGGGGAGCCAGCCCGTCACCGAGCGAATTGCCAAGGAAGTGATTGCCCCGCAGCGCGAGGCCCTCATCCAGGCACTCACCCATCGGCTCCAGGAAGCGACCGCCGTGGCCTACGGTAGCCGCCAGGCCGACTTTCACGACTACCTCGACGGGGTGATTGCCGACGCCGTGGACAAGAACCGGGAGATTAGCACAATCGCCTCCCTGCCGGGGGTTGGCCGGCCGGTGGCCACCTTGCTGGAGCGGGCCATCAGCGACATCGTCTTCTCTGTGATCGACCGCATGGTGGCCGACGTGGCCTCCCTCGACAACGACCGCGCGATCGCCGAGGTGGCCGCCATCTCCACCGATGCCCTCCTCAGCCCAAAGTACGACGAGCGGCTGAACCGACTGGCGCGGTCGGTCGTATTGCAGTCGCTGGACGTCATCAAGGACCACGTCCAGATCCGAGAATGGAAAGAGGAGTACACCCCTGCCTCGTCGCCCTCTTCTGCCTAGCCCTCCCTGCCCGTGGCCGGCCTGTACGTGCACGTGCCCTTCCGTCGCGGGACGCACGCCTACGACGATCGCTTCGCCGTCGAGGTCGACTCCGCCGACGAATCCCGCTTCGGGGCCGCCCTTCGTCGCGAGCTTCGCCTCTACACCCAACGGTACGCGAGCGACGAACCCCTCCAGACCCTCTACCTGGGCGGAGGCCGACCGTCGCTCCTCTCCCTCGACCATCTCCAGTCGTTCTTTACGGCCCTGCAGGAGACCCTGGACCTCTCGGCCCTGGAGGAAGTCACCCTCGAGTTGGCCCCGGCGGACGTCGACAGCGACTACGCCCGCGGGCTCCGGAAGATGGGAATCGACCGGGTCAGCCTCGAGGCGCTCGCCTTTTCGGCCCCGGCCCTTCAGGCCCTCGAGGCTCCCCATGCGGCCGAGGACGTCGATCAGTCCATTCGCGTCCTGCAGTCGGTGGGCCCCGAGTCGATCTCGATCACTCTCATGTTCGGGTGGCCCGAGCAGTCGCAGGGCGACTGGGCCGCCACCCTCGAGCGGGCCGTCTCGATGGGGGTGCCGCACGTCACCCTCGTCGAAACCTCGTCGGAGGCCGAAGCGGTCGCGACCGAAAAGGCCCGGGCCCGTCGCTTCGAACACGCGATGTCCGCCCTGCAGGCCGAGGGGTATGCGCAGTACGAATTGACCCACTTCGCTCAGCCGGGGGCCCGCTCCCGGCACCAGACCCGCTACTACGCCCACGACAATCAGCTCGGGCTGGGCCCTTCCTCCGAGTCTTTCTGGTGGGACCGGCGCGGCGCCTCCGCCCGGGCCCGGCGCTGGACCAACGTCAGCGACCTCGACCGGTACGTGACGCTGCTCCGCGACCGCTACCCCCCGGCGGCCTACCGGCAAACCCTCGACCGAACGGCCCTGGCTCAGGAGTACGTCATGCTCCGGCTCCGCACCGCGGCCGGGCTCGATCTCGGTCGCCTCCAGGAGCAGTACGGGGTGGATTTGCGAAGCGAGGCGGGCCCCCTCCTGGACCGCCTCCAGGAGGAGGATCTCATCCGGGTCGAACACCGCACGGTGCGCCTCTCGGCTCGCGGTCGCCTCGTGGCGGACGCGATCACCAAAAAGTTGATGCCCTCACGGTAGGACATTGCATCGTCTGCCTCATTCCCTCGTCATGCCCACCATCCGTCCCGTCCAGACCGACGCCGACCTCGATGCGGCCCGGCACCTGTTCCGGGCGTACGTCTCCTCCCTCGACTTTGCCCTCGACTTTCAGGATGTTGAGCAGGAGATAAACGCCCTCCCTGGCCCGTACGCCCGCCCGGAGGGCACCATCCTGCTGGCGGAGGCCGACGGCACGGCGGTCGGCGTCGTGGCGACGACCCCCCTTGACGAGCCCGGCGTCTGTGAGATGAAGCGGCTCTACGTGCGCCCCGAGTACCGCAACCGGGGCATCGGGCGGGCGCTGGGGGAGGCGATTCTGGAAGCCGCCCGCCGTCTCGGCTACGACGAGATGCGGCTCGATACGGTGGCCTCGATGCAGGCGGCCCGATCCCTCTACCGGTCCCTGGGGTTCGAAGAGCGCCCGCCCTACTACCCCAATCCGCTTGACGATGTCGTTTACATGGAGCGGGCCCTATAGCCTCCCCTCTTCCGTCTCCACGTTGCCATGCCCACTGTGCGCCTGATTGTCCTGCTCGCCGGCCTCGCCCTCCTGGGGGGCAGCTGCACGTCCGACGAGCCCTCGCAGACCGGCGGCGAGCCGACCTTCCAGTCCGAGGGCCGCCTCGCGTTCATCGGTCCGTCGGGCGACACGCTTCGAGCCATCGACGTCGAGATTGCCGACACGGACGCCGAGCGGGAGCGGGGGCTCATGCACCGCCGGTCGCTCGGGTACGACCGCGGCATGCTCTTCGTCTTCGATGCGGTCGAGGAAAGCGGCATGTGGATGAAAAACACGCCCCTTCCCCTCGACATTGTGTTCGTGGCGCCGGACTCGCAGGTCATCAACATCGCCCGCCGCACGACGCCCTTCTCCCAGGAGACGATTTCCCCGGCCGCCCCGAAGAAGTACGTCGTCGAGGTGCGGGCCGGATTCGCCGACCGGTTCGGCCTCACCGACAGCGCCCGCGTCCGCTGGGTCCGCACGGCACCCCCCGAGTAGCGGACCCGGAGGCTGCCCGCCGACCCGGACGTCGAGCCCGCAGCGCTACCCACCACCCTCTCAATCCCCCGTCTATGCGCTCGCTCCCTCTTCTCCTGCTGGCCGTTCTCCTCGCCGTCCTCCCGGCCTGCACGCCCGACAGCGGCGAGTCGCCCTCTTCCTCGACGACCGCCGACACGACCGCCATTCCCTTCGACCGGGAGGGGCGCCTCGGGTTTGTCCAGGAGGGAGACAGCCTGGTCACCCTCGACATCGAGGTGGCCGACACCGACTCGGCGCGGGAGCGCGGCATGATGCAGCGAGAGGGCTTCCCCTCGGAGACGAGCGGCATGCTCTTCCCGTTCGACGAGGAGGCGGAGCAGAGCTTCTGGATGGCGAACACGCCCCTGTCGCTGGACCTCTTCTTCATTAGTGCCGACTCGCAGGTGGTAAGCATCCACAAGTACGCCCAGCCCAACACGGCGGAGCAGATCCCGTCGGAGGGCCCGGCGAAGTACGTGCTGGAAACCCCTGCGGGATTCGCCGACAGCTACGGCATCCTGGAGGGAGACCGGGTCTGGTGGCGTCGGACGGAACCGCCCGAGAAGTGAGACGCAACCACCCGGCGACCGGTGTGTAAACGATCGTTTACACCGGACGTGTGGCGACGTTACAGGGCAAACGACTCGCCGCAGGCACACTCGCGCGTGGCCTGCGGATTGGTGAAGTGAAAGCCGTCGCCGTTGAGCCCATCGGTAAAGTCCAGTTCCGAGCCGTCGAGGTAGAGCCGGCTCTTCTTGTCGAGCACGACGGTGATCCCGTCGTGCTCCTCGACGGCGTCCTCGTCCTGAACGGTGGTGTCCCACCCCAGATCGTACGTCAGCCCCGAGCAGCCCCCGGGAACGACCGCTACGCGGAGCATTGTTTCGGCGAGGTCGACGCTCTGGTCGGTGGCGACATCCCGAATTTGATGGGCAGCCCGGTCCGTGAGAGAAATCGTCATAACAAAAAGCAACCTGGCTCGAAGAGCGCTTGGTGGGCTGTACCCTGGGCGCGCCGGGAAGGTTTCTCGCCGGGCGCCGCCAGCCTTCACGCCCAAGTTGCAATGAAGACGTGACCTCTGTACGGCCCGAAGGAACGAAGGGAATTCGGTGTGGTTGTAATCGCACGTTGACAGACTGAAGCCCGTAAACGACGGTTTACACTCACTGCCTCGTCCGGCGGAAGTGACGGGGCAGCCTCGGGAACCGACCCCGATCCGGTCTTCCGCCCACCCCCCTTTGCTCCTGGACGACTCCCCTCCGACGACAAGGGCTCTTTGGGCACCGGGACGCGACGGTCGGCGTTCCTGCTCCGCTCGGGGCACACACGCATCGGCACATACACACGAAACGAGCCACCGTTATGAGCACGTCCGAGACCGAGTACCTGAAAGGAAAGGCCAGCGAGGAGTACGAGCACGGCTGGTACACTGACATCGAGACGGAAACGGCCCCGAAGGGCCTGACCGAGGATGTGGTGCGGTACATCTCGCACCGGAAGGACGAGCCGCAGTGGCTGCTCGACTGGCGGCTCAAGGCCTTCCATCACGTGCGGGACCGAATCGATGGGGGCGAGACCATCGACTGGGCCCACCTCGATTACGACTCGCCCGACTTCGACGACATCAGCTATTTCTCGGCCCCGAAAGACAAGGCCAACTACGACAGCATCGACGAGGTGCCGGACGAGATTCTGGAGACGTTCGAGCGTCTCGGCATTCCGCTCGAAGAGCAGAAGGCGCTCACCGGCGTGGCCGTCGACGCGGTGATGGACAGCGTCTCGGTGGCCACCACCTTCAAGGAGAAGCTGGAGGAGAAGGGTGTCATCTTTAAGTCCTTCGGCGAGGCCGCCCGCGAGCACCCGGAGATCGTGCGGCAGCACATGGGCACGGTGATTCCGTACACGGACAACCTGTACGCCGCGCTCAACTCGGCGGTCTTCAGCGACGGATCCTTCGTCTACGTGCCGGAGGGGGTCGAGTGCCCGATGGAGCTGTCGACCTACTTCCGCATCAACGAGTCCGGCACCGGCCAGTTTGAGCGCACGCTCATCGTCGCCGAGCCGGGGGCCTACGTGAGCTACCTCGAGGGCTGCACGGCCCCGATGCGCAAGGAGAACCAGCTGCACGCCGCCGTGGTGGAGCTCATCGCCCACGAGGACGCCGAGATCAAGTACTCGACGATCCAGAACTGGTACCCGGGCGACCCGGACACCGGCGAGGGCGGCGTCTACAACCTCGTCACGAAGCGCGGCATCTGCAAGGGCGACAACTCCAAGATCAGCTGGACGCAGCTGGAGACCGGCTCGGCCGTGACGCAGAAGTACCCGTCCGTCATTCTCGCGGGCGACAACTCCGTCGGCGAGTTCTACTCGGTGGCCTTTACGAAGGGCCATCAGCAGGCCGACACCGGCACGAAGATGCAGCACATCGGGAAGAACACGAAGAGCACGATCATCTCGAAGGGCATCTCGGCCGACGTGGCGGACAACAGCTACCGTGGGCAGGTCAAGGTCGGCAAAAACGCCGACAACGCCCGAAACTTCTCGCAGTGCGACTCGATGCTGCTGGGGCCGGACTGCGGCGCCCACACGTACCCCTACATCGAGAGCAGCAACCCCTCGGCGCAGATCGAGCACGAGGCGACGACCTCGAAGGTCGGCGAGGACCAGATGTTCTACTGTCATCAGCGCGGCCTCGGCGAGGAAGAGGCCCTGAAGCTCATCGTCAACGGGTTCTGCAAGGAGATCCTGCAGGAGCTGCCGATGGAGTTCGCCGTTGAGGCCAAGGAACTGCTCGCCATCGAGCTTGAGGGCTCGGTTGGATAACCCCGATTGGGAGTGTTGGGGGGATCGGAGTTGCGAGGCCGTTTCCGCGCCCTCCCTCCCCCCCGGACTCCTGTACTCTACCCTGCCCTGCGTGGACACGTCTGCCAAGGCAGACCCCTCGACTCTTAACCTGCACCCCACTCAGAAGACCACCCGAAACATGGCACTACTCGAAATTAGCAACCTCCACGTCGGTGTCGAAGACGAAGACATCCACATCCTGAAGGGCGTGGACCTGACCCTCGACACCGGCGAGCTGCACGCCATCATGGGCCCGAACGGCTCCGGCAAAAGCACCCTGGCCGCGGTGCTCGCCGGGCGCGAGGAGTACGAGGTCCTCGACGGCGAAATTCTCTACGACGGCGAAGACCTGCTGGAGCTCGAGCCGGAGGAGCGGGCCGAGGAGGGCATCTTCCTCGCCTTCCAGTACCCGGTCGAGCTGCCCGGCGTAAGCATGACGAACTTCCTGAAGGAGTCGGTCAACTCCGTCCGCGAGGCCCGGGGGCAGGAGGAGCTCTCGTCCACGGAGTTCCTGTCCTACATGCGGGAGCGCGCCGAGCTGGTCGACCTCGACGCCGACCTCACGAAGCGGTCCGTCAACGAAGGCTTCTCCGGCGGCGAAAAGAAGCGGAACGAGATCTTTCAGCTCGCCATGCTGGAGCCGCGCCTGGCGATCCTCGACGAGACGGACTCCGGGCTCGACATCGACGCGCTTCAGAGCGTGGCCAACGGGGTCAACAAGCTGCGGACCGACGATCGGGGCTTCCTGGTCATCACCCACTACGAGCGCATCCTGCAGTACATCACGCCGGGCCGCGTGCACGTGATGCTCGACGGCAAGATTGTGCGCTCCGGCGATCAGGAGCTCGCGCACGAGCTCGAGGACAAGGGATACGACTGGGTCCGCGAGGAGGCCGCCGCGGCCGCCTAGTCGTGCTCCGGGCCTCGGCCCGGGCGTCTCCCCGCCCCTCATTCCCCGCACCCAACCCGATCCGTCGACCTATGACCACCGCACTTGACACTGACGTCCGGCCGGAAGACCGGTTCATCTCGGCCTTCGAGGTGAATCACGGCCAGACCCTCAACGGCACGAGCGCCTCCATCGCCCAGCAGCGCGAGGACGCCATCGAGCGCTTTGCCGACCTGGGCATCCCGACCAATGACCTGGAGGCCTGGAAGTACACGAACATCGCCAAGGTTATCGACCGGCCCTACACGCTCCCGCTCGCGCCGGAGACGCCGTCGATCGACGAGAGCGACATCGCCCCGTTCCTCATCGACGAGATGGACGCGCACCGCGTCGTGCTCGTCAACGGCCGGATCGACGAGTCGCTCTCCGACGTCGGCGCGCTCCCGTCGGGCGTCGTCGTGAGCAGCCTCGCGCAGGCGGGCAACGAGCACCCCGACGTCGTGGAGGCCCACTACGGTCAGTACGCCGACTTCGAAAACGAGGCGCTAACGGCGCTCAACACAGCGTTCGTGCAGGACGGCGCGTTCGTCTACGTGCCCTCCGGCACCGTCGTCGAGAAGCCCATCTTCTTCCTGCACGTGACCGCCACCGACGAGGACCTCTTCCTCCAGCCGCGGCACCTGTTCGTGGTGGAGGACGGGGCGATCGCCAAGATCGTCGAGGCCCAGCACTCGCTGACCGACGCTCAGACGTTCACCAACACGGTGGGCGAGGCCTTCGTCGGCGCGAGGGCCAACCTGGACCACTACCTGGTTCAGGACGAAGGCGCCTCCGCCTCCCAGGTCCACACCCGCGCCGCCCAGCAGAAGGAGGAGAGCGTCTACTCCACCCAGACCATAACGTACACCGGAGAGGTCGTCCGCAACAACGCGAACGTGGAGGCGGACGGCACCTTCTGCGAGTCGAATCTGTTCGGTCTGTGCATCGGCAAGGACGAGATGCACGTGGACAACCACACGCAGATGGACCACGTGCAGCCCGACTGCGTCAGCAACGAGCTCTACAAGCACGTCCTCAACGACGAGTCGACGGCCGTCTTCAACGGCAAGGTGCTCGTGACCCGCGGGTCGCAGCGGATCAATGCCTACCAGCAGAACGATACCATCGTTCTGAACAACGACTCGAAGATCTACACGAAGCCCGAGCTCGAGATCTACGCCGACGACGTGGAGTGCAGCCACGGCGCCACGACCGGCCAGCTGGACGAGGAGGGCGTCTTTTACCTCCGGTCCCGCGGCCTCTCGGAGCGCCGGGCGCGCATCATGATGCTTCAGGCCTTCACCGAGGAGGTGCTCAGCGAACTCAGCATCGACCCGCTCCGCGACCGCGTGACGGAGATGGTCCGGTCGCGTTTTGCCACCTACGTATAACCCAAAGATCGAAGGCGGGATGGGCGGAGGCGGACGGCTCGCCTTCGGTCCTCTCCCCCACCCACACGCTTATGCCCGTAACTACGTCCCCTCCGACCGACGCCCCTGCGTTTGACGTGGAGGCCTTCCGGGCGGACTTCCCGGCCCTCCAGCAGGACGTCTACGAGGACACGCCGCTCGTCTACCTCGACAACGCGGCGACCTCGCAGAAACCCACGGCCGTGATCGACCGGCTGGACCAGTTTTACCGCCGGGAGAACAGCAACGTCCACCGGGGCGTCCACCGGCTCAGCCAGGGCGCAACCGACGCCTACGAGTCGGCCCGGGCGTCGTTGGCCCGCTTTGTGAACGCCGACCGGACCGAAGAGATCATCTTTACGCGGGGCACCACCGAGGGCCTCAATCTCGTGGCCTCGACGTTCGGGGAGATGACCGTCGAGGCGGGCGACGAGATTCTGCTCACGGAGATGGAGCACCACTCCAACATCGTGCCCTGGCAGATGCTGGCCGAGGAGGTCGGGGCCGAGATCCGGGTTCTGCCCGTCACCGATCGGGGCGAGCTCCGCATGGATGAGCTGGGCGACTATCTGACGCCCGACACCGCCCTGGTGGCCGTCACCCACGTGTCGAATACGCTCGGCACCATCAACCCCGTCGAGGCCCTCATCGACGCCGCCCACGCCCAGGACGTGCCGGTCGTGGTGGACGGGGCGCAGTCGGCCCCGCACATGCCGGTGGACGTGCAGGCCCTCGACGCCGACTTCTTCGTGTTCTCGGGCCACAAGGTGTTCGGCCCCACGGGCATCGGCATTCTCTACGGGAAGCACGAGCACCTGACGGCGATGCCCCCGTACCAGGGCGGCGGCGACATGATCGACCAGGTGTCCTTCGACGACACGACCTACGACGACCCGCCGCACAAATTCGAGGCCGGCACGCCGAACATCGCGGACGTCGTCGGCCTCGGCACGGCGGTCGAGTACGTCATGGACCTGGACTGGGACGCGGTGCAGGCCCACGAGGACGACGTGCTGGCCTACGCCACCGAGCAGGTGGAGGCCCTCGAGGGCGTCCGCATCGTGGGGACCGCCCCGGAGAAGACGAGCGTCCTGTCCTTCGTGTTCGACGACATTCACCCCTACGACGCCGGCACCTTCCTCGACCGGCTGGGCATTGCCGTCCGCACGGGGCACCACTGCACGCAGCCCCTCCTCAAGCGCTACGGCCTGCCCGGCACCATCCGCGCCTCCTTCGCGGCCTACAACACCCGCGAGGACGCCGATCGCCTCGTGGACGGGCTCAAGAAGGTGAAGCAGATGCTCGGTTGACCCCCGTGCGACCGCCGCCAACTACCGGCGGGGTCGCGCGTTTATTACAATCCTGTAAGGCGAGATCTCAACCAGCACTCCCTCCACATGT
>JAZKTD010000129.1:0-9805 GCA_036625705.1 Salinivenus sp.
GCCCCCTCCCGTCCATGCCCCAGCGTGCCTACGCTTCCTGCATCTCCTTGATCGACTCGGTGATGCCGGCGACCGCCTCCTTCGCGTCGCTGAAGAGCATCTTCGTGTTGTCGGCGTAGAAGAGGTCGTTCGGGACGCCGGAGTAGCCGGGGCTGAGGCTCCGCTTGATGACGACGACCGTCTCGGCCTCGTCGACGTTGAGGATCGGCATGCCGTAGATGGGACTGTCCTCGTCCTCGCGCGCCGCCGGGTTCACCACGTCGTTGGCCCCCACGACAATGGCGAGGTCCGTGGTCGGAAACTCGGAATTGATCTCGTCGAGCTCGAAGAGCTTTTCGTAGGAGACGTTGGCCTCGGCCAGCAGCACGTTCATGTGGCCCGGCATGCGGCCCGCCACGGGGTGAATGGCGTACTTCACCTCCACGCCCTGGGCCTCGAGCTTGTCGGCCATCTCCCGCACCTCGTGCTGCGCCTGCGCCACGGCGAGGCCGTACCCCGGCACGATGATGACCTTCTCGGCGTAGCTGGCCAGGATGGCGGTGTCGTCGGGCGAGGTCTCGTTGACGGTCTTGCCCTCCGGCACGTCGGGCCCGCCGACCGCCCCGTCGCCCCCGCCGAAGCCGCCGAGGATGACGTTGGTCAGCGAGCGGTTCATGGCGTCGCACATGATGACGGTGAGGATCATGCCGGCCGCCCCGACCAGCGTGCCGCTCACGATGAGGGCCGTGTTGTTGAGCACGAACCCCGTCGTGGCCGCGGCGAGGCCGGAGTAGGAGTTCAGCAGGGACACCACGACCGGCATGTCGGCCCCGCCGATCGGGATCACGAGCAGGATGCCCAGCAGCAGCGCCGCGGCGCCGAGCCCGGCGGCGGCCTGCACCATCGGGCCCGCCAGCTCGGGGAAGGGCCCGCTCATCGCGATCATGACGCCGATCGCCCCGACGGCCCCGACCAGGAGCAGCACCGTGAGCACGCGGATGCCGGGAAACGAAATGGGATTGCCGGTAATCCACCCGCTCAGCTTGCCGTTCGCCACGACGCTCCCCGAAAACGTGACCGTGCCGATGAGGATGGAGAGCGCGATGGTGATCGCCGACACGAGACCGAAGCCCGACCCGGCCGTGCCCGCCACGTGCTGCGACAGCTCGGTGCCGGAGACCAGCGCGGAGGCGAGGCCGCCGAACCCGTTGAAGACGGCCACCAGCTCCGGCATCGCCGTCATCTCGACCGTGCGGGCCAGGATCACCCCGATGCCGCCGCCGAGCACGAGCCCGCCGATGATCATGGGCCACGAGAGAATCTCCTGCAGAAACAGCGTGGCGACGACGGCGACCAGCATGCCGAGCGACGCCAGCGCGTTTCCCGTGCGGGCGGTGACGGGCGACTGCATGCGTTTCAGCCCGAAGATGAAGAGCACCGCCGAGAGGAGGTACGTCAGGTCGATGATTGCGGTTTTCATGGGCAAAACCGTACGGTGGAGAGGGTGTGTCGCTGGATGTGCCTTCTACTGCGTATTTCGTATTGCGTATTTCGTGTCGATGCAAAGGCCCCATCCCCGCCGCAATACGAAATACGCAATACGCACTATTCGGGGGTGCCGTCCGTGCGCGGGGCGGCCGCAGCGTCGACGTCGGCCGGGGCCGCGGTCTGTTTTCTCTCGCCGAACATCTCCAGCATGCGGTCGGTGACGAGGAAGCCGCCCACGACGTTGATGGTGGCGACGACCAGGGCCCCGAACCCGATCCAGACCGACCACGGATCGGGCGTCATCCCGGTGGCCACGAGGGCCCCCACGATCGTGATGCCGCTGATGGCGTTGGCGCCCGACATGAGGGGCGTGTGGAGCGTCTGGGGCACCTTGGTCAGGATTTCGGTCCCCACGAACGCCGCGAGCACGAAGATGATGAGGTTGTTCAGCATGGCTACAGGGTCGCTGGAAAGAACTGACGGTGGGGGCCGATTCGGCGGCGGCGTGCGTTGTCGTACGGGGCGTGAGGCGCGATCCGTGAGGCGTGGTGCGTGAGGCGTGAGCGGCAATCCGGCTCCGGCGGCCTCAATCGTTCTCCCCTCACGGGTTCACCTGCGCGGAGACGTCGTGTTCTCGGGAGGCTCAGCCCTCTTCCGCCGCGGTTTCGCCGAGCCCCAGCAGGCCGCGGACGCGGTCGTTGCGGACCTCGCCGCCGTGCGTCAGGCAGGCGTCCGCAAAGATCTGGTCGTCGAAGTCGGGCGTGAAGGCCCCCTCGTCCGCAAACTGCTCGATCATCGCCGAGAGGGTCTTCGCGTAGAGCTGGCTGGCGTGCACCGGCATCTGGGCGGGGAGGTTGGTGGGGCCCATAATCCGGACCTCGTCCTCGACGACGGTCTCGCCGGTTTCGGTGTGGGCGCAGTTGCCGCCGTTCGGGGCCGCGAGGTCCACAATCACCGAGCCCGGATCCATGGCCGCGACCGCGTTCTCGTTGATGAGCAGCGGCGCCGGCTGGCCGGGGATGAGGGCCGTCGAGATCACCACGTCGGCGTCGGCGATGTGCGGCTTCAGAAGCTCGGGCTGGCGCTCCTGCTTTTCCTTCTCCAGCTCCTCGGCGTAGCCGCTCTCGTCCTGGTCGGCCTCGATGTCGACCTCCAGCTCCACGAACGTCGCGCCCAGACTCTCGACCTCCTCGCGGGTCGGCTCGCGGATGTCGTAGCCGAAGACGCGGGCGCCGAGGCGCTTGGCGGTGGCAATCGCCTGCAGGCCCGCCACGCCGGCGCCCAGGACCAGCACCTGCGCCGGCTTCACCGTCCCGGCGGCCGTCGTGAGCAGCGGAAAGAACCGCGGCAGCCGCTCGGCGGCGACGACGGCCGCGCGGTAGCCGCCGATGGAGCTCATCGCGGAGAGGGCGTCCATCTTCTGCGCCCGCGAGATGCGGGGCACCAGCTCCATGGCGAGGGCCGTGACGCCCCGCTCCGCGAGGGTGCCGGCGGCCTCGGGACGGTTCAGCGGATCGAGGAGGCCAATCAGGACCTGTCCGTCCGAGAAGGCCGTCAGCTCCTCGTCGGTGGGCGCGGCCACCTTCGTGACGACGTCCGCCCCGAGGGCCTCGTCCCGATCCACGACCGTGCAGTCGGCGGCCTCGTAGTCCGCGTCGGTATGGTAGGCGTCGGCCCCCGCCCCCGACTCGACGATCACCTCCAGGCCGTCCTGCAGTTGCTGGAGTCGCTCCGCCACGTCCGGAACGAGGCTCACCCGCGTCTCGTCGTCGCGGGTCTCGCGCGGAATGCCGATCGTGAAAGCCATTGCTCGGGGTCGGTGGTTGCCGAAGAGAGTGATTCGCGATGAAAGCGGCCTCGGCGTCGGGGGCCGCCGGGCTACGGGCCGTGGAGGGGCGGCCCGGGAGCTGCGCCCGCCGCGGCGACCAACTACCGCCAAGAAAGGAAGACCGGCCACGGCACGCAAGCGGGGGCTCCGACCGGTGGGTGCGCCGCACGAAACCGACTCGGGGGCCGCGCCGGGGGCCGAAGCGATTCCCTCCGCCCTCTCCGGTCGCGCTCGTGCCTCCGGCTCTACCCGTGCGTCCGCTCAAACTCGTCCATAAAGTCGATCAGGGCGTCGACCCCTTCCTCCGGCATCGCGTTGTAGAGGGACGCCCGAATGCCCCCCACCGTGCGGTGTCCGGCGAGGCTGAGGAGGCCGCGCTGCTCGGCCTGCTTGAGAAAGACCGGCTCCAGATCCGGGTCGTGGAGGCGGTAGGTCACGTTCATCATCGAGCGCGAGCCGGGCTCGACCGTGCACCGGTAGAAGTCCGACTGCTCGATCCGGTCGTAGAGCTTGGTGGCCTTCCGACGGTTGATGGCGTGGATGGCGTCGAGGCCGCCCAGGTTCAGGAGCCAGCGACACACCTTCTCGACCATGTAGATCGGAAAGACCGGCGGCGTATTGTACCGCTTGCGGACGTGGGTGCCGTAGTCGAGCATCGTGGGCAGCGACTCCTTCTTCTGCTCGAGGAAGTCGTCGTGGACCAGCACGATGGTAACGCCCGCCGGGCCCACGTTTTTCTGCGCGCCGGCAAAGACAAGCCCGTAGCCCTCCAGGTCCATCGGGCGACTCAGAAATTCGCTGGAGGCGTCGGTCACGACCGGGGCGTCGAGCACCGGATCGGCCGTGATCTGGTTGCCGTTGACCGTCTCGTTGGAGGTGATGTAGACGTAATCGGCGTCCGGGGTGAGGTCCCACTCGTCGGGCTCCGGCACGTAGGCGAAGTCCTCGTCCTCCGTCGAGGCGGCCACGTTGACGTCGCCGACCAGCCGGGCCTCCTTGATGGCCTTCGTGCCCCAGCGGCCGGTGATCACGTAGTCGGCCACGCCGTCCTCGGTGAGGAAGTTGAGGGGCACCTGGTAGAACTGCGTCGACGCTCCGCCCTGCAGGAAGAGAATGTTCCAGTCGTCGCCGAGCTCCAGCAGCGAGCGGAGGTGCTCCCGGGCCGACTCCTCAATTTTGTCGTAGGCCGGAGAGCGGTGACTAATCTCCATCACGGACGCGCCGGTGTGGTCGTACACCGGCAGCTCCTCTTTGGCCTCGAGGAGGGCCTCCTCGGGAAGGGCCGCGGGCCCGGCGGAAAAGTTGTAGAGGCGCTGACCGCGGTCGGCAGGGGTATTTTTCACGCCCTGTGAGGCGTCGGTTGCGTCTTTCGGTGCGTCGGGAGGAGCCACGTGGTCCATACTTGGGTCGTAGAAATCGGATTCCGGGAAGGGTACGCCGATGGCGAGTCACCGCGTGCACGCATCCGTGAGTTCGAAGGTTCTCGCCATCACTATTCTCACGGAAGGTTAACCTAGACAAGCCACCCCTCCGACGCAATGCTCCGCCGGCGCGGGAACGGGACGACACGCCTGAATGTGCACCGCTCGTGTAAAATTTGGGCGGCCCCGTCGGGCCTCGGGCGCCGAGGGGTCGACGTCGACGCGATCGCCTTTCCCTGTCCGGGGTCCCGCTCGCCGCCGCACGGGGTCTTCCCGCCGAAGCGCCCACCGACATACAACTGCCCCTGCACGGACTACGCCGTACAGGGGCAAGTTTTTCGGTAAGACCGCGCAACGCGAGACGCGCGGCGGGAAGCGTCGCTACGGGGTGACGATGTTTCCGCCCTCGTCTCCACCTCCGGTTCCGCCTTCGCCCTCCGCCACGTCGACGAGCTCGATCTCGAAGAGAAGCGTCCGCCCGGCGAGGGGGTGGTTCGCGTCAATCGTCACGGTGTCCTCGCCGAGGGCCGTGATTAGGACCGGAACCGTCTGGCCGTTCTCGAGACGGAGCTGGAGCTGCTGGCCCACCTCCGGGTCAACGTCCTGGGGAATCTGATCCCGCTCCATTTCCATCACCATGTCGTCCCGGTGCTCCCCGTAGGCCTCTTCGGGCTCGACCTCGGTGGTCTTCGAGTCGCCCGGCTCCATGCCGGTGACCGCTTCCTCGAATCCGGGAATGACCTTGTTTTCGCCGACGGTGAAGCTGAGGGGCTCCCCGTCCTCCGACGTGTCGAATACGGTGCCGTCTTCCAGCTTGCCGGTATAGTGGACCTGAACTTCGTCACCTTCTTTCGCTTGTGCCACGACGCTGTGTCGGTTTAGTTTGGATGGTCTTAGACGTAAGTAACTGCTGATCTCGTACGCACCGTGTCAGGGTGTGTTCGGCGCCGAGGCGCCCCACAGGACCCGTTTGCCCATTCCTCGATCGAGGGGCTCCCCCACCGTCGTCCCCTCAGGGCGCATCTTGCGCGCATCTGGGACGCAGATGCATGCAACGAACCCGTGAGGGCCGCCGCTGCTATGTTACGATGGGGTCTTTTCGGCGCGAGTCGCGCAATAACCGTCTCCCCCGAACGGTTGTAGCGGCGTAACCTTTTCTCAGAAACCTCATACCATACCATGCGCACACTTTTTCGCCGCCTTTCCGTCCTCGCCGTCGCCGGCCTGCTATTGATGGCAGGACCCGTCGCCGCGCAGGACACGGGCGACGCCCCTGATATCGTAGACACCGCCGTCCAGGCCGACGGCTTCAACACGCTCGTCCAGGCCCTCAAGACCGCGGAGCTCGTCGGCGCCCTGAAGGGAGAAGGTCCCTTCACCGTCTTTGCGCCCACCGACGCGGCCTTCGAGGCCCTGCCGGACGGCGAGCTTGAGTCTCTCCTCCAGCCCGAGAATCGGGAGCAGCTTCAGTCCATCCTGCAGTACCACGTCGTGTCCGGCAAGGCCATGGCCTCGGACGTGACGGGCATGGACGGAGCCGAGACGCTCCAGGGCCAGTCGCTCCGGTTCCAGGTGCAGGACGGCACCGTGACGATCATGGGCCAGAACTCGGCGACGGTCGTCACGCCCGACATTGAGGCCTCCAACGGCGTTATCCACGTGGTCGACAGCGTCCTGCTCCCGCCTCAGGATGACAGCGGCGACATGTAGCCCCGATCACAAATTTGAGGAGTACATTGAGGACGTGGCCGACCGGCCACGTCCTTTTTCTTTGTCCCCGGCCTCGGCCGTGACTTCGGTGTCGGGGGCGAAGACGCTGCAGGGACGCACCGTCGGCATCGCGGCCAGCGACGAGCCAGCCGCGGAGTAGCGACCGCTCCCCTGCGGGACCTCCGACCGTCCGTCGCCTCGCGCGGCGGGCGGTCGTTGTTTTGGGCCCCCGCGCGGCCCTACGCCGCCACGCCCCGCCGGTCGTCCCGCTCGCGGTAGAGCCGCTCGACGATAATCATGTGCGGCAGCGTCATGACCGCGATGATGATGAAGAGGAGGGCAATCATCTGGTCCTGCAGGCCGAACGACTGGGTGAGCCCGTACAGGACGGCGAGGCCGACGAACGGAAGCACGGTGAAGAGCGCGGCCTCGCGGTAGAAGGTAGAGAGGGTGGTCGGCTCCCCGCCCCGGCGCCGAAAGAACCGAAGCAGCTCCAGGATGTGGCCCAGCGAGTGCCACAGGCCGAAGTACACGGAGAAGGCAACGAGCGGGGGCACGACCGCAAACAGGGCCGAGAGGACGGGAATGTTGAGGGCCTCGCGCCCCCACTTCTTCCGTCCCACCCCGCAGGCGAGCGCAGCCCCGGCGGCCCCCAGTCCGTGCTGGCCCACGAGGACCGCGAAGACCAGGTCCGGACGCGTCGACAGGAGGGGCCACGCCGAGACCTGGACGCCCGCGATGGCCTCGAAGATCGGATCGACGAGCGTCGGGAAGGCGGCAATGGGCCCGCCGATCAGGAGCAGGCCGCGCGACAGGTACAGCAGCCGAGCGGGGAGGGGCGGCAGCCCCCAGTACGCGAGGTCCGCCTGCCCGAAGTGATACATCGTCATCACCAGAAAAATCATCAGCGACCAGACGGGGGCTACGATCCAGAGCCCGCCGTAGAGCGCCATGAGAACCAGGTAGCCCGCGTAGAACTTGGCCTGGTCGGCCCAGGTGAAGCGCAGGTCGTACAGCTTCGCGGCGACGAGGTGGTCGATCGCCCCGTGCGGCATGCCGGTTAGCACCACGGCGACCAGCAGCACGGCGAAGGCCGACGACTGGAGCACCCCGGGGCGCCAGGCGCCGAGGGCAACCGCGAACACAGTGAGGACGAGAACAGTCGCATAGATCCGGGGCGATCGGAGCGTTGGGGCGGACGTCGACTCCACGGGCAACAGTCACTTTTGGGGGAACGACACGACCCAAGGTAGGGAGCACTCGCCTCGAGGTCCACCGCGTCGCCTCCTGGTGGAACGGGAGCGCCGGGGGTCCGAGAGATTTTCACGCGGCCTGCGTGCCGGCGTCGGCGCCCCCCCGAACGGTCCGCGCGCAAATGCCTATGTTGGACGTAGATTCTCTGTTCAATTCGCCGGAACGCTGCGTATGTCGACGATGCTTTCATCGATCCTCGATGGCCTGCGCCGGGCCGGCCTCGTGCTTCTGGTCGGGGGGCTCGCCGGACTGGCAGTCTACGCCGGCGGTACCGGCAACGTTCAGGTCCAGGCGTGGTCCCCGATGGCGATCGGGAACAGCATCCTGGTGGGCATCCTCTACGTGGCTCTCCTCGACGCCACGGTGCGGCTCGTGCGGCTCGCGATGGAGGCGTTCGTGCCCCTCGAGTCGGACCGGGACGTGCTCTTCCACGCCCTCGGCCTCGCGGTCGCGGTGCTCGGGGTGTTTGTGGCCCTCACGGCCGGCCTCAAGGGAACGCTCGGGGCCGCGTTTTCGCCCTCCTGGCCCCTGCTGCTGGGCGTCGGGACGCTCGCCGCGCTCGGGGCGGGCGGCGGGACCGGCATGCTGGCCCTGCAGACGTACTACCGGCGCGACCGGCAGGACCACGCCCAGGGCTGGGAGGCCCGCATGCGTCGCCTCCGCACGCAGACCTGCCCGCCGGTGCTCTTCGGCACGCTCGACACTGTGGAGACGCTTCTCGACACGGCCCCCGACGAGGCACGGCCGCTCCTGGACCGCCTGCACGCACTCCTGCACTACCGCCACGAGGCGGCGACCGGGGAGCCGGTGACGCTGGCCGAAGAACTGGAGGCCGCCCTCTGGTACGTCGAGCTGGTACAGGTGCAGCACGACGACGCCCTCGAAGTGGGCTTCGACGTGCCCGATTCGCTTCTCTCCGTCGAGGTGCCACGCCTCTGCCTCCTGCCCCTGCTCGAAAACGCCGTCCAACACGGCGCGGCCGCCGGCGAGGCATCCTGCACGATCACCGTCACCGGCCGGCACGACGGCGCCCAGCTCTGCCTCGCCGTGCTCGACACCGGCCCCGGCTTCGACACGACCGACCCGAACACGGTCCTGCGCCGCGGCTCCGGCATTTCCGACCTCTACGCCCGCCTCCGCGAGCACTTCGGCGGCGCGGCGGACCTCTCTCTCCTCCCGCAGGGCGTCCTCTGGTGTGCCCCCCTCGCGCCGGAGACCGCCCCCGAGCCGGACACCGACGAACCGACTGCCGACGAACCGACCGCCTCGTAGCTCTGTCCTATGTCCTCCGCTCCTCACGTCGTCCTCGGGGCCACCGGCGGCGCCGGCCGGGCCGTCGTCCGAGAACTCGTCGGTCGCGGCCTCCCGGTCCGCGCGGTGAGCCGCAGCGGCGGCGGCTTCCCCGACGCGGTGGAGGTCGCGACGGCCGACTGCACGGACGCCGCGGCCACACGCAGGGCCTGCGAGGGCGCCGCGGTGGTCTACAACTGCCTCAACGTGCCGTATCCGCAGTGGGCCGAGATCCTGCCGGTGCTCACCGAGAACAGCATCAGGGCCGCGGCCCACGCCGGCGCCCCGCTCGTCGTCACCGACAACCTCTACATGTACGGCCCCCCCAACGGGCCCATGACCGAGGAGACGCCCCGCGAGCCGGCCGGGCCGAAAGGCCGACTCCGAGCGGAGATGGAAAACCAGTTGCTGACCGCCCACGAGATCGGACGAGTGCGCGTGGCCATCGGACGGGCCTCCGACTTCTACGGCCCGCACGCCAACTCCTCGACCCGCGAGCTCGTGTTCGAGGCGGCCCTCGACGGCAAGACCGCCGCGTGGCTGGGCACCCTCGACGCTCCCCACACGCTGACCTACCTCCCCGACTTCGCGAAGGGCCTCGTCACGCTCGGGACCCACGAGGCGGCCTTCGGCGAGGTCTGGCACCTGCCGAGCAACGAGCCCATCACGGGCCGCGACTTCATCGAGCGGGTCTACGCCGAGGCGGGGCGGGCGCCGTCCATGCGGGCCTACGGCTCCTGGATGCTCACCCTGGCCGGCCTCTTCGATGCCCAGATCTGGGAGGCCCGGGAGGTGCTCTACCAGTTTCGCGACCCGTTCGTGATGGACACGAGCA
>JAZKTD010000130.1:0-9752 GCA_036625705.1 Salinivenus sp.
CCGACCGGCCCCCCAGTGCGGAGGCGGCGCTGGACCGCCTTCCCGCCTCCGACGGGGCCGAGACCATCGCCCTTCCGGAGGCCTCGACGAACGCTTCCACCCTGTCGACGGCGCGGTGGATCGGAGTCGCCCTGGCCGCCGGACTGGTCCTCGTCGGCACCTTCGTCGGCGTCCGGCTCGCCCTCGACCTGCCCCCCTTTGCCGTCTCGGGGCCGGCCCTCCCAGACTCGACCGTCCAGGCCGCCAGCACGCCTCCTCCACGGGGCGGCGGCGAGCCCGCGGACTCGATCGACCGGTCTCGTTCTCAAGCCACTACCGATACGTCGGGGTCGGAGACACGTCCGGCGCCGTCTCCGTCCGAGACCGCTCCGACCGCACAAGCCGCTCCTCCCTCCTCGGCGGCCGGCGCCGACACCGCCGCCCGGTCGTCGACCCGCGACGCCGCTCCGCAGGACGAGGAGGCCGCTTCGCCCCGGTCCTCGGCGTCGCCCGCCCAGCTTACCGTTCGTTCGCGGCCGTCCGGGGCTGCTGTGCAGCTCGGGGATTCGCTCGTGGGCAACGCCCCCGTCACGGTCGGCGACCTGGACCCGGGCTCCTACCGGATCACCCTCAGGATGGAAGACCGGCGCCCGGCGAAGCGGACCGTGGAGCTCTCGGCGGGGGATACCGTGTCGGTGCGGGCCGAGCTCGCCCCCCGACCGGCCGTCCTTACCCTCCGCGTCGTGCCGTCCGGGGACGTGATCGTCGACGGGGAGCGTCGCGCCGAAAACACGAGCCGGGCGGTCACCGACTCCCTTCCGCCGGGCACCCATCAGGTCGCGCTGGTCTCCGACCTGGGCCGCTGGGAGACGGAGCTCCAGCTGGCGGCGGGGGAGCGCTACGAGAACACCGTGGACTTTACGCAGCAGGTGGAGGTCGCCATCACGGCCCGAGCGACCGGGGGCGGCCCCCTCCCCAATGCGGTGGTGGCGGTGGACGGCGAGCAGGTGGGCTACACCCCGCAGCGGCTCACCCTCCGCGTGGGGCAACACACCGTTCGCGTGACCAAAGACGGCTACGCGACCACCGAACGAACCCTTCTCGTCGATCCCGACATGGACACCCCGATCGAGTTCGCGTTGTCTCCCACTCCACAGTAGCGGGCCCGGGTGCCCCTTCAGCGTCTCACTGCACCACCACGACCCGACGCGTCCGCGTTACACCCCCCGCCTCCAGGCGAAGGAAGTACGTGCCACTCGACAGCGCCTGCGTCTCCGCCCCGACGGTCCAGTTGTACGTGTGCGTCCCTGTGCGCACCTGCTTCTCATTGACGAACGTCGTGATCTGCCGCCCGAGCAGGTCGTACAGCCGGAGGGTCACGCGGGTGGGCTCCGGCACGGCGTAGCGCACCGTCGTGTGCGACCGGACGGGGTGGGGGGCACTGGGCAGGAGCCGCACCCGCGTCGGGGTCGTGCTCTCCGTCTCCAGCGCCCGCTGGACGGCCTCCGGCTCCCCGACGAGGATCCGGATCCGACGAGACGTCGAGGGCCCCGAGGCCGAAAACCGGTACTGCGCCTCCGCCCTCAGATTGTGCGTCACGCCCAGGGCCGTATCCTGGAGCCACACCGCCTTTTCGTCGGGTACCGACGACAGCCGCGAGGCCCCGATCGTGACGACCCCCGAGACATTCGTCTGCACCTCGGCGGTCCACGTCTGCAGCGACGAGCGGGCGGGCCGAATGTCGCGCCAGAGGCTCGGCTCCTGGGCCTCCGGGGCGCCGAAGGCCAGCGAAACGAAGTCACCAATCGGGGGTGGCTCCCGGCCGTCCCGGGCATCCCGGCCGCGACGCGCGCCGGCACCGACCCCGAGGGTGTTGTGGTCGTCCCGCGCCTGCCCGACACGGGCCGAGAGGTCTACCTGCCACGCCAGCGGGGACGACGACGCGGGCCGGTCCGCTCCTTTCGACGCGTCGCGGGTGGGATCGATGACGAGCGTCCCGGTCTGCCCGTCGGAGAGCCGGACGAGGTACCCGGCGTACGCGCCCAGCACATCGCCGGCCTGCTGGGGGACGAAGCTGCCGGTATACCCGAACAGATCCGACCCCTGGAGGGTGGCCTCCGAGTTTGCCACCCGGAGCTGTGACACCGGCACGTCGAACGCAAACGGATTGCCGATCAGATTCCAGCCCTCTCGCAGCGGAATCTGAAAGGGCCGATCCGTACGGACCGTCGTGCCCCGGTCCGCAGTCGGCGTGCCCCCACTCCGACTGATGAGCCAGACCCCCGTTCCCGTCTCCAGCCGCAAGCTCATGTCCGTCCGCTCTCGGTAGATGTCGTCCGCCCCGGTCTCTCCAATCGCGAAGACGCGCCACTCCGTCGGATCGGGGGCCCCCAGCGACTCTTCGAAGAGGGCCGACAGCCGGGGATCGTCCAATTGCGTCGGAAACGACACCATCCGGTATGCCGACTGGGCCGTTCCACCGGGCTGCGTGAACGAGAGGTTTTCGGCCTGGACCCGGATCGAGGCGATTCCCTCGCCCGGCACGCGCACCGGATCCCCCCGCTTGTTCCGCGTCGCAACGGCGAACTCGACGCCCCGAGCCGTCACGGACTCGCCCGGGATCGGGGCCGTGAACTCGTCGTCCGTCCGGGTCATCGATACGGACGTAAAGGACGTCTGCCCCCCCTGCCGGACCAGGAGCTCGACGGGCTCGTCGTCCGGGATGTTGGTCCCTTCGGCCGTGACCGGAACGGGCGTGCCCGCCTCCACGGGCTCGGAGACCGGAACGCGGGGCTCGGTGATCCGCAGCTCGACGGACGCGAACGGGGTGGCCTGCTCTTGATTCGAGAAGTCCGATTCCCGGGTGTCTGCCCCTCCACAGGACACCGGCCGGTCTTCCTCCTCAGCCGTCTCCGCGGTAACGCGATAGAAGTACGTGGTCCCGTTCGTCACGCCTGTGTCGGTGTACGAGGGGGCACCCGTGTCCGTCGTGTCCACGGTGGCGATCTGCCGGTCCGAAACGGTTCCCGGGTCCGTCCCCGACAGGGACGTGGTGTCTCGATACAGGCGGTAACAAACGACGAAGTCCCCCTCACCCAACTGGGGGCGCTCCCAGTTCACCGTCACCTCCTGATCTCCGGCCGACGCCGACAGGTTCTGTGGCACCTGCGCCGCCCCCACAGACGGAATCAACAGTCCCACGGCAACGAGCAAATAGCGCGTCATGACAGTCGTCTCGATCGACTCCTTGGTGTAAGCATCGTCCGGTGGGCACTCGCCCCTTGCCATTTCTCAGCGGAACGCCGCCTGCACGGTCCTTACTCTGGGGGGTCGGCGGGTCGGGGAAGCCGCTCAGTGCCCCCGTCTCCCCCATCCCCACCGATCAGAAGCACAGCGGCGGTGCCGACGGCGGCGGCGCCCAAACTGCCGAGGCCCCATCGGACCCAGCGCCGCCCGCTCTCGGCCTCTCCCGCTGCGACCTCCGCTCGGCGGGACGCCTTGGCCTTCCGCACGAGCGCCACGTAGTCGGGCCGATCCCGATCGGGGTCGGGCGTGTAGTCGGGGCGCAGGTCCAGAAGGCTTTCCACTGCCAGCCGCGCGGCCTTCGGCTCGTTTCGGCCCAGATGCACAAATCCCAGGAGGCGGTACATCCGGACGCGCAGCGAGTCCGAGACGCCCTTTCTCCCGACGCACTCCCGCAGCAACTCGACGGCCCGCTCAAAGTCGGCGGCGTAGTACGCCTCCTGCGCCGTCGTGTAACTGCTGTCACAGGAGGTGGGGGCCTGTGCCCGGGCCTCCACCCCCACCACGAGACAGACGACGAGGAGAACCGACGGTCGGAGGAGCGAGAGATCGAGCCGTCTCACAGGGGCTACAGGGCGTCGGTTACGAGGAGCGAATCGGGGGAGGTAGCGCTTCCTACACGAGAGGCGCCCACGGGTTTTGGGGAGGAGGGGTGCCCCCCCCCAGCCCGTTTCTCCTTAATCGTCCTCCGGAGCGGTCGGGAAGTCGACCTCCAGGAATACGGTGCCGTCCTGTGCCACGGCCACGTGCTTTCCGAGGGGATCGAAGGTCAGCGGCGGATGGCCGGACTCGGACGGGTCGCGGAGTTCGATTTCCCCCTCCCCTTCTTCATCGACCTCAAAGTCGGCCCGCGTCGTGTCCGCGACGACGAGTTCGTAGGTCCCCTCATTCAGATCTTCCACCTCGACCTCGAACGTCCGATGGTCGGCGTCCGCCTCGTACTCCGCCTCGCCGGACGCATCGGGGTCGGGGCCGGTGTTCTTGAGGTCAGCCTCCGCCTCTTTGTCCCCATCGTAGTCTCCGCCGTCGTCGTCACTGTCCCCGGAGGAGAAGTCGGTTTCCAGAAAGACAGTCCCGTCCTGGACCACTTCGACCCGTTTTCCGACGGGCGTGAAGTCCAGCGTCGGATGCCCGGACTCCGGCGGGCTCCGGAACTCAATCTCTCCCTCCGTCCCGTCCTCCGTCGCGGTGACGTCGATCTCGCCACGGGTGGTGTCGTCCACGACGACCTGGTAGGTCCCTGCATCCAAATCCTCGACCTCTACCTCAAACTCTCGCTGGTCGCCGTCCTCTTCGTACTCGGCCTCGCCGGACGCATCGGGATCCGGACCGGTGTTTTCGAGGTCGGCTTCGATTTCCGTCTCCGACTCATCCTCCTCCTCATCTTCTTCCTCTTCCTCATCCTCACGGTCATCGTCGCCGTCCCGGTCGTCGTCCTCGAAGCCCTCGATGGAGGACTCGATGTTCTCTTCGACGAGGTCTTCGAACGGGCCGTCGTCGCCCGCCTTGCTGGGATCGACGAGGCCGCCGTCCTGCCCGCGAAACCACGTGCCGACGTCGACCGAGAACGTAATGTTCGTCGGCTCGTCCTGCGTGACGTCGATCGGCGGCTCAAACTCAATTTCGCGCTCCTCGTTGAGATCGCTGGTAAAGGTGAAGCTCCGCTGCGTCCCGCCCGCCGGCGTGAAGGTGCCCTGGGCCCGGATGCTGGCGTCGGGGGGAAAGGTGGTGCCCTCGAGAATCGACTGGGCCGCCGGATCGTCGTCCTCGAGCTTGTGCACCTCAAAGGATGCCTCCGTCCACTGCCCCGGTGGGAGTGTGGTGTCAATCACAACCGCGGGCTGATCCGTGTCCAGGGGCAGAGACACCAAGATCGGCCCCGCTTCGAGTTCCTCACAGTCGTCCGCCTCTTCGCTGGGTCGGCAGTTTTCCGCGGCGTCGGCCTTCTTGAACTCGATCTCGCGGAGAATCATTTGCACCTTGTCGAGCTGCAGCGTATTCCCGTCCGGGTCCGTCACCGTGACCCCTTTCGTGAGTAGGCCGCCCGACGTTTTTCCGGCCGTGCCGGCCGCCCCGCCGGATTCCGTCGAGAAGGAGAGCGACACGGGCGTCGGCGCCGATTCCGATCGGTCCGACATCCCCGTCCCGTCACACGACAGAAGGCCGAGTGCCAGGGCCGTGACAGCGACGAGGGGCGTCCAGAAGGAGGTCCTGAAGACAGTAGGAGCAAACATAGAGATCTTTGATCTGCGAACATGGATGATGGAGCGAGAACCAACCGGCGTGGTTGCCGGGGCTTGTCGTTTCGGAATTGTCGTCGATCACGCACTCACGCCTCTTGGGACGGTGGACGCACCACTAGCCCGTCCTGCCGGCCCGTACAAACCACTGGGCCGGGTCGGGCCGGACCGTCAACGCTCGTGAAACGCTCTCCCTTCCCGCCTCCGCGGGGGCGGCTCGGTCCCGACCAACTTCGACGTCTGCCCCGAGATAGGCCCGGAAGTGATGCAACGCGCCCTCGTCCGGTCCGAAGGTCCCAATGAACACGACGCTCGCGCCGGGCCAGTCTGGAAACCGTGCTCGGAGGTCGGCCGGGTTCGTTCGGGATCTGTTCTCCTCGGTGAGGTCGGCGTCGCGAACCTCGAACGCGAAGGACCCGGGAGCGTCTCGCACCTCGGCTCCCGCCGGGGACGACATGTCACTCCCCCGGAGAGGAAGGTCCAGGAAGGCAGGAGACTCAGTGTCTACATTTTGTCCAGAATGAATTCCCGCGGTACTCGTTTCCGGACTGCTCAGGCCGGGCTGGAGCTCCGCCTCATCGAGGATCAGGCGGAAATCGTCGATCCGGAGCATCCCACCCGGCCCCGCCACCACGAGAGCGGCCAGAGGGGCCGACCGATTCGAGGCGGACGAGGCCGTCCGCGACTGCGTCGTGTAGGGAATGTCGGACGAGAACCTGATCAGCGAAAACATGACGCAGGACGTCTGTAGAGGCAATCCCATACTGGATCAGGACTTTGCGTTTGAGAATACCGAGCCGCCCACTCGGAAAGGGATCATTTTTATCTTTATGGCGTCGGCCGTCTAAAAGACAATCGGCACGCCTCTTCACTATTCCTTTATACTTGTTCACAGAAAGACCACAGAGGCCGCTTCTGTGAGCGCTCGGGGCGGACGCCGTATCGCTGTCTCTGGGGGTGGAGCGCCGTGACGTGAGGGTGCTCGTGTCTCACGTCTGTCTCAGCGATGTCTCAGGTGAGACACCGCCCCGGAAGTCGTTCGTCGGCCGGGTCCCCGATCCAGACGACGGCGTTGCGATCGGGCTCACTCGGCGCCGTCCCGCCAATTTCTTTTGCCCCACCCGATGGTGGGCCCGCAGGTTTAGCGCATGTGTCATGTCGGTGCGGGCCGCGGATCAAAACCGCGCAGTACGGAATTGACTCAGTCCATTTCCCGTCCGCCGATCGCCCTCCCGCACGGACGGACCGCGCCCTCTCGCAGGTCGGATGGAGGCCTGGAGTACACTCCGGACCATGAGCGCGCTCCGGTTCCCTGGAGGGCCGCCGCGGTTTCCCCAACGGCTGTGATCGTCATGACCCTCCGCCGAAAACTTGTCTTCACGGTGCTGGGGCTCGTTCTCGGCGCGGTGGTCGCGGGCACTGTGGCTGGACTCACGCTCTGGTACGTACGGGCGGGGATGGGGCCTCTGCTCCAAGACGCCCCCACCGTCGCCACGCTCCTGACCCGCGGCCTCTGGTTGGTCGGGGGCACCTCCGCCCTCGTGGTTCTCGCGGGCGCCGGGGCGGGATGGTGGCTGGTCCACTCGCTTCAGACGTCGCTCGAGGTTCTGCGGGACGCCGTCAACCAGGTTCAAAGTGGGCGCCTGGACACGCGCGTACCGGTCGACACCGACGATGAATTAGGCCGGCTCGCCCGCGCCCTCAACCGCATGACGACCACGCTCAGCCGGCGCACCGTGTCGCGCTCCTACCTGCACGCGGTGCTCGACTCGATGGCGGAGCTCCTCTTCGTCGTCGACGACAGCGGGCGCGTCCGGCACGCCAACCAGGCCGCTTCCGAGGCCCTCGGCCGGCCGAAAGAGGCCCTTCGGGACACGGCCCTCTCAACGCATTTCGACACCGACCCCCTCGCCACCGACGGGGACGATCCGGTCGAATGCCGCGTTCAGTCCCCCGACGGGGCCTCCGTTCCGGTCCTGGTGTCTCGGTCGACCCTCCGTGGAGCCGACTCCGGGGCCGGCGACATCGTATGCGTGGCGCAGGATATCTCGGCCCGCAAGGAAACGGAGGACCAGCTCCGGCGCTCCCTCCAGGAAAAGGAGGTGCTGCTGCGGGAACTCCATCACCGCGTCAAAAACAATCTGCAGGTGATCTCGAGCCTGCTGCACGCCCAGGCCCAGTCCGTCGACGACCCGGCTGTGCAGGAGCGGTTCCGGGAGAGCCAGGACCGCATCCGGTCGATGGCGTCGATCCACGAACAGCTGTACCAGTCCGACAACCTGGCCCGCGTCGACTTCGACGCGTACCTCGAGACGCTCACGGACGAGCTGTTTCGGTCCTACCGCACCGGGGCGGTCACCTGCTCGCTCGATGCGGCCGACCAGGCCCTGCCGATCGACCAGGCCATTCCCGCGGGCCTGATCGTCAACGAGCTCGTGTCGAACGCCCTCGAGCACGCCTTTCCACGCGGCCAAGAGGGGACCGTGCACGTGCAGTTTCGGGCCGCGAACGGCGAGGCGACGCTCGTGGTTGCCGACGACGGCGACGGGGCCGAGGCCCTCGACGCAGAGGACTCGCTCGGCGTTCGGCTCGTGCGGGGGCTGACCCGCCAGCTTCGCGGGACCCTGTCGACGGACCTCGACGACGGGGTCAGCGTTGCCGTGACCTTTCCGCTCGATCCCTCCGAATAGCCGTTCGCCCCCCTATGTCGACCGCACCCCGTGTCCTGATCGTGGAGGACGAGTTTGCCGTCGCGATGGAACTGGAGGACCACCTCGAAGCCATGGGCTACACGGTGATCGACCACGTGATGACCGGCGCCGAGGCCGTCGAGCGGGCCGAGCAGACGGCCCCGGACCTCGTCCTCATGGACGTGCGCCTCGACGGTCCGATGGACGGCGTAGAGGCGGCCCGTCAGATCCGGGCGTCCCGGTCCCTCCCCGTCGTCTTCGTCACGGCCTACAGCGACGACGACACCCTGGAGCGCGCCACCGAGACGACGCCCTACGGCTACGTCGTGAAGCCCTTCGACCGGCGTGAACTGTACGCCACCCTGGAGGTCGCCCGCCAGACCCACGCCCTGCAGCGCCGCGTCGAGCAGGCCCGGGACGACCTGCATCAGCTCCTCAACGGTCTGCGGCAGGGCACCGCCCTCACGGATGCCGAGGGCCGCCTCACCTTCCTCAGCGAGCCCGCCGCCCACCTGCTCGGCACCACCCCCGACGCGGCCACCGGCACGCCCTGGGACCAGGTCCTGCCGTTCGGGGAGGCCCCGATGGAGGCGCTCCGCGAACGGATGACGGCCCCCACCGACACCCTGCGCGACGACGACCTCGACCCGATCTCCGCGTCCCTGACGCACGAGGACGACACCTCCTACCGGCTGGAAATCGAGGTGCGGCCGGACCCCCGGGAGACGGACCGCCGAATCCTGGTCTTCTACGACGTCACGGAGGTGCACAACCTGCGGCGCCTGCTCGACGACCGCGAGCGCTTCCACGACCTCGTGGGGACCAGCGACCCGATGCAGGACGCCTTCGAGCAGATGCGCGCCGTGGCCGACGTCAAGACCACGGTCCTCATCCAGGGCGAGACCGGCACCGGCAAAGAACTTGCCGCGCGGGCCATCCACGAGGAAAGCCCGCGCTCGGAGCACCCCTTCGTCGCCGTCAACTGCGCGGCCCTCGATCCAGACCTCGCGGCGAGCCAACTGTTCGGTCACCGCAGCGGGGCCTTTACCGGCGCCACCGAGGACCGGGCCGGCTACTTCGAGGCGGCGGACGGCGGCACCCTCTTCCTCGACGAGATCGGCGACATCCCCCTCGACACACAGCGCCAACTGCTACGGGTGCTGGAGGAGGAGGCCGTCACGCGTCTCGGTGAAACCGAGCCCCGACCGGTGGACGTGCGGATTGTCGCCGCCACTCACCGCGACCTCGACGAAGAGGTCGAGGCCAATCGGTTCCGGCAGGACCTGCTCTACCGGATTCGCATCGCCCGCGTGCAGTTGCCTCCGCTTCGGGACCGGCGCTCCGACCTGCCGCTTCTCGTCCGCACCCTCCTGCGCGAGCTGCGGGCCCGTATGGGGACAGACGTGGCGTCCGTGGGCGACGACGCCCTCCGCCACATGCTCGACTACGAGTGGCCCGGCAACGTGCGGGAGCTACGCAACGCCCTGGAGGCGGCGCTCGTCCGGGCGCAGGGCGACGTGCTTCGGGCCGAACACCTTCC
>JAZKTD010000131.1:0-9712 GCA_036625705.1 Salinivenus sp.
TCACCGCGTTCCGAAGATCCGATCGCCGGCGTCGCCGAGGCCGGGCCGGATGAACGCATTCTCGTCGAGCTCCCGGTCGAGCACCGCCGTCACCACGGGCACGTCCGGATGCTCCTCCCGGAGCCGTTTCACCCCTTCCGGCGCGGCCACGAGGCAGGCAAACGTGAACTGCTCGCCGCCCTCTTTCTTCAGGTGATCGATGGCGAAGGAGGCGCTGCCTCCCGTCGCCAGCATCGGGTCCACCACGAAGACGTGCGCCTCCTCGATCCCGTCCGGGATGTTGCTGTAGTAGTCGACCGGCGTGTAGGTCTCCTCGTCGCGCTGCATGCCGAGGTGGCCCACGCGGGCCTCCGGCACGTACCGGACGAAGCCGTCGACCATCCCGAGACCCGCCCGCATGATGGGCACGACCATAACGTCCTCGGCGATTTCGTAGCCGGTGGTCGTCTCCAGCGGCGTCTCGATCTCCGTCTCCCGCAGCGGAATCTCCCGCATCGCCTCGTAGGCGAGGATGGCCGCGGCGTCGGAGACGGTTTTCCGAAACTGCCCGTGCGGCGTCTCGTCCCGGCGCAGAATCGTGAGGTCGCGCTTCAACAGCGGGTGGTCGACGACGGAGAGGTTCTCCATACCGGAAGGGGGCTGATTCGAAACGACGGACCCGAAGAGGGGAGACCCAAAACGTCTAGTCCTGCTCTCCGGCACGGGCCGCGGGCTCCACGTTGTCGAGCCACGCCTCCCGATCGAAGTAGTCGTCGGTGATCTCCTTCAGCTTGTCGGAGAGAAGAACGACGGCCACAAGGTTCGGGATGATGACAAGCCCGAGCGCAATGTCGCCGATGGCCCACACGGTCGCAAGCGGAGCGATCCCGCCGATGAAGTTAATGACCACGAACACCACCTTGTACGGAAGCACCGCGTCCTCACCGAAGAGATAGATCGCACATCGATCCCCGTAGTAGCTCCAGGAGATCGACGTCGAGATCGCGAACAGCAGCACGCTGAAGACGACAATGAGCCCGCCCCAGTCGCCGAGCGGCGACAGGCCGCGGGAGAAGGCCAGTTGCGTGAGCGGCGCCCCGCTCTTGACGGCCGGGCCGTAGAGGATTCCGTACTCGGTTCCGTCGTCCGCAACGGCAACGTTCTGCGTGGTACTGAGCGTGCCGGTGAACGGCTGCCGGAGGTCGCTCGGGTCCTCGCAGTCGGCCGCGCAGTCGACGTAGAAGCTGTCGACGACCGCCTGGTTCCAGGCGAACTGAGGCGTTCCCTGCTGGACCTGCGGCTCGCCGTTCACGATCCGGATCTCGGCGGGCGGCGTTTCGCTCGCGATAATGCCGCCTTCATCCTCAACGCGGTAGCTGTGGGCCCCACCGTCCAGGTCGAGCGTGGTGGGCACCGTGTCGTCCCATACGCCGGTCACGACGATCGCAAGGCCGGTGATGGTGCACACGATAATCGTATCAATGAGCGGCTCCAGCAGCGCCACCGAGCCCTCCGAGACCGGCTCGTCGGTCTGAGCGGCCGAGTGGGCGATCGGCGCCGACCCCATGCCGGCCTCGTTCGAAAAGAGCCCACGCTGCACCCCGTAGATCATCGTGAGCATGAAGATGCCCGCCCCCGTGCCGGCCACCCCGGACTGCGGATCAAACGCCTCCGTCAGGATCTGGCCGAAGGCCGCCGGCACTTCGCCCGGGTTGAGGGCGAGAATGGTGAGGCCCCCCAGGACGTAAATCGCCGCCATCACCGGCGCGATGATGCTCGTCACGCGCCCGATTCGGGTTACCCCTCCGATGATGACCACGCCGATGAGCCCCGCGACGAGCGCGGCCACGATCACGCTCATCACGGACGGGTCGAGCCCAAAGAGCCCGCTGTACGCCTGCAGCGTATCGGTGACCGTGTTGGCCTGGTTGGCGTTGCCGGTCAGGAACGACGTGATGCCGAGCAGGGCCGCCGAGAGCACCGCCATCCAGGTCCAGTTGGAGCCGAGCCCCTTCTCGATGTAGTACATGGGCCCGCCGGACACCGTCCCGAGCCAGCTGGGCCCGTCGCCCTCACCGGCCAGCTCCACGTCGCGGTAGTACTGGGCCAGGGTCACCTCGCTGAACTTGGTCGCCATGCCGAGCACGGCGGTGATCCACATCCAGACGAGGGCTCCCGGCCCCCCGTAGTGGATCGCCAGCGCGACGCCTGCGATGTTGCCAATCCCGACCGTCGCCGACAGCGCCGTCGTGAGCGCCTGGAAGTGCGGGATGTCGCCGGGCTCGTCGGGGTCGTCGTACATGCCCGACGTGACGGCAAAGCCGTGCGCAAGCCGACGGAACTGCACGAACCCGAGGCGCAGGGTCAGGTAGAGCCCGGCCCCGAGGAGCAGGAGCACGACGATCGGGATGTCGTTGCCGGTACCCGTCGGGATGCCAAACCCCCACACGAAGTCGAGGAGGAAGTCAACACCGTCGGTAAACGTATCGAGAAAGGACGTCATAGACCCAGTAGCCTGTACGAGAGAACGCGTTCAGGACCCACGGCCCCCGATCCGGGAAGTGGAGAGAGGAGTGGCCGGGCGCTGGGGACCGTTCTCAAGACGATCCCGGCGGGGCCGCAGGCCCGGTCCGGACGGAGAGAACGGGACGGGTCGGAGAATCAAAACATACCGTCGTGGCCGTCGCTTCTACGACAATCATCGTCGGGACCCGCCCCGTATCGAAAAGCAAACTCGGCGCTTCGTTATTGGCCGAACACCGTCGAATATAGGAGGCGGAGCCGATGTGCGCAAACAGCGGCCGGTGCGAACCGGTGCTCTTCCACGATATATCTCGTCTCGTGCGCCTTCACGACGGAGGGTTACACGTTTTTCATTCCTCGTGCCGAGTCCGCCTATAGAACTCGGGGAGGGACGAGCGGCGATGTGGACGAACGGAGGCAGCATCCGCCCGATCTCCTCACGGCGGTCGGGGCGCGTTTCTCTACACATCCGATTTCCCCAATGACGCCTGCGCTCGACAGAGACCGAGGGCAAGTGGGGTTGGAATCACCGGGAGGGGCCTGGGGGCTTCTCCGCCGAGGGGGGCGGGGCCGAGTCGGGCTCGGTCTGCCGATCCCGGCCCTGCTTTCGCTCCTGCGACGCCAGGGCAGCCGGGGCCACGTAGCTGTAGGCCGCCGCTACGCCCAGGTTGAAGAGGGCCGCCGCCACGCCCAGGGTCGTGCCCAGGTAGCGCGGCCCGGCGAGCGCGAGCCGGATCATGACCGTCGCCGCCGCGAAGCCCGAGTTCCGGAAGACCACGTGGTAGGTGGCGCTGTACCGGAGAGAGAGGAGCACGATGAGGACGTCACTGAAGATGAGGACCGTGTAGAACGCGTTGAAGAAGGGCACCGTCTCCCCCACCGCGAGGGGCTTGACCAGGCTGTATACGCCGAGGCCTGCGAGCACGAGCAGCAGGACGTTGGCCACCAGCTTCTTCTGCGACACGAAGTGGCGCTGCTCCGCCTCCGTCTGGGTGAGGGGCTGGTGCCGCTGCAGCGTGTAGAAGACCCCGAGCGTACCGAAGATGAGAAGCGCCCCCGTGGCGTCTACGACTACGAACTGCACGGCCTCCCGGCCGGCCTCGAACGTCCACTGGATGGGCTCCTCGTCGAACTCGACGAGCTCCTTGAAGGAGCGGCGGAGCAGGATGAGCGAGAAGACCTCGAACTGCTTCCCCGCCGTGTCCGCGACGCTGGTGGTCAGCCCTACGACCAGACCGACCAGCTCGACGACCAGGAAGAGCGTAAACGCCACGTCGATCGCCACGAAGTGATTGGTGGCGACCGTGGCGTCGAGCGGCGGCGGGAGCAGGCCCCGCCGACCGGCCTCGATGAGCACCAGCGCCGCCAGAAATCCGCCCACCAGCACGTACGCAATCAGGCGGCGCGCCTCGGGCCCCTCCCACCAGGACTCGAAGACGTCGAAGACCCAGTTGCTCCAGCGGTACAGGACACGCATGGTGGTGTAACGTTGCCCAAAGAGACGGGGAGGCCCCGAATGCAGTGGAGACGGGGCAGTTTGTCGGTCGTCACAGGGATGCCAGTACGTTCACATTCCGGACGGCTACAGGGTCTCCGGGTCGATCTCGACGACCTGCCCATTCATGAGCGCGTACGTCGGGGCCGGATAGGCCTTCACCAGCCGGTAGTCGTGAGTGGCGGTGAGCAGGGTCATGCCCTGCTGGTGCAGCCCGACGAGCAGCTCCTGGATTTCGTCGGCCACGACGGGGTCGAGGTTGCCGGTGGGCTCGTCGGCGAGCAGGACCCACGGATCGTTCGCGATGGCCCGGGCAATCACGACGCGCTGCTGCTCGCCGCCGGACAGCTCGTGGGGATAGCTGTTTCGCTTGTGGCTGAGCCCGACCCGGGCGAGGGACTTGAGCACCGTGCTCTTGACCTGCGAGGGCTTCTTGCCGGTCGCGTAGAGCGCAAACGCCACGTTCTCGTAGGCGCTCCGGTCGGGGAGCAGCTGGAAGTCCTGAAAGACGACCCCGATCGAGCGGCGCAGGTACGGGATCTCGTTCTCCTCGATCATGTCGGACCGATAGTCGCCGATCTGGGCGACCCCGGAGTCCGGGTAGAGGTCCATGTAGAGCAGCCGCAGAATCGTGCTCTTGCCACTGCCGGTGGGCCCGACCAGATACGCCATCTCCGACTGGTCGAGGTGCAGCGAGACGTCCTCCAGGACGGTGCGCTGCCGCCCGTTGGGCAGGTGGAAGGAGACGGAGACGTCGTTGAGGTCGATCACGGAGACGGAGCGGGCTGCGGGGCCGGTTCGATGGACTAAACTCCGGGTTCGCCGGGGAAGCGTCAAGCCACGAAGGAAATCGCCGGGGCGATCGGATCTCGGGGTCGAACACGAGAGATGGACGCCACCGGTCCCCGACCTGCTTGAAAACGCCCGGGGGAGGCCCTACGCCGGGGGGCGGCGCAGGACCCAGTGCACGCGGTAGCTGTCGTCGTGGGCGGGCTCGGTGGTAAACTCGTCGTAGGCGGCCTCCACCGTGAGCGGGGCGTCTGCCAGCAGCCGCCGCACCTCGTGGCGCGAGTAGGCGCGCTGCACGTGCCGCTCGGTGTGGTGCTCGCCGTCGACCGTTAGCTCGAAGACCGTCTCGTGTCGGCGCGTCTCCGGGTCGTACCGGTTCTCCCGCACGTAGGCGAACCCGTCGGTCGCCCCTTCGTCCACGAATTCGTCGTGGTGCGTCTGCGAGTTGGCGGGCGTGCTCTGGTCGACGATGGCCACCCCGCCGGGGCGGAGCAGGCGATGCACGCAGCGGAAGAGGGCCGCCACGTCCGTCTCGTCGAGCAGGTAATTCAGGCCGTCGTAGACGAGAATGACGGCGTCGGCCGGGGCCTCCGGCCCGAGGGCGTCGGGCGCGACCGCCGTGAAGTCGGCCTGCACGCAGCGGACGGGCGCGCCGTCGGCCCGGAACTTGTCGCGGGCCCGATCCAGCATCGCGGCCGACGCGTCCGTGAGCACATAGTCGTACTCGCCGAGGGGCTGGAGGCGGCGGGCCAGGGCGCCGGTGCCGCCCCCGAGCTCCACGACCGTCCGGACGTCGTCCCCGTGCCGGCGCAGCAAATCGAAGAGGTAGGCGGCCCAGGCGTCGTAGTCGACGTGCGCCATCACGAAGTCGTAGCCGGCCGCCAGCGCGCTGTAGGGATCGGCAGACATGACCTGTCTATCGGGGACTGAGCACAGCGACGGCCCGGCTGCCGGCGGCGCCCTACGCGGGGGCCTCGGTCTGCTGGCGGTGCCGCGACACGGCCACGGCCAGCTCCAGGGCGCTGCGCATGCTGCCGGGCAGGGCCATGCCCTTGCCCGCGATGCCGTGGGCCGTACCGTGATCCGGCGACGTGCGGACGATGGGCAGGCCCGCGGTGTAGTTGACGCCGTGGTCGAAGGCGAGGGCCTTGAACGGGACGAGGCCCTGGTCGTGGTACATCGCCAGGACCGCGTCGTAGTCCGCGTCGAGCTGCGTGGCGAAGTAGCCGTCGGCCGCGAGCGGCCCCTCGACCCGGAAGCCCTCCTGCCGGGCCGCCTCCAGGGCCGGAACGATGACCTCGTCCTCCTCCTGCCCGAAGGCCCCGGCCTCCCCGGCGTGCGGATTGAGACTGAGAACGGCCACCTTCGGGTCCTCGATCGCAAAGTCGCGACGCAGGGACGCGTCCAGCACGCGCAGCTTTTCGAGGATGGCCTCCTCGGTGATCAGCGACGGCACCTCGGCCACGGAGACGTGCCCGGTCACGAGCCCCACGCGCAGGCCGCCGGCCACCATCATCATTGTCGGCTTGGCGGACCCGGTGCGCCGGGCGATAAACTCGGTGTGGCCCGGCACGTCGTAGCCCGCCTTGTTGATGGCCGCCTTCGAGATGGGGGCCGTCGCCATGGCGTCGACCGTCCCCTCCAGACACTCGTCGACGGCGCGCTCGACGGCGCGCATCGCGAGGCGGCCGGCCTCGGCAGTGGTGGCGCCGAAGGTGACGGGCGGGTCGTCCGCCTCGGCCACGTCGAGCAGTGCCACGTCCCCGTGCGGCACCTCGTCGGGGACCTCGTCGACCACGTGGATGTCGAGGTCCGAGAACCCGAGCACGTCGGCGTGCACCCGCAGCACGTGGGCGGACCCGATCAGCACCGGCGTCATCGACGGCACCAGGCTCGGGTCGTGGAGGCTCTTGAGGACGACCTCCGGCCCGATGCCGTTCGGATCGCCGAGCGTGATGGCCACGCGGGTGGTGCCGCCGTCCGGGGCGGGCGGTTCAGGGCGTTGGAACGTGGGTCGCTGGATGCGCATGGATCGGTGCCGACAGGTTGATCGAACAGTGATCAGTCCCCAAACGCGCAAGCGTCATGCCTGTTTGCGAACGGCGACGTAGTTGCGAAGGTACGCCGCGAGCAGGCGCACCCCAAAGCCGGTCCCGCCCTTCGGGTGGTACCCGTCCGGCGCGTCGAGGAAGGCCGGTCCGGCAATGTCGAGGTGCAGCCAGGGCGCGTCCACGAAGTGCTCCAGAAACTTCCCGGCGGTGATGGCGCCGGCCGCCCGGCCCCCGACGTTGGTCAGGTCGGCCACGTCGCTGTCGAGGGCCGTTTTGTAGTCGTCGTACATGGGAAGCGGGTGGACGCGCTCCCCGGTCCGCTCCCCGGCCCGCTGGATGGTGTAGAGCCGCTCGGCGGCCGCGTCGGTCTCACTGGCCATGACGCCCGCGGCCTGCGAGCCAAGCGCGGCAATGCAGCTTCCAGTGAGGGTCGCCACGTCGACGAGCAGGGACGGGTCGTAGGTGTCCGACGCGTAGGAGAGAGCATCGGCCAGCAGCAGGCGGCCCTCCGCGTCGGTGTTCATCACCTCCACGGTGGCGCCGGAGTGCATCTCGACCACATCGCCGGGCACGTAGGCGCGATGGCCCGGCCGGTTGTCCGTCGCCGGCAGGAGGCCGACCACGTGCAGCGGCACGTCCAGGTCCGCCAGCGCCTCGAACAGCCCGACGACGGCGGCGGCCCCGCCCATGTCGGACTTCATCTTGTCCATCGACCCCTTCGTGTCCTTCAACGACAGGCCCCCGGTGTCGAACATCACGCCCTTGCCGACGACCACGACGGGCCGGTCGTTGACGGCATCGTCCGGGGCCCAGGTGAGCACCGACAGCGTGGGCGGGTCGAAACTCCCGCGATTGACCGCCAGGAGGCCGCCCATCTCCTCGGCCCGGATGCGGTCCTCGTCCCACGTCTCCACGGCGTAGCCGTGCTCCGCCCCGGAGTCGGCCACGAGCCCCGCGAAGGCCTCGGCGGTCTTGTCGTGGGGAGAGCGGTTGACGAGGTCGCGGGCCGTGCCGGTCGCCGCCGCGAGGCGGTCGCCCCGCCGGACGCCCGCCGCAACGGCGTCGGCGTCGTGCTCCTCCCCCACGTGCACGACAAACGTTTCGGGGCCCGCAAAGCCGTCGTCCGTCTTGTACGTCCGGTACCGGTAGGCCCCCAGTACGAAGCCTTCGGCGAGCGCCTGGGCCGCCGCCTCATCCGAGAGTCCCCCTTCGGCGGGCAGCAGGGCCCCCACCGCGTCGGCGTCGTGGTCATGGGCCGCGGTGCTGGCCGCCGCGGCGGCCGTCCGTACCCCCTCGTCGTCGAGGTCGGCCGCCGGGCCCAGCCCGAGGAGGGCCACGCGGGGGGCCACGCTGTGCTCCGGGTAGGCCACGCGCACCTCACCCTCGTCCGCCTCGAAGTCGGCGGCCGCGCGGGCCACGGCTGCCCCCAGCGTACGTGCGAGGGCGTCGACCAGGGGGTCGGCCGGGGCTTCGGTGAACGGAAGGAGGAGCAGATCGACGTCGAGGTCGACGGGGGCGGTCGTCGTGGAGGTGACGGTCATCGATCAGGAGCGGTGAGAAGGAGAAGCGGGTGCAGAGACGCCCCGGTCCGTCGGTGGAGGCCGCCCGACGACGCCGGGTCCTCTGTTCGTCAGGGTAATTCCCACCGCCGATCCCGTCAACCCCCCTTCGGACTGTGGAGGGCACTTCACACGCAATGAATGGACCGCTGCTCTCCTCCTGCCCGGGCGCCCTACTCCGACTGACCGCCGAGCAGCGTCTCCAGGTAGGCCTCGTCTTCCGGCGAGAGGTCGTCGCCCGGCGCGTAAGAGGCCTCGAAGTCGATGAAGCGCGAGGCGGCGTCGATCACGTCCTCAATTACGTTTTCGAAGGTGGGGCGCTTGACGTACGCCCCGGCCGCGTTGCGGTGGCCGCCGCCCCCGAAGTGGCGGGCCCACTCGTCGACCCGCACGTCGGCCTCGGAGCGGAAGCTAATCTTGGAGCCGTCGTCGACCTCGGAGAAGAGGAGCGCGGCCTTCACGCCTTCGATGGAGAGGACGTAGTTGACGAAGCCCTGCTTGTCGTCCCAGCTCGCGTTGGTGTCCTCCACCATCCGCTGCGTGACGACCGAGTAGCCGAGCTGTCCGTCGTGGCGAAGCCGAATGCGGTTGAGCATGCGCCCGAGCAGGCGCAGGCCCGGCATGGACTTGCGGTCGTAGATCGTCTCGTGGATGGGCGCCGGCTCGATGCCGCCCCGCTCCAAAATGTCGGCGACGACGCGGTGGAGCCGGGGCGTGACGCTGCTGTAGCGGAAGGACCCGGTGTCGGTCATGATGGCGGTGTAGAGGGCCGTCGCCACCTCGGCGTCGATGAGGGCCGGGTCCGTGGCCTCGATCATCTCGTAGACGAGCTCGCCGGTGGCCGCGGCGCTCTCCCGAACGAACTGCATGTCGAACCACGGCTCGGGCTGGAGGTGGTGGTCGATGAGCACCGTGGTGGCCGTGGCGTCCCGCACCATCGTGCCCACCTTGCCGAGACGCTCCTCGTCGTTGGTGTCGAGCACGAAGACGGCATCCGCCTTCGCGAGCGCCTCCCGCTGGTCCATGGACCCGTCGAAGACCTGCACGTCCTCGCTCCCCGGCATCCAGTCGAGGTTCTGGTCGGCCTCGTCGCTGTTGAGCATCGTCACCGACTTGCCGAGCTTCTGCAGAAACCGGCCGAGGGCAATCTGCGACCCGAGGGCGTCGCCGTCGGGGCCGAGGTGGGTCGTTAGCAGAAACCGGTCGTGTTCTTGAACCAGCGTTAGTACGTCATTGAGCATGCGTCGCCTCCGGCGCTCAGTGGGCAAGATCTCGAGAACAGCCTACCCATACGCGGCGGCATCGCAATGGGTTCA
>JAZKTD010000004.1:0-37111 GCA_036625705.1 Salinivenus sp.
ACTGCCCCACGCTGGGGCCGGCGAGGACGGAGGCCAGTTCCAGGACGAGGAGGTCACTTAGCATTTGCGGTTGACGAATTGCCTGCGGCTGCAGACGAGAGCGCGGTCGAAGGACGGGGCTCCGTTCCTCGGAGGGGAGTCACGAGGAACGAGTCATGAGGGTGCTTCCTCGAACGCCGAAAGTGGTCTTTCGAGCCGTGGAGGGGATCCGGGCAGCACGTTGTCAGGAGGATGTGTCGTTCTGGAGGCGCTGGGCGGTGGTTTCGACCTCGGACCAGACGCGGAGGACGTTTTCGCCCAGGATCTTCTCGATCTCCACCTCGGAGTAGCCGCGGTCGAGGAGCTCGTCCACGAGATTCGGGTAGCCGGACGCGTCCTGCAGGCCCTCCGGCAGGGCAAAGACCCCGTCGAAGTCCGACCCAAGGCCCACGTGGTCAATGCCGGCCACCTCCACGGCGTGGTCGATGTGGTCGGCCACGTCCGCGACGGTCCCGATGGGGTTTTCCTGTCGCACGGTTTCTTCGTAGAGAATCGCCTGCCGCGAGTCCTCGTCCCACCCCATCGAGTCGATGTGGGCGTTCATCTTCTCGCGAATGGGGTCGTCCTGCTCACGGTACTCGTTGCGCAGGAACGAGGAGCCGAAGGTGATCATGACGACGCCGCCCGTCTCGGCGACGCCTTCCATGAGCGCGTCGCTGATGTTGCGCTCCCAGCCGGGCGTAAAGTGGCGGGCCGAGGAGTGGGAGGCGATCACCGGCGCCTCGGTCAGGGCGAGCACGTCCTCGGCCGTCGCGTCGGTGACGTGCGAGATGTCGACCATGATGCCGAGGCGGTTCATCTCGGCGACGACCTTCTCGCCGAAGGGGCTGAGGCCGTTCCAGCGGGGTGGCGCATCGTCGTAGGAGGAGTCGCCGATCCGGTTGTGCTCCCCGTGCGTGAGGGTGATGTAGCGGATCCCGCGGTCGTAGAAGTGCTGTACGTTGTCGAGGTCGTCCTCGAGGCCGGCCCCGTTCTCCATGCCCATCGGCAGGGCGACCGCGTCGGTCTCGGCGATCTGCCGCACCTCGGCCGGCGAGGTCGCGATCGTGAACGCGTCGGGGTGCTCCGTCGCAATCCGCTCGACGAGGTCGATCAGGGTGTCGGCGCGGGCCTTGGGGGCGCCCGGCGTGCCCTGCAACTCCGTCGGAATGTAGATGGACATGAACGGCGCATCGAGCCCGCCGGCCCGGGCCCGCGGATAGTCGAAATCCCCGCCCTCGGTCGAGTCGGCGGGATTTTCGTAGAGGTCCAGCAGCCGGTAGGGGAGGTCGATGTGCCCGTCGACCGTGAGGGCGCGTTTGGCGAGCCGGTCGGCGCGGGTCGATTCATCCGGGGCCGCAGTGTCCGGAGAATCGGGCGACGACTGACAGCCGAGGAGCACCGTGAATGAGAGCACGATCAGGAGCGGGCGAAGCATGGGCGTGGAATCTCAGTTCGGAGGGGGAACGGCACGGGGGGGCGCAACTCGGGACGGACAGGCCCGCTATACCGTGCGGGGGGCGGGCAGCGTCTCGCGTAGCTCAGTGAGGTACGAAGGGGTGTCCAGGAGCCGCGGCCCGTACCAGGAGAAGGGCTGGCCGTCGACCACCTCCACCGGCGTATCCGGAAGGGCCTCGCGGAGGTCCTCGGTAAAGGCGTCTTTCTGGTGGAAGGGAAACGGCTCGCTGCCGCAGAGGACGACGTCGACCTCGCGCTCGGTGAGGGCCGAGAGGGAGACCTCGGGGTACCGCGTCTGCCCGCCGTACGCGTTCTCGAACCCGCCCCAGCTCATCACGTCGTGAATGAAGGTGTCGCCGCCGACCGTCATGTAGGGCTCGCGCCAGATGAGGTACACGGTCGTGAGGGGGGCGAAATCGGGGAGTTGACTGAACCGGGAGACAATCTGCCCGGCGAGGGTGGAGGTCTGGTCGGTGGAGGCCGTAAGGGACCCCATCGTCCGAATCATGTCGAGCGCCTCCGTGACGGTCTTCACTTCCGTGACGAACACCGGAGCGATCGGGTCGAGGGCCTCGACGTCCGCCGCGGTATTTTCCTCGTGGTTGGCGAGGATCAGATCGGGGTCGAGCTCGGCCACGCGGTCGACGTCGACCTCCTTCGTACCGCCTACGATTTTCTTCTCGGAGCGCCAATGGCTCGGGCGCTCGCAGAAGCGGGTGATGCCGACCACCGTCTCGTCCAGCCCGAGGTGGGCGAGGAGCTCCGTCTGGCTCGGCACGAGGGAGACGATGCGCCGCGGGGGGCGCTGGAGGGAGACGGACCGACCGCGGGCGTCAGTGGCGGTGGGCATGTGCCGGGGCGGAGAGCGGGGGAAGAACGACGGGCAGAGCAGGGGGGTGGCCTTTGCTCTGATCAGTGCTGTACTGCCGTGGCGCCGCCTCGATCCAACCTGAAGGGGGCGGCCGCATCCGAGGGGGCGGGTGTAACGACCCGGAGGAGGGGGGCACAGATGCCCCGCCGGCTAGAAGGCCTCTTCACGTCTAGCATGCATGGTCCCTCGCGTCATGACCGCGTTTCCAGACGACCAGCCGCCGCGCTTCGGGTTTTCGGCGACGCTCCGGGTAATGTGTGCGGCCGAGCGGCACGACGAGATCGAACGAATCACCGGCCTGGCCGCCACCCATCAGCACCAGCACGGGACGGAGGGCCCGTTCGGTCGCCCGTGGCCCAACGACCTCTGGGCGCTGGAGTCTCCCCTCCCGAGAGGCGCGGACCTCAGCACTCACCTCCAGTGGATCTGGGAGAAGGTGCGACCCCACCAGGACTATTTCCGGGGCCTCGCCGCGGAAAAGGAAGTCGACATGGATCTGTTCTGCGGATACCGCAGCGACTGTGCAGAGTGCGGCTTCGAGGTGTGCCCCGAGGCGCTCGAGGTGACACAGGCGCTCCACATTCCCCTGGAGGTCTCCGTCGTGTTCGTGTAAAGGGCGTCGTGCCCGTTCACCAGCGGTTCCGACCGAGCCGATCCTACGCCGTTATGATTCAGACGCTGCGGACCCGGGTGGTGGCACTGTTCAGCCACGTGGGGCGCTATCTTCTGCTCCTTACCCGCGCCTTCCGGGGGCCCATCTACGACGTCCCCACCTACCGCCAAAACCTCGCCCGGCAAATGACCCGGATTGGGGTCGAGTCGCTCCCGATCGTGGCCCTCGCCGCCGCGTTTACGGGCAGCGTCACGACGGAGCAGACGATTTATCAGATGCGGTACCCGCTGATTCCGGAATCCACGGTTGGGGCCGTGGTCGTGCCCTCGCTCATCCTCGAGTTTGGCGCCCTGATTACGGCCTTCATCCTTGCGGGCCGCGTGAGCGCCCGCATCGCCGCCGAACTGGGCTCAATGCGAACAGGCGGGCAGATTGAGGCGCTGAATGTGATGGGGGTGAGTGCCGTGGGCTACCTCGTCGCCCCGCGGGTCGTGGCCGGCGTGATCACGTTTCCGTTCCTCTACGTCCTCGCCACCATCGTGGGCAGCGGGGCGGGCCTCACCGTGGCCTCCATGTCCGGGGAGCTCACCGCCGCGGAGTTTCTGATGGGGGCCCGGTCCTTCTTTACGGGCTTCATGGCCTTCTACGGGATGGTGAAGGCGGTGGTGTTCGGGTTTCTGATTACGTCGGTGGCCTGCTACGTCGGCTTCAACGCGGAGGCAGGGGCCCGAGGGGTCGGGCGAAGCGCAACCCGGGCGGCGGTCGGGGCCTGCATCACGGTGTTGATCGCCGACTACCTCCTCGCCCTGCTTCTGCTTTAAGAGAGATCCCCTGCAGGGGGCGCCGGGCCTGCCCGCCCCTCCGCCGGCCCGAATTGCCGTTCTGAAATCGACGCCAACCCGTTATGATTGAAGTCGACAACCTTCACAAGTCATTCGGAGACACCGCCGTCCTGGAAGGGGTCGGGTTCACCGCCGAGAACTGCAACATCTTCGCCATCGTGGGGCACTCCGGCTCCGGCAAGAGCGTCCTGCTCCGCCACCTCGTCGGCCTTCTGAGCCCCGATCAAGGCCGGGTGCGGGTGGGCGACGCCGACCTCGCCGCCCTTCCCGACCATCAGCTCCAACAGGTGCGCCGGCGGTTCGGGATGCTCTTCCAGGGCGGTGCCCTGTTCGATTCGATGACGGTGTTCGACAACGTAGCCCTTCCGCTGCGGCTGCTCACGGACCAGTCGGACGAGGAGATTGCCGAGCGGGTCATGACGGAGCTCGATCGCGTCGAGATTGCGGGGACCGCGGACCAGATGCCGTCCTCCCTGTCGGGGGGACAGGTCAAGCGGGCCGCCCTGGCCCGGGCCATCATCCGCGAGCCGAAGTACCTGTTCTACGACGAACCGAGCAGCGGCCTCGACCCGGAGACCTCCAGCGTCATCGACGAGCTCATCGATCGGTTGTCCCGGACGCTCTGCCGGATGGCGGTCATCGTCACCCACGACATGCACTCCGTCCTCTCCATTGCCGACCAGGTGGGCTTTCTCCACGAGGGAACCATGCGGTTCGTCGGCACCGTCGAGGACCTCCGGGCCTGCGACGACCCGGTGCTCTGCGAGTTCGTCGAGGCCAATGCCTACCAGGTGTGAGCCTGCACGGTCCGGCGCTCCGCTCCTTCGGGTCGAGACGTCCGACTGCCCCCCAGTGCACCGACTGCTCTCACGTTCTCCTCACGACACGCATCCCTGATTCATGAGCACATCTCGGTCCGAACAGAAAGAGCAAGAGCGCTTCTGGAACGAGTTCCGGGTGGGGGTGTTGGCCGTCGCGGCGATCGGCCTCCTCGTGCTCGGGGTTCGGTTCCTGGAGGGCGTTCCGCTGCTGGGCAACACGTACCCGCTGGTCGCGGAGTTCGAAAGTGCGGCGGGCGTGGCGGGGGGCACGCCCGTTACCGTCCGCGGGATTTCTGTCGGTACTGTCGACAACGTGACCCTCAGCGAAGAAGGAGGCGTGCGGGTCCGTATGCAGATTCAGGACGACGTGACGCTTACGGAGGGCGCCACGGCGTCCGTGTCCGGCGTTGCGGCCCTCGACGACGTCAGCATCGCCCTGCAGCGGAGCCCCGGGGGCGAGGTCATTCCCCCGGGCGCGCAGATCCCGTCGGAAGGAAAGGGCGTCCTTGAGACGCTTCGGGGAGAGGCCGTCCCCCTTACCCGAAAGGTGGACACGCTGCTCTCGGAGGCGACCGGTACGTTTTCGGAGGCGGGGCGGGTGCTGGGCCGGTCGGAGCCGGAGGTCGAACAGACGCTCCGGAATGTGCAGTCCGCCTCGGCGAGCGTCAACTCGTTCCTGGAGAGCGAGCGCGACCGGCTCCACCGCACCCTGGCGAACGTCGAGCGCACGTCGGCCGCGCTGGACACCCTGGTGTCGGACCTTCAGCACATCACCACGACCAAGGAGGACACCCTCGAGCGCGCCGTGGAGGACGCCCAGCGGACCGTGCACCACACGCGCCGGGCGGCGCGGTCGCTGGCCCGCAGCACGGAGTCGCTCGACCAGATCCTGGTCGATCTCGAGGAGGGCCGAGGCACGGCCGGCCGGCTCCTCGAAGACCCGCGCCTGTACCAACGTCTCCACTCGGTGTCGATCCGGGCCGACAGCATTCTGGCCGACTTTGAGAAAAACCCGGGGCGCTACCTGCAGACCAACATCGAACTGTTTTAGCGGGCTCCTGCCCAGAATCGTGGGGCGGTCGAGGGCGGAGACCGCCCCACGTCACCCCGCCCGGCGCCCGTCAGTGGAGCTGTAGGACGAGGTATTGCAGCCGACCGTCCCGGTAGACGTGGGTGACGACTCGGTCCCTCTCTTGAAGGTCGTCGACGAGAGAGCGAAGTGCTCCCGGCGTGTCGACGCGCCGTCCGTCCACGGTGTAGATCACGTCTCCGGGCCGGAGCCGGTCGCCCCAGGGGGTGGGGACCCGGTTGCTGCTGATCACCACCACACCGGACGGAAGCCGAACGTTGGCGGCGCCCGGGGCGGTGTTTTCGGTTAACGGAAGGGCCAGCACCCCGAGCCCCGAGACGAGGTGCTTCTCGGGGTCCACCCGGCCGGAGAAGCGGGCCTGTCCGCGCCGCGCCCGAACGACCCGCACCTGCTTCTCGAACGTCGAGTCGTCGCGGACGACGCTGAGCTGGGCGATGGTGCCCACCTTGGAGTACAGGTTGACGTCCAACTCCCGGCCGTTGTGCATGCGCTCCCCGTCCAGATGAGTCACGACATCCCCGGGGCGCAGTCCGGCCCGTTCGGCCGGGCTTCCCGGATAGACGTCCGCCAGGATGACCCGGTGGGAGCGGTTCAGGTCCAGTTCGCGGGCCAGCTCCGGACCGATCGTCTGCGCGTTCACCCCAATCACCCCGCGACGCACGTCCCCGTGCGTCCGGAGCTGCTCGACCACGGACTTGACGATGTTGCTGGGGCCGGCAAACCCAAGCCCCTGGCTGCCCCCGGACCGCGAGACGTTGAGGGTGTTGAGGCCCACCACCTCCCCGTCCGCGTTCACCAACGGGCCGCCGCTGCTCCCCGGATTGATGGGGGCGTCGGTCTGGACGTAAATCATTGGGTCGCCCTCCTCGAACTGCCGGGCCGTGGCGCTGACGATGCCCATCGTCATGGTGTTCTCCAGTCCCATCGGTCCGCCGAACGCGAACACGACCTGCCCCCGGTGAAGCTGATCGGAGTTCCCGAACGAGAGCGTCGGGTAGCCGCCCCCCGGCACCTTCAGGAGCGCCACGTCGGTTTCGCGGTCGACGCCGACGACCGAGGCGCGGAGCAGGCCGCCCCGTTGACGGAGGATGGACGCCTCGCCCGGCGGCGGGGGGGCGGGCGAGGCACGCTGCACCCAAACCGCCTCGGCCCCGGCCACGACGTGGGCATTAGTGACGACGTATCCGCTCTCGTCCACGAAGAACCCGGAGCCCGTGCTCCGCTTCTGGGCGGGGCGGGCGGCGTCGCTGGCGAGTTGCCGGAGGCCTGTGAGGCGCTGGACGGTGACCTGCACGACCGCGTCCCGCACCGCCTCCCCGAGGCGCTCGGCCTGTCGGCTCATCTGATCGATGGAAGGGGCCGGATCCGACTGAGCCCCCGCTCGGGAGGGCGCAAGGAGGGTGAGAGCGAGGAACAGACTGAGCACCAGACGCATCGGGGGGCAGGACTCGTAGAGAGAACGCAACGCGGCCCCTACGTTCTCGCCGTCAGGGCCTCGTTACGGGACGGGCCCCGCGGCGGCCGCACCGACCGAGGGCCACGACCGACGGGACACGCCCCGTGTCCGCCGTTCGTCCGCGGGATCTTTTGGCCGGGCTCTCCATGTCCATAGCAAATGCGTCCACTCCGTGTGCACCGACCGTTTTCCCATGCCGCTCCCCACCGAACCCATCGGCAGCATTCCCCGCCCCGTCGAGCTCATCGAAGGGCTGAAGGCATTTCGGGCCGGCGACCTGAGCGAAGAGACGCTCGACAGGATGTACGACCGGGCCCTCCGGGCCACCGTCGACGCGCTCGAGGGGACCGGCTCGCCCGTCATCAGCGACGGGGAGCAGGCCAAGCCCAGCTTCCTGACGTACCCGGTCGAGGGCGCCCCCAATCTGGCGCCCGACGGCCTCGAGATTCCGTTCGAGGGCGGCCATGAACGCCAGCTCCCGCGGCTGACCGACGGGCCCTTTCGGTACCAGCGCTACGCCGTCGACTACCTGGAGCGGGCGCAGGAGTACGCGTCGGTCCCCGTAAAGCAGAGCGTGATCTCCGCCTCCGCCCTGAGCCTCCTCTACCCGGAGGACGGCCTCGACGGCTATCCGCGCGAGGCCTTCCTGGACGACCTCGTCGACGAGGTGGAGCGCGACATTCGACGGTGCCTCGAGGCCGGGGCCCACGCCGTCCAGATCGACTTCACGGAAGGCCGGCTCGCCGTCAAGCTGGACCCGTCGAAGGACCTGCTGCGCGAGTTCGTGGCCCTCAACAACCGCGTCCTCGACCGCTTCTCAGCGGAGGAGCGGCAGCGCATCGGCATCCACACCTGCCCGGGCGGCGACCGCGATTCCACCCACAGCGCCGACGTCGACTACGCGGAACTGCTGCCCCTGCTCTTCGAGATGAACGCGGGCCGGTTCTACATGCAGTTTGCGAGCGAGGAGGAGCCGGCGCGCGTGCTGGACATCGTGGCCGAGCACAGCCGCGAGGACCAGACCCTCTTCCTGGGCGTGACCGACGTCAACGATCCCCGCGTCGAGTCGCCCGAGGACGTGCGCGACACGGTGCTCCGGGCGGCCGAGCACCTGCCCGTCGACCGCCTCGGCACGACTGACGACTGCGGCTTCTCGCCGTTCGGCGACGACCAGTCGACGGCCCGGCGCACGGCGTTCCAAAAGATCGAGGCGCGGGTGACGGGCACGGAGATGGCCGCCGACGCCCTCGGGGTGGACTGACGCGCCCTATCCCTCCGACGCGAGGGCGGAGAGCAGGCGGTCGGGGAGCCCGTCGAAGCTGCCGTTGCTCATGAGGAGGGCCACGTCCCCGGGGCGCAGCGTGTCGACCAGGGGAGGAAGCATTGCGTCCACGTGCTCGAAGGGGTGGGCCGGGGTGCCGCGGTCCTCGATGGTGCGCACCACCGCGTCGGGATCGAGCATGGCGGCTGCGTCGTCGTTGTGGCGGACCGGCGGGGCCTTCAGAAAGACCGCGTCGGCCGCGTCGAAGGCCCGGCCGTAGGGGGCCTCGAAGATCTTCCGGCGGCTGGAGTTGGAGCGGGGCTCGAACACGGCGACGAGACGGCGGTCCGGGTGCGCGGCCCGGACGGCCTCGATGGTCGCCCGCACCGCGGTGGGGTGGTGCGCGAAGTCGTCGAGCACCAGCACGTCGTCGGGCCGGCCGCGCACCTCCTGCCGGCGCTTCATGCCCGAAAAGGACGCCAGTCCGTCGACGATCTGAGACCGGGTGGCCCCTTCGCGGTGGGCCAGCAGGGCGGCGGCAAGCGCGTTCCGCACGTTGTGGGCGCCGTGCATCGGGAGTCGGGCCTCCGTCTCGGCCCCGCCGAGGCGGAGCACGAACCGCTGCCCGTCCGGCGTGGCGGTGACGTCGCGCGCCCGGACGTCGTTGGTGCCGTCCAGGCCGTAGGTCCGGACGGCCGCGTCGGTGTGGTCGGCCAGGCCCCGCACAGCGGCCTCGTCGCCGCAGAGGGCCAGGAGGCCGTCGGGCGCCAGGAGGTCGACGAACGATTCGAAGGCGCCGCGGTAGTCGGCCGCGTCGGCAAAGATGTCGGCGTGGTCGAACTCGACGGAGGTCACGACGGCGTGGCGCGGCCGGTAGTGCATGAACTTGGGCCGCTTGTCGAAGTAGGCGCTGTCGTACTCGTCGCCCTCGACGACGAACGGGGAATCGCTCCCGAGGGCGTAGCTCCCGCCGCCGTCCTGCCGGACCCCGCCCACGAGGTAGCCGGGGTCGAGGCCGGCGGTCTGGAGCAGGTGAACCAGGAGGCCGGTCGTGGTCGTCTTCCCGTGCGTGCCGGTGACGACGAGGGGCCGCCGGTCGGTCAGGAAGCAGTGGGCGAGGGCCTCGGGGAACGACTGCTGGACGAGGCGCTGCTCGCGGGCGTAGGTCGCCTCGGGGTGGGTGGGCGTGCAGGCGTTCCCGACCACCGTAAGGTCGGGCGGAGGGGTAAGGTGGGCGGGGTCGTAGCCCTCCAGGACCGGAATGCCCCGCTCGGCGAGGTGGGTGCTCATGGGCGGGTACACGCCGTCGTCGGCGCCGCGGACGGCGTAGCCGGCCTCGTCGAAGAGGCCGGCGAGTGCGCCCATGCCGGTCCCGCAGATGCCGACCAGGTAGATGTCCTCGAGGGCCTCGGGCGGCGGCACCGCCGGGCGGTCGAAGCGGCGGAGGTCGGCGTCGGGGAGGTCCTCGATCGAAAGGGGCATCGGTCGGGGGAGAGGGGAGACGCTCGCGGGCCGGTGTTATCCGTCGTCCGAGGAGCCGGATCGGGACTTGGACTCGGACGGCGTCGGGGACGAGAGAGTCGCCTCGGAGTCCTCCCCGGCCGGGTCGTCTCCGTCGGGCAGTTCCGTCTTCGGCAGTTCCGGGAGGGAAGCCTCGGTGGAGTCCGGGGTGCGGGAAGACACCTTGTCAAGTGCCTCGTCGGAGACGACGCCCAGTTCCCGGGCCCGCTTGAACCACTGCTGGCGGGCAAGGGCCTGCATGTCTTCGACCGAGTCGGCCTCGTCGACGATCTCGAGGCCGAGGAGCGTCTCGACCACGTCCTCCATCGTGACGACCCCGGCGACGCCGCCGTACTCGTCGACGACGAGCGCGATGTGCTCCAGCCGGTCGAGCAGGCGCTCCAGCAGGTCGGGGAGGGGAAGCGTTTCGCGCACCACGAGGATCTCGCGGGCGATGTTTTCGAGCAACACGTCGTGCTCCTCCTGCGCGGCCCGCAGCAGCATCTCGTCCTTGAGCACGTACCCGGTTACGTCGTCGGGGTCGTCGTCGTACACCGGGATGCGGGAGAAGCGGAACTCGTCGTGCTCCTCCACGACGTCTCCGATCGTCTGGCCCTCATGGAGATCGAAGACGACGGTCCGGGGCGTCATCACGTCCTTCACCCGGAGGGAGTTGAAGCGGAAGAGGTTGCGCAGAATGCGCGACTCCTTTTCCTCGAATACACCCTCCTCTTCGCCGAGCTCGGCCATCGCCGTGAACTCCTCCCGGCTGAAGGCGGCCTCGTCTTCGTCCTGGGAGAGCAGGTAGGTCAGGCCCTGCGAGAGCTTCACGAGCGGCCACATCGAGAAGATGGTGGGGACGAGAAGGCGCACCACAAACGGGGCGATGGTTCTCCAGTAGACCGCCCCCAGGGTCTTCGGAATGATCTCTGAGAAGATGAGGATAAGCAGGGTGAGAACGCCGGAAATCACGCCCACCGGCACGCTCTCGAAGACCATGGCGGCCTGCGCGCCGGCCCCGGCCGCGCCCACGGTGTGGGCGATGGTGTTGAGGCTGAGGATGGCGGAGAGGGGCCGGTCGATGTTCTCCTTCATCTTGTGGAGGCGCTCGCCGATGGGGTCGCCCTCTCGCTCCAGGGCGGCGACGTACGACGGCGTCACGCTCAACAGGACCGCCTCCATGATCGAGCACAGGAACGACACGCCGATCGCGAGCGCAACGTAGAGCAGCAGTAGTCCCATTCGGGAGTGTCAGCTAAACGACAGACTGATAATCGGACGCGGCCCGACCCGCGGTCACGCCCATCCTGTTCAAAGGAAAAGCAAATGCGCGACCATCGTAAACGGTTTCTTGCGGACGCATAGGTCGACCGCCACAATCCCAGATTCAGAATTGGGACCTCTACGTACGGGGCTTGGCGGATTGGGTTTTGCCCCGATGAGCCGCCTACGGAGAAGAGGCGGCCTGTTTTCGGGACTCGTCGACGGATAGACGAGGCGCAGGCCGGGACCCGGGGATCCTTTCGGGGCCGTCTCGGTGAGGAAAAGCGGGCGTGACCGCCCGATCGCCCTCGTTCGCCGCCTGTCTCGACGTCTCCACCGCCATGCCGTTCTTTACCCTCGACGACCTGGACCGCTCCGAAGAAATCCCGGGATTCCTGGGTGCGTTTCTCCACTCCGAGAATATGACAGTCGCGAACTGGTCGGTCGAGGCGGGAGCGGAGTTTCCCGAGCACGCCCATCCGCACGAGCAGATCTCCGTCGTGACGGAGGGAGAGTTCGAACTTACGCTGGACGGGGAGACCGACGTCCTGCGCGAGGGCCGCGTGGCGGTCATCCCGGCCCATACGCCGCACTCGGGCCGCGCGGTGACCGACTGCGAGATCATCGACGTGTTCAGTCCCGTGCGGGAGGACTATCGGCAGTAGGACGAGTGGAAGCGTGGGGCATGGGCACCGGCGACCCATGCTGCCGCTCCTCCCCTGAGCATGCCCGGCCCGACTGGCGATTTCCGTAGGGGGAGCCGGCCCCGTGGTTCTCTGTAATGTGATCATTCTGTGCAAAGTCGCCCCAGTCTTGACATCGGGGGCGGCGACCCGTACCGTCTGAGCAGTCATGAATGCACTCGAGTCCACGTTCGCCGCGCCCGCCGCCTCCGGCTTCTCTGCCGGTGTTGCCCGCGGCCTGTACGCGTTTGCCTTTATCTATCCGGGCTACGCGTATTTTTACTTTGCCCACCTGGCCGGCGACACGTAGAACGAACCCCGTACATTCGTGCCCTGCGACCCGCCGGCCCGCTTCCTCGGCCCCGGCGGGTTTTTGCGTGCAGGGGTGTGGGGGAGCGTTCCGGGGGCATTGCTACACCCTGACCCCGACCCTGCACCGGAGCACCGACCCATGTCTACGACTTCGACGACCACCCCGCTGCAAGAAGCTCGCGACCGCATCGACGACATCGACCGCCGCTTCGTCGAGCTCCTCGCCGAGCGCTACGCGGTGGTCGACGACATCTGCAAGCTCAAGGAAGAAGAGGGAAATACGATTAAGGACCACGATCGGGAGGCGGAGCTCCTCGATCACGTCGCCGCGGTGGCCGAGGAGGAGGGCCTCTCCCCCGACCTCGTCCGGCGTCTCTTCGGCGAGATTCTGAGCCACTCCGTCGAGCGCCAGCAGGAACGGCGGCAGGAGGAGGCCGACGACCCCGAGGGCCTAGACTCGGATGCCTCCGAGGCGTCCCCGGTCGACCCGTCCGTTTCGACCAACGGCCACGCGCGCCCGGCGCCGGCGTCGACCGCCGACGCCCTGTCTCGCCCCGACGACGGAGACGCGGATCGCTCCTACCCCGAGGTGGCGCGCGACGACACCACCGATCGGACCGTCGTCCGGATTGGGGACGTCGAGATCGGGGGCGCGGATCCGGTCCTCATCGCCGGGCCCTGCTCGGTCGAGTCGCGCGAGCAGATCCTCCGCACGGCCGAGGCGGTGGCCGAGGCCGGCGGCCGCCTGCTGCGCGGCGGGTGCTTCAAGCCCCGCACCTCGCCCTACTCGTTCCAGGGCCTGGGGGCCGAGGGCCTCGACCTCCTGGCCGAGGCGGGGGAGCGGTTTGGCCTGCCCGTCATTACCGAGGTGCTTGCGCCCGGTGACGTGGCGGCGGTGGCCGCCCGCGCCGACGTGCTCCAGATCGGGGCGCGCAACATGCAGAATTTTCCGCTGCTGAAGGCGGTGGGCCGGGCCGAGCGGCCCGTGATGCTGAAGCGGGGCATGATGGCGACGATCGAGGAGTGGCTGTCCGCGGCCGAGTACATCGTGGGCCACGGCAATCCCAACGTCTTCCTCTGCGAGCGCGGCATCCGGACGTTCGAGTCCGCCACCCGCTACACGCTCGACCTCTCGTCGGTGCCGGTCGTCAAGGAGCGCACCCATCTCCCGGTCGTCGTCGACCCGTCGCACGCCGCGGGTGAGCGGCGCTGGGTGCCGGCGCTGGTGCGGGCGGCCCTCGGGGCGGGCGCCCACGGGGTGATGGTGGAGGCGCACCCTACTCCCGAGGAGGCGCTCAGCGACGGGCCGCAGTCGCTCTCGTTCGACCGCCTCGGCGAGGTCGGACGCCTCTTCGCGCCGCAGTCGGCCTAGGCAGGGTTCCCCTGGCCGCGTTCCTCCGCGCAATCGACGAAATCAATTGCCAAACAGCGCCACGGAAGCACTGACCGTCCGACGTCCCGATTCGCTGCACGACAAGGTGTGCGACCGTGCCGAGACGGAAGGCATCTCGATGAATCAGCTGGTGATGCTGGCCGTCTCGGAGAAGATCACGCGGCTCGATGCGGAGGCGCAGTTCGCCCATCTCGACGCGCTGGAGCGGTTCGGCACCGCCGTCGCGGAAGAACAGGAAGCCGAGCCCGATGAGTTGATGAGCGAGCTCCTGCATTGGGGCGGAGACGCCGAGCCGCGGGATGGAGACAACCGTCCCAGCCGGGCGGAGTAGGGCAGGGGGGTGGTCAGCCAGACGCGCATCGGCGATCCCCCCTCCCCGGTGAGGGCAGACAGCTACAGCACTCAATTTACGGCCCCTCTTTTTTTTTCGAACCGACGGCGGGCCGTACGCATCGGTCCGCATCACGGGTTTCAACGTGCTTCGCCTCGGATCGCCGAGTATGGGAGTTGCAGTGGTCCGTCGTCCGCGGCGCAGTGAACGGAGTGAACAAGTACTGGGGTGTCGGCCGTCGTACGAGGCACATCGTGGGTAGCCTCGCAACATGGGGGGCATATCCGAATCCCACCACCGTCCGGCGCATTCAAGCGGCGTCCTGTCTCCGAATAATCCCCGATCCGTCATGAGCGACGAGGACCTGCCGGAGTTCGTCCCGGAGTACAATAAGCCGGACGCGCCGGGCATCCACATGAACTTCGACAACACCGTCTCCCTCTACCACATCGTGGGGGCGGAGGACGACTTCGAGACGGCCGCCCACGACATCTTCGACCTGCTGACGGAGGCGCAGGCGGAGTTTCCGGACTGGCCGCGCGTCCTCTACCTCGACATTAAGGGCCACGCCCGCGAGGACGGCCGCCTGGAGGAGGACATGGTGGAGCTCCAGCAGGAATTCCTGATCGCGGCGATGGGCAAGTTCTTCACCGCCCTCGCCCTGCCGCTCGTCTCCGTCGTCAATCCCGAGGATCAGGTCAACGACCTGCCCGACGAGCTCGTCCTGCAGCCCCCCGACGCCGACCTGCCGGAGGAGACCGCCTGGCCGAAAGAGTAGCGCGGGACCTCCGGCGGCGGTCCTCTGCCGGGGTCCGAGGGCCGATCCGGGCAAGGACGGGGGCCGTCACTGCCCGCCGCTGGGCGCCGGCTGCGGGGCGCCCCCACCGCCCCCGGGCGCGGGCTGTGGCATGCCGCCCCCTCCGCCGCCTCCGGGACCGGGCATCGGCATGCCGGGCTGCCCGGCGGCCGAGTCGCTGGTGAGGCCGTAGGCGCGCCGGATCCGGGGCGGGACGCTGTAGGGCGCCTGCGCCAACAGCTGGTCGAGCCGCCGGTCGAAGGCGTCGAGAGCGTCGGTCTGCTCCGCCTTCTGGAAGGCCGACCGCACCCGGCCCGCGTAGAAGAGGGCCCGGCTGAACTGGCGCTGTCCGCTGGCGGTCTGCAGCTCGTTAAAGACGACGGGCTGAGCCTCTTCGAGAACGCTCGCGAGCTTCTCGGTGTCGCCAATCGCCCGGTAGGCCCGGGCCGTAAACATCAGCGTCTGGATGTCGCCCGGAATCGTCGAAAAGGGCACCCCCGACGTCAACTCGTTGATCAGCGTCCGCCCCCGCTCGGGGTGGCCGGTGCGGGCCAGGCGCTCGGCGGCGTGGGAGAAGTGGAGGCGGTAGCCGTCCACCATGCGCCGGGCATTCTCGTTGTAGTAGGCCGTCGAGTCGGCGAGGTTCGTAAACCGGAAGTCCTTCATCCGTTCGTCGGTGAGGCCCGGAATGACGCGCCCGAGGGGCTGGTTGTGCTTGATCGGCAGCACGCGGTAGGCCTGCCCTTCGAGCTGGAAGTAGTTCTGCAGGTTGAGCTGGCCGGAGCGGGCGACGGTGACTGCGAAGTAAACGGGCCGCTCCCAGCCGTTCTCGGCGTTGGTACGCAGCATGTTGTAGACCGTGAGGTCGGCCACCTGCAGGATCTGCTGGTCCTGGCCGTAGGAGCGCCCCTCCAGCTGCCAGGTCATCGGGCTCTCGAGCGCGGAGGAATCGGCCGGGGTTTCAGGGATATAGGGCTCCAGCTGGGACTTCAGGGCCGTGGTTTGGACCGGCAGCTTTACCTGTCGCGGCTTCCACCGACGCGGCCGCATCTTCTGAATCTCGTCGTTCGACATCGAGATGGGCAGCGGCTCGGACTCGTAGGTGGCGTGGTCCTTCAGCTGCCGGACGTACCAGGAGGTGTTCAGCAGCGACAGGTTCACGACCCGCACGTCGGTGCGCATCCCCTCCACCTCCTGGAGGTACCACAGGGGATAGGTGTCGTTGTCGCCGTTCGTGAAGACGACGGCGTTCTCGTCGACGCTGCTGAGCATGTTGTGGGCGTAGTCCCGCGCCACGTAGTTCTCCGAGCGGTCGTGGTCGCCGTAGTTCTCGACGGTCATCCACCCGGGCACGGCGAGGAACACGAGGAGGCCCGTGGCGAGGAGGGGGAGGGTCTGAGACCAGCCCGCCATCGTGTCCTTGATCGACTCGTAGACCATCTGCAGCAGCCCGCCGGCCCCGATGCCGACCCAGAGGCTGAAGGCCAGAAAGCTCCCGACGTAGGAGTAGTCCCGCTCGCGCGGTTGCATCGGCGTCTGGTTGAGGTAGATGATGATGCCGATGCCGGTGACAAAGAAGAGGACGAAGACGCTGAAGGCCCGGCGCCAGTCCCGGTTGAAGTGGTAGAAGGCTCCGAAGAGCCCGAGCAGGAGGGGCAGGGCAAAGTACATATTTCGGGCCTCCTTCTCGCTCGGGGTTTCCCGGAGGCTCTCGGAGTTGACGTGTTGGTCGAGCAACGGAATGCCGGTCATCCACGTCGCCCCCTGCTTGTCGCCGGCGCGGCCGGCGAAGTTCCAGAGGAAGTACCGCATGTACATGTATCCGATCTGATAGTCGAGGAAGAAGCTCAGATCGGAGTTGTAGCGGTCGTAGACCTGCCAGTGCTGGGCGTTTGGGGAGTGGCGACGGGGAAAGAGGCTTTCCGTGCCGTCGCGGGGGACGCGGCCGGACTGGTCGTTGTAGGAGACCCCGCTCAGCAGCGGCGTGTTGCCGTACTGCTCCCGCTCGAGGTAGTCGATGAAGCGCTCGATGTTGTCCGGGTCGTTCATGTCGATTGACGGCTCGGTGGTGCTGCGGACGAAGACGAGCGCGTAGGAGCCGTAGCCGATCAGGATGACCGTCAGACAGAGGACCGCGAGGTTGGCGCGCGGCATGCGGCGGCGGTGCGTGGTGTAGATGCCGTAGGCCAGGAGGCCGACGATGCCGAGGACGGCGATGAAGGGAGCGCCGGTGGCGTCGAAGACCTTCGGCAGGCCCTTCACGATGCCGGGATAGATGGCCAGAAAGATGGCCGACGCAATGGCGCCGGCCAGCACGAGGCGTCCCCAGCGCTGCTGGGTCGTCCACTCCTCCCGGTCAAACTCGACGAAGAAGACGATCAGCGCCACGAAGAAGAAGGCGAGCAGGCTCAGCAGGTGCACCCCGATGGCCATCCCGAAGAGGGCGGCGATGAGGACCAGGTAGCGGTTGGCGTCGAGGCGGAAGAGGTGGCTGCCCGTTCCTTTCAGGAGGGCCTCCTCCCGCCGGGCGGCCTCGCTCCAGCGCAGCACCAGCCACACCACCAGGGCCGTGAAGAAGGTGGAGAGGGCGTAGACCTCGGCGATTCCCGCGTTGAACCAGAAGGAGTCGGACGCGGCGTAGGTAAGGGCGCCGACGACCCCGCTCACGAGCGCGATCACGTACTGCCCGGTCGTCACTTCGTCGCGGTCGCCCTGCCAGCGCCGCACGAGCCGGACGATGATGAGGTGGGTGAGCATCACGGCCCCGGCGCTCGCGAGCACCGAGATCGTGTTGACCGCCAGGGCCACCGTCTCCTCCGACGGGGCCAGCATCGAGAAGAGCCGGCCCAGGAGCAGGTAAAAGGGCGCCCCCGGAGGGTGCATCACCTGGAGCTTAAAGGCGCTGGCAATGCGTTCGCCGGGATCCCAGAACGAGACCGTCGGGGCCATCGTCGACACATACAGGGCCAGGGCCCAGAGGAAAACAGCGCCTGCCGTGATACGGTCGATCCACTTCCGGTTCATGCTGTGGTGGGAGGCTGAATGGTACCGAGAAAAGACGTCGAGCCCGGACAGGGGAGCCCGTCGGGGCGGCCCGCCGAGATGGGGCTATAGCGAATCCTGTAGCAGGATTCGGGGGTGGATGTGGGGACGTGTGGGAGGTATGGAGGCGAAATACGTCCAGGCATTCATCCCGACCACTGTCGGGACATGCTCTTCCGGGCCTCCATCCCCGACCGGAGTGTGCATGCGGGAAGATCTAAGGTAGGTCTAAAAAAGTACGTCAACGGCCGTCATTCTGAGCGGCCGAGGCCATCTAGATGGCCACCATCCAGATGGCCACGAACGAAGGAAGGAGGGAGTCGAAGAATCTTCTTGAAAGCAGCGGAAACGCCTGGCCTCTACCGTCTCTGCCATCCCGCCTGGAGATTCCTCGACTCCCCCGAAAGCGGTCGGGGTCGCTCGGAATGACCGCTTCTTACAAATGTGTTTTCCCGGTTCTACTTAGTGCAGGCGGAGTTCGCATTACCAGTCCTTCCGGGTTGCGTCGAGGAGGGACTGAATGGTGTTCATCTCCATCTCGCCGTAGTTGAGTGCGAAGGCGAGCTCGCCGTTGTTGTGAAAGATCCAGGTGGAGGGGATCCAGGTGACCGGATGGCTCAGAAAGGACTGGCGCCGGTTCGACTCCTGGTCGCTCGGGCCCAGGTCCGGCTGCGTCACCTCCACGACGCGGTCGGGAAGGTCGTTATTGTCGAGCGTCTGAGCTGCGTTGTCGCCGTCGTTCCAGACGGTCACGAAGGTAAACGACACGTTGGGGTTGTCGGCGACGAGCGAGGCCCACCCGTTGGCCAGCTCCCCCGTCGAGTTGGGGCACCAGGGCGCCCAGAAGTGCACCACGTGCAGGCCGTCCGTCTCGATCACGTCCTGCACCTGCCGCTCGGCCGCGGTGGTCGGCGTCACGGCCACCGCCGGCTTCGGATGGGTCACGGCGGGCTGTTTGACGGTCGGCGGCGCCCCCGTGGAGGCCCCTCCGGCGGTCATCCCGGCCGAGTCCGCAGAGGCGGTCAGGTCGAGGGAGCCGGCCTGACAGTTCTGGCTCGACTGCTGGGCCTGAACCGGGAGGACGGTCAGCACACACAGCGCAACAACGCAGGTCCAGAACGACTTCACGGATACGCGCAGGGGAGTCGTGAGCAGGTACAGCGGAAGGAGTGCTCTGGCGGCGGGGCCCACGGTAGAGCAGGGGCAACCATGTGCGTCAGTCAATCGGCCCCGTGGACGACGAGGACGCACTCTCCTCGCAGAGATTCATACGACGCAAAATACGCTCGCACCTCTGTGAGCGTTCCACGCTCGATTTCTTCGTAGGTCTTGGTGAGTTCTCGGGCCACGGCCGCCATCCGTTCGGGGTCGAAGTGCTCGATGAGGTCGTCGAGCGTGCGCAGCAGGCGGTAGGGCGACTCGTAGAAGACGAGGGTGCGGGGTTCGGTCGAGAGCGTTTCGAGACGGGTCTGTCGGCCCTTCTTCTTCGGGAGAAAGCCTTCAAAGACGAAGCGGTCGCTGGGCAGGCCGCTGGCGGTGAGGGCGGGGATGGCCGCGGTGGCGCCGGGCAGGGGCGTCACGTCGATGTCGTTCTGCCAGCAGGCGCGTGTGAGGTAGAAGCCCGGGTCCGAGAGGCCGGGCGTGCCGGCGTCGGAGATCAGGGCGATGTCGTGCCCAGCCCGCATCCGCTTGATGAGGCGCGGGGTCTTCTCGTGCTCGTTGTGCTCGTGGTAGGCGGTCGTGCCGGTGTCGATGTCGTAGTGGTCGAGCAGCACCCCGGAGGTGCGCGTGTCCTCGCAGGCGATGCGGTCCACCTCCCGAAGCACGCGCACGGCCCGGTAGGTCATGTCCTCGAGGTTGCCGATGGGGGTGGGGACCAGGTAAAGCACGCGGGCGGGAGGGGCGAGTGAGCACGAAGGGGCGGGGGGCACATCAGGCGTCGTTGGTGAGCCAGGCCCACAGGCGACGCCGCAGAGGGGGGGTGGCGCCGAGGTCCAGCACCACGTAGAGGAGTAACCAGAGGCCGACCCCCGACATGATGAGGTTCGCCATCCACATCCCGATCCAGGGCGCAAAGAAGCCGCGCTCGGACAGCTTCTCGCCCTGCACGAGGGTGATCCAGTAGAACATGAAGATGCCGAGGGCCACCGCGCCGATCGTAGCGAGCCCACTCCGACGCAGGGCGAGCCCCAGCGGCGCGCCGATCAGCATGAAGATAATGCAGGCGACCGCGATCGAGAACTTCTTGTGGATCTCGACCTGATAGCTGCGAAGGCGCTCATCTTTCCAGTCGGTCTCTCGCTTCAGGCTCTGAATGTCGGACTGAAGCGAGCGGGCATCCCCGGACGCCTGACCGGCCACGCGCTGACGCTGGGGACTGTCCAGGCCGGTGAGGGCGAGGACGGTCCGCGCCGTGTCTTGCCGTGGCGGCAGGGTCCATCCCGCACTGTCGGCGGCCGCGCTGTCCGGCGGGGGGGCCGTCGAGTCGGGCAGGGCCGACGCCCGGATGGTCCCGTAGAGCTCCCGGTACTGATCCTGAAGGTCTCCCCCCAGGGAGTCGGTGACTTGTAGCAGGCCGGACAGCGGGGTCGTCCGGGTCGACCGCTCGCTGTCTTCCTCCTGCGATCGCTGGAAGACCGCATTGGAGAGGTCGAAGCGAATCACGTGACGGTCGAACTGGAGCGTTTCGTAGCGGGCGGCGGTGTTACCGGCCTGCGGGGGGAGGGAGCGGTGCATCTCCCCGTCCTCCAGCACGAGCGTGAGGCGCGCCCCGCCGGCCTCCGACCGAATGCGGCCGCGCTCGGCCTTCAGGACCGCCTGCCGCTCCCGCCCCTGCGTGTAGTCGTAGATCGTGACGTCGCGAAGCCGGTTCGATCCGGCCGGCCGGTCGCGCACCAGGATGCTGTAGTCCTCGACGCCGTCGTAGAAGACCCCCGGCTGGAGCTCGAAGCCCGGCCGCTTGTTTCGGATGTCGCTCCAGAGCTGTCGGGCCCGGTAGTTCGCCTCCGGAAGCATCACGTTGTTGAAGTACAGCAGCCCGCCCCCGACGGCCAGTGACACCAACAGGGCCGGCCACGCGATCTCCCCGAACGAGATGCCGGTGCTCTTGATGACGGTGTAGTACTTCGACTCCGCGAGCCCGCCGAACGCCATGAGCGCGGCGAGCAGGACCGACATGGGCACGGCCAGGGTGACCATGTAGGCGAGGTTGTAGGCGATCAGCTCCACGATCACCGTCACGGGAATGCCCTTCCCGGCAATCTCCGGGAGCCACCGGATCAGAAACTGCATGAGGAGCAAAAACATGAGAATGCCCAGCCAGCCGAAGAACGGGCCGGGCAGCCGCCGCAGAATGAGCCAGTGGAGCCGACGAAACATGGAGGGGAGGGGGGGCATCTACATCTGATACCGAATCCTGTAGCAGGATTTACTTTGTCAGTCGGCCTTCGGCCTCGTGTGGGTTTGGATGTGAGGACGTGCGGAAGTATGGAGGCAAAACCCGTCCATACATCCATCCCGACAGTGGTCGGGACAGGCACTTCCAGACGTCCACACCCGAACGGAGCGTGCACTCGAGGGAGTCGAGTGCGAGCGGAGTTCGTGTGAGAGCGCCTGCCTTACGGCGGCAACGAAGGGCGTGTTCGGGGGCTCGACGTGGATCTTTCCGGAACCGCGGCTATTGAGAAGGGCGCTCTGCTCGTCGATTCCCACGGATCCGCCCGGTTCGCCCATGCAGGTCGAGGCATTCACGTTCAACTCGTTCATGACCAACAGCTACCTCTGCCACGACGAAGGGGAGGCGGTCCTCGTCGATGCCTCCTGCAACACGGAGGCCGAGCGGCAGGAGGTGCTCGACGTCATCGACGACAACGACCTGACGGTTCGCCACCTGCTGCTCACCCACGCCCACGTGGACCACATCTTCGGCTGCCGGTTCTTCGAGGACCACTTCGACGCCCGGTTTCAGGCCCACGAGGCGTCGGTGCCCTTCATCGAGCGGGCCGAAGAGCAGGCCGTCGCGTTCGGCGTGGAGGTGGAGCCGCCCTCGGTCCCGACCACGTTCCTGTCGGAGGGCGATGCGGTCACGTTCGGCGGCGTCACCCTCGAGGTGCTTCACACACCCGGCCACTCGCCCGACTCCATCTCGTTTGTCGACGAGGCGAGCCAGCAGGCCCTCACCGGCGACGTCCTCTTCCAGAACTCCATCGGCCGCACGCAGGGGCTGCCGGAGACGTCCCGATCCCAGCTGCTGGACTCCATTACCGAAAAGCTCCTTCCCCTCGGCGACGAGATGCAGATTTATCCGGGCCACGGGCCGGAGACGACCATCGGGCGGGAGCGGTACCAGAATCCGTTCGTGAAGGAGGCCCTCGGCGACTCGGGCGGCACCGGGCGGGCCGGCCCTATGGGGTTGGCACAGTAACGTTCGCCTCCACGTCTTCGTAGTAGCGCTCGTACATCGGCACCACGCGGTCGATGTCGAAGGTGTCAATGGCGCGGTCCCGGGCGGCCTGCGCCATCCGGTCGTGCAGGTCCTGGTCGTTGAGGAGCGCCAGGATGCGGTCGCTGAAGGCGTCCACGTCGCCCACCGGACAGAGGTAGCCGGTCTCCTCGCCGTTTACGAGTTCCGGCAGTCCGCCCACGTCGCTCACGACCGTCGGCACGTGGCAGGCCATCGCCTCCAGCGCCGCGAGCCCGAACGTCTCCGAGTCGCTCGGCATCAGGAAGATGTCGGCAATCGAAAGGATTTCCTCGATCGGGTCTTGCTTGCCCAGGAAGCGCACGTCCTCGAACACGCCGAGATCGCGGGCCTTCCGCTCGGTGGGCACGCGCTCGGGGCCGTCCCCCACCAGCAGCAACTTCACGTCCGAGTACTCGCTCTGGACGCGCTGAAAGATGTCGATGACCTGTTTAGTGTTCTTGACGGGCCGGAAGTTCGAGACGTGGACGATGACCTTCTCGCCGTTCGGGCAGAGCGCCTGCTTGAAGTGCTCCTTGTCCTGGCGGTGGAAGCGGTCGGTGTCGATGAAGTTGGGGATCACCTCGATGCCGTTGGTGACCTCGAAGTGGTCGTAGGTCTCCTGGCGGAGGTAGTTGGAGACGGCCGTTACTCCATCCGACTCGTTGATCGACCAGGTGACCACCGGCGCAAAGGAGGGATCCTGTCCGATCAAAGTAATGTCGGTGCCGTGCAGCGTGGTCACCACCGGGAGCGAGATGCCCTGCCCGGCCAGGATCTGTCGGGCCATCACTGCGCTGGTCGCGTGGGGGATGGCGTAGTGGACGTGCAGCACGTCGAGGCCCGCGTGCTTGGCGATGTCCACCATCTTGCTGGTGAGCGACAGGGTGTACGGCGGCGACTCGAAGAGCGGGTAGCTCTGAACATTGACCTCGTGGAAGAAAATGTTGCCGGCCACGTGGGAGAGCCGGAACGGGAGGGAGGAGGAGATGAAGTGGATTTCGTGGTCGCGCTCCGCGAGGTTTTTGCCGAGCTCCGTCGCGACGACGCCGCTGCCGCCGTAGGTCGGGTAGCACGTGATGCCGATTTTCATGGAAAGGACCGCCAATAGGGGGGCAATGAAAAAGAGGGCCGATCCAGGATTCGCACAACTTGCCAGCCGGCGGCAAGTTGCAGGGAGGCGCTCGCCCGAGCGGGGCTCGATTCCCCCGCGAGGTAACGAGGCTGAAAGACCTGCGAGATTACCGATCCGTGAGAACGTACGCAACTCATTTTCCCCGATCGCTGGGGACCGTGGACAGCCGCCAGCAAGAATCGGACTTCGCGAATTTATTCACGTATCGGTAACTCCGCGTGCGTCGTTGAGGCATGAGAGGATGGGTGGAAGAGGGGCATTCTGGGCCTCCACGTCTCCCTATCCATCCCCGAAGTTCGCAGACGGAGGGGCGGAGACGGGCCTCGACACGAGATCTTCAGGAAATCCGCTTGTGCTTCGCCTCCCCGAATTTGTTACTTCCCAGTCCCGGTTTGCGACTACTCCTGTGTACCGTATCCGTTGCCCTATGACCGGGCCTCCACTGTCTTTCTCGCTACCCCACTGCTCAACAATGACTGCGAACCGCCCCTCCCTTGCCCTATCGACCCTGCTCGCTCTCGTCCTGGCACTCGGCACCGCCGTCCCCGCGCAGGCGCAATTCGGCGTGGCCGGGGGGCTCAACTTCGAGTCGGCGGGGGACATTGAAACCTCTACGACCAACAACGCCACCCTCGACAACTCGACGGGCTACCACATCGGCCTCGTCTACGAGCTCGGCCTCGGCGCGGCCACGATCCGCCCGGGCTTCTTTTATCGCCGCGTGGGCACCTTCGAGTTCTCGACCGATGCGCTTCCGCAAGGCGAAAATCGCTTCGATGTGTCGGCCTGGCAGGTGCCGGTCGACCTCCGCTTCACGGTCCTGCCCACGCCGCTCGTAAGCCCCTACGTGCTGGCCGGGCCAATGGCTACGTTCCCGCGGGGAGAGGACGAGTTCGACGACGCCACCGAAGAAATCTCGTACTCGCTGAACGTCGGCATTGGCGCCAACATCACGCTGCCCGCCACCTCGTTGAAAATTCAGCCCGAGCTGCGGTACGAGTTCGGGGCCACCAAATTCATCAAGGACGACTTCGAGATCGGGGACACTGAGTTCAGTCCCCAGGATTCCCCGAACTTCAGCGCGTTCGGCCTGCGCGTGAACGTGATCTTCTAGCCGCAGTCCCCGGTTTTTTCCGGCGCGGTGCCCTGTTGCGCCGGCGTCCTCGCCCGCCGTTCCCGTCGGAGCGGCGGGCGTTTTTCGTTGGGACACGACTTGCTGGGGCACGACGCGGGGCCGTCTACGAGATCTCCTTGTAGAAGCGGAACCGGCGCTTGTTGACCCGATAGTCCCATCCCGGCGAGACGAACTGCTGGTGGTTCACCCAATAGGGGGACCGCTGGTCGTCCATCGACCGCTCGCTGAAGAAGTGGCGGGTCTCGATGGAGAAGGGCCGGAAGACCGGGTCGGCGTGCCGCACGTAGTGCGCAATCCACAGGGCCTGCTGCCACGCCGGAAGCTTCAAGTCCGGCGTGAGGCTCAGGAAAAACTGGCGCCTCGACGCGTCGGGGTTGAAGGCACTAAACTGATAGGGATCCAGGACGACGTCCTTGTAGCTCCCGCGGCCCCGGAATTTTGTCTCCATCCGGTTCCGAATGACCCAGGCAACGAGTTCCTGTTCGTGGGGGAGCTTCGTTTCCGAATAGATGGCGCGGGCCAGCCAAAGCGTGCTCTCGTCCAGACCGGTCGGCTGCGGCCGTGGGTGCTCGATGGCGTCCTGAGACGGCCCGTAGGCGGCGCTCAGAAGCTGGAACTGGGGCTGCTCAGTCAGAGGGGTGTCGACGGCCGTCGTCGGCGATGCGTCGGGCGACGGCTCGAAGACCATGGGGGCCTTCGCGGCCGAAAGGAAGAGGGTACCAACACAGGCCCAGAGGATGAGAGCACGCTTACTCATATTCGGCTGCTGTTATGCGCAGGACAACGAACGGGAACGGAGAAGAGATGCAAACTCCGAACGTCTCGGGTGACGATGTGGGTCGGCCTACTCGCCCACCTGGGACGAGGTTTCCGTTTCCCCGTTTATGTAAGCACTTGAAATTGATAGGTTTATACTGCTCGCACCCCGAATTCACGGGCCGTTGCGTACGTATTTATTCTTAGTTTATACGTCCTTTACTCGTTCTCTGCATATGTGCATATAACGTACTCAAGAACAATGATGACGAAAGCGCTTTCGACCCGAAACTTTTGTCTTTTGTCGTGACTCCTTTCCGCATCGTTGCCGATGAAAACATACCATGTGTCGAAAAGGCCTTCGGGGATTTTGGCGCGATCGAGCGCCGGCCGGGGCGGGACATCGGGCCGGAGGCCGTATCGGAGGCGGACGTACTGCTGGTGCGAAGCGTGACGCCTGTGACCCCGCCGCTGCTGGATGAGAGCCCCGTTCAGTTCGTGGGGTCGGCCACCATCGGCACCGACCACGTCGACGAGGCGTACCTCCGGGAGCAGGGGATCGCCTTCGCCCACGCCCCGGCCTCCAACGCCGACTCCGTGGCCGACTATGTCGTCGCTGCCCTCCTGTGTCTGGCCCACCGTCGAGGCGTTTCACTCCGGAATCAGACCGTGGGGGTCGTCGGGTGCGGCAACATCGGGAGCCGGCTTCTCCGGCGCCTCCCGGCCCTCGGCCTCACGGTCCTGCCGCACGACCCGCCCCGGGCGGCCACGGAGTCGGGCCCGCAGGTCCCTGACTTCGTGTCGCTGGACAGGGTCCTCGACCGGGCCGACATCCTTACCCTCCACGTCCCCCTGACGACCGACGGCTCCCACCCGACGCGCCATCTCGTCGACGAAGCGGTGCTCGACCGCCTCGGCCCCAATGCCTGGCTCCTCAACACGGCTCGGGGATCGGTGGTGGACGGGGACGCTCTGCTGGAGGCCCTCCGGCGTGATCGCCTGGGGGGTGCGGTGCTGGACGTCTGGGAACACGAACCGACGCCCGATCCCCCGCTGGTGCGTGCCGTGGATCTCGCCACGCCCCACATCGCGGGCTACGCCTGGGACGGGAAGGTGCGCGGCACCACCATGCTCTACGAAGCGTTTTGCGAGCACGTCGGGCGCGATCCGACCTGGTCGCCGGCGGCGACGCTGCGGCCCGAGCATCCGGCGTCGCTCCGCTGCGCACCCCCGGATCCTCGCCTGTCCCGCGACGACTGGCTCCACCACCTCGTCCGGCAGGCCTACGACCTCGGTGCCGACGACGCCCGGATGCGGGCGCTCCTCGACCGCACCCCGTCCGAACAGGGCGCGTACTTCCAGCGGCTCCGGGCCACCTACCCGACGCGGCGGGAGCTGCGGTGCTTCTCGGTGCCGGAAGCCGGCTTGCCGGCCGGGCGTCGGGCGGCGGTAACGGGCGGCCTGACGATGCCGGGCCGCGCCCCCGGGCGGCACGGCAATCGTAGCTTGGAGTTTTAAACGAGCGACGGAGACCCACGGCCCCCGTCCGTCCGACGGGGCCTGGAGAGAGCAGGCGAATGGGAGCGCCCAGTACTTCCTCCGTTCAGCCGGTGCGCGGGGGAGCATGGACGGGGTGCCGTCCTCTCCGGTGCGAGCCCGCCTTGTGGACGGGCATCTCGAGATGGGATCGCATGCCCCGGTCGTCGGAGATCGGCCGTGATCCTATATCAGGATTCACTTCGTCGGTCGACCCTCGGCCTCTTCTGAGTTTGGAGGTGTGGACGTATGGGGGGGATGGACGGGGAATACGCCCGCACATCCTTTCGTCCAGACCTCTGCATTCGAGCGGAGCGTGCACTCGGGGAGGTCGGGTACACGCGGGGTTTGGGTTACGACTGGTAGCCGTAGGAGCGTAGCAGCTGCTCGCGGTCCCGCCAGTCCTCCTGCACCTTCACGTGCAGATTAAGGTAGACCGGGCTCTGGACGAACGCCTCGATGTCCTCGCGCGCCTGGGTGCCCACCTGCTTGAGGGCACGGCCGCCCTCGCCGATGATGATGCCCTTGTGCGACTCGCTCATGACGACGATCTCGGCGTCGATGTAGTCCTTCTGGTCGCCCTCCCGCTCCTCGTAGGCGACGATGTTGACCTGAATCGAGTAGGGCAGCTCCTGGTGGTACCGCCGAAACGCCTTCTCTCGGATGATTTCGGCGACGAAGAAGCGCTCCGGGTGCTCGCTGATCATCTCCTTCGGGTAGAACGGCGGCCCCTCCGGCAGGGCGTCGACGACGAGGTCGACCAGGGTGTCGACGTTTCGGCCCGTGAGCGCGGAGGTCGGGACCACCTCGTCGAACGCGCGGAGGTTCGTGTAGGACTCCACGAGCGGCAGGGCGTTGTCTTCGGGCACCAGGTCCATCTTCGTGAGGACGAGGAAGGCCGGCGTGTCGCCGATCTGGTGCAGGCTCTCGGTGTCCGGCTTCTCCTGCGTGGCTTCGTGGAGAAAGAGCAGGAGGTCGGCGTCGCGGATGGCCCCCTTCACCTGCCCCATCATCGCCTCGTGCAGCCCGTATCGGGGGCTGATGATGCCGGGCGTGTCCAGAAAGATGACCTGATGCGCCTCTCCGGAGTGGATGCCGATGATGCGGTGCCGCGTGGTCTGCGGCTTCCGGGTCACGATGGACAGCTTCTCCCCCAGCATGGCGTTCAGCAGCGTGCTCTTGCCCACGTTGGGCTTCCCGACAATCGCGACATACCCGCTTTTGTGGTCGTCGGGAACGTCCTCGAAGAACGGGGAGGGCGAATCTGGGGTCTCCATGGAACTGGAACGAGAGGGAAGGAGGGAGAGTGCCGCACGTTGTGGGCGGGGCGTTGCACGGGTGAGGAGCCGCGCTCACAGACGCTCTGTCGTCCCCGGATCCCCGAAAGGGTGTGACGATCGGAGGATCGGGAAGAGGGCTGTCGGCTGCCGTAAACCCTCAACCCAGAAGCCGTGAATCCACAACCTGAGTCAGTATTCTTTGACGGTTGCACGCATGTCGCGCACGGCCTGGTCCATCCCGACCATAACGGCCCGGGCAACGATCGCGAAGCCGATGGACACCTCCGCGACGTGGGGCACCGTCTCGCGGAAGAGCGGCACGTTGCGGTAGTTGAGGCCGTGTCCGGCGTGGACGCGGAGGCCGGCCTCGTGGGCCGTTTCGGCGGCGCGGGCCAGGCGCTCCGCCTCGGCCCGGCGGGCGGCCTCGGTGGGGGCGTCGGCAAAGTCGCCGGTGTGCAGCTCCACGCAGTTCGCCTCGGTGGCGGCGGCGGCCTCGATCTGCGCCGGCGTCGGGTCGACGAAGAGGCTGACCTGCTCGGTCCCGGCGTCGTACAGCCGCTCAATCACCGACGAGAGGCGATCGCCCGCGGCCCGGACGTCGAGCCCACCCTCCGTCGTCACCTCTTCGCGGCGCTCGGGCACGAGGGTCGCCAGGTCCGGGGCGGCCTCGCAGCAGATCGACACGATCTCCTCGTCGGTCGAGAGCTCGAAGTCGAGCTTGCCTTCGACGGTCTCCCGAAGGAGGCGGACGTCCCGCTCGGTGATGTGGCGGCGGTCCTCGCGCAGATGAAAGACGATGCCGTCGGCCCCGGCGTGCTCGCAGCGAGCGGCGGCCTGCACGGGATCGGGAAACTCCGCTCGCCGGGCATTGCGGAGCGTGCCGACGTGGTCGACGTTCACCAGGAGGTTCATCATGGGCGAGGGGGGCTGGGGCCAAAGCGTCGTGGATGATCGGGTCGAACACCGTGGGCCTCGCTTTGTTTTGGGTCGCGAAACCCGAGGCGGCCGTTCGTCCGGACATTACAGGCCAGTCGCCTGCGCCGGTCCAATTGCAATTCGCTCGGGTTCCTCCTATTTTCGGCGGTGGAATTATCTCGTTGGGCAAAGGGATAGCATCACCCAGGTGCCAGGCGTGGCACTCGGCCAACAACGCGTTTCCGTTCTCATTCTAAAGGTGTTTCCATATGGCATCGCGAAGCAGTCAGATTCGAATCGGCATCCAGGCGGTACTGGTCGTCGCGATTCTCGGGCTCGCCTACTACCTTTACTTTTCGATCACCGAGCCCTACGAGCGGATCGAACGGCAGCAGCGCATCACCGAACAGACCCGTGCCCGGATGTCGAACATCCGGACCGCGCTCATCGACTTCGAGCGGGACAGCACTGCATTTCCGGACTCGCTGGACGTGCTGATGAATCACATCCGGGACGATTCGATGCTCTCCAACGCGCAGGACAGCGTGTTCGGCGGGCCCATCAATCTCGACTCCCTCTTCTACTCTCCGCGCACCGGCAACCGATTTCAGTACGCTGTAAGCGACACCGGACAGGTAGAAACCTACCTGCTCCAGGACCCCGATACCGACGATGAGATCGGGACGCTGAGCGGGGACCCCACCCAGACCAACGCGGCGAGCTGGGAGTAGAAGTGCGGTACGCGGTTCCCTGTCTCACAACTCGGGAGGTGAGGACGAATGCCGTCCCTGGATGATTCGGTCTCGGCCGCCCTCTCGATCGAGGGCGACGTTCTCCGCTACGCCGAGCTTGAGCGCCGAGACGACGGCGTCCGGCTCCTGCGCTGCGGGGAGCATCGGTGTTCGTTCGACCTGACGCGGTCCCTGCTCGGCGAGGATGCACCCCCCGAGCACACCCGCCGGGTGGAAGAGGTCCTTGGGGCGAAGTTCGACGACACGTCGGCGCGGGACCTTCGCGTGACGGTCCATCCCCCCGACAGCTACAGCTTCTTCACCCCGATCTCCTCCGAGGCCCCGGTGCGGGACCGAAAACGCCAGCTTCTCCAACAGGCGGCGCTCGTCACGGGGGTTCGCTCGACGAAGCGGCTCCATATGACGTCCGAAACGGTTCGCACCACCCAGGACAGTGAGGGGAATCCGTTCATGTGGGTCCACGTCCTGGCCGTCCCCGACGTCGTCGACGAGCGGATGGCGGAGATCGTTCAGGGACTTCCGTTCCGCGAGCACACCTGGATGGTCTCGTCGGAGGCGGCCTCTCGGGTCACCGGTCGGCTCGAACGGGCAGGCGGATCGGCCCAGGAGGCCCTTCGGCCCTATACGCTGGCCGTGGGGCAGTATCCCACCCACACCGAGTACGCGCTCTCCCGGAATCGAGAGTGGTACCACGCCCACTACGCCGAGGAGACCGAGAGCATCGACAACCGGGCGTACTTCGCGGTGGGCTTTCTCAATCGGGTCGACGTGCCGCTCGACGGGGTGGGTCGTCTCTTCGTGTACGGGGTGGACGTGGACCCCGAGGCGTACGCGCCGTTTGCGCGCCTCTTCGGGCAGGAGCCGGAGAGGCTCGACCCGTTCCGCGTCGTTGAGGATCGGACCGACGGCCCGCCCACCGCCCCCAGTGCCTTCGCGCCCTGCATCGGGGCCGGGATTGGGGACTATCTGTAGGAAAACCATCTGTGGGAAAGCGGTTGTCCTCGTTCTGCGTTCTGTCGCGCAGGGTGAGGACCGGACGGGAGAACGACGGATCTCCGGCCGCGTCTGTCTTCACGGCCGAATCACGACCGGACAGGGACGCCCGGGGCCGGGGCATCGGATCCTTTGGCGGGCCGGTCGTTACCACGTAGGAGCACCCAATGCGCAGGAACGACGGGTGCTTCGAGCGGGTCGTTGCTCCTCTATCATTGCCACACGCCGTTCTACTATGAGGATCATTGCCGGCCGCTACGGAGGGCACGGGCTCAAGTCCCCATCGGGCCATGAGACACGCCCGTCGACGGCTCGAGTCCGGGAGTCGCTGTTCAGCCTCGTCGACGCCCGCATCTACCTGGACGGGGCCGAAGTGCTCGACCTCTTTGCGGGCACCGGAGCGCTCGGGCTGGAGGCCATCAGCCGCGGGGCCGACCTCGTCACGTTCGTCGAGCAGAAGGCCAACGTCCTCGACTACGCCCGGGCCAACGCCGAGAAGCTGGGGGTCGAGGAGAAGTGCATCTTTATCCAGGCCGACGCCGTCGAGTACCTTCGGCAGTACGATGGGCCGGAGCTTGATCTGATCATGGCCGACCCTCCCTATAAGCTCGACGAGATGCGGGAGCTGCCGGACCTGGCCATTCCCAAGCTCGACGTCGACGGGGTGTTTACGCTGGAGCACAGCTCCCACGATTGGTTCGACGAGCACCCGCACCTGATGACCAGCCGGCCCTACGGGCGCACCATCGTCAGCCTTTTCCGCCCGCCGCTTCCCCCCGAGGACGACGCGGAGGCGGCCGACGACCCCGATGCCGTGTCGGCCGACGACGCTGCGGCCTCATCTGCTGAGTGATTGCGGCCCTTCCGCCATGAACAACGACTTCGCGCTGTACCCCGGCACCTTCGATCCATTCACGTACGGGCACCGCGACGTGCTGGAGCGCGCCCTCCGGCTCTTCGACCGGGTGGAGGTCACCGTGGGCGTCAACGTTGAGAAGGAGACCCTCTTTACGACCGCCGAGCGGACGGCCCTCGTCCGCGAGTGTACCGACGACCTCGAGGGGGTCCGCGTGGCGGCCCACGAGGGGCTCATCGTAGACCGGGCCCGCGAGGAGGGCGCGGCGGCCCTGGTGCGCGGGCTCCGGCAGGTCAGCGACTTCGACGCCGAGTTTCGGATGGCGTTTGCCAATCGCAAGCTCGCCCCCGAGCTGGAAACGGTCTTCTTCATGACGTCCGAGCAGTACGCGCTCATCAGCTCCTCGATGGTGCGCGACGCCCACCGGTGGGACGGCGACGTGTCGAAGTTCGTCCCGCCCCCCGTCGTCGAGGCCCTGAACGAGAAAAAGACGGAGCCCGCCGGTTGACCGGTCCGACCTCGCCTGGGGGCTCCGTGCGAGATCGTACCGTCCGTGCGTCGCCCGTTCCTCCCACCCGTTCCCTCTCCGAACCGCTACCTCCCATGTCTACTCCTACACGCTCGATTCGACTCAACCGCCGGGTGGCCGAGATGCAGCCGTCGGCCACGCTCGCGATGAAATCCCGCGCCGAGGAGATGCGGCGGGCGGGACACCCCGTGGTGGCCCTCAGCGCCGGGGAGCCGGACTTCGACACCCCCGAGCCGATCGCCCGGGCGGGGATAGAGGCCATCCAGAACGGCTTCACTCACTACACCGAAAACCCCGGCACCCTCGAGCTCCGGGAGGCCATCTGCGAGAAGTTTGCCCGCGACAACGACCTCGACTACACCCCGGACCAGATCGTCTGCTCGAACGGCGCGAAGCAGTCGCTGGCGATGGCCATCCACGCGCTCTGCGACGAGGGCGACGAGGTGCTGATCCCGGCGCCGCACTGGGTGAGCTACCCGGAGATGGCGCGGTTTGCCGGCGCCGAGCCCGTCATTGCGCGTACCACCGTCGAGGACCAGTACCGGCTCTCACCGGCCGCCCTCGACGAGTCCCTGACCGAGCGAACCCGCGTCGTCATCCTCTGCACGCCGTCCAACCCCACCGGCGTCGTCTACCCGCCGGACGAGCTCGCCGCCCTGGCCGAGGTGCTCCGCGACTATGAAGACGTCTTCGTCGTCTCCGACGAGATTTACGAGCACGTACGGTTCGACGCCGAACACCGTGCCTTCGCGTCCTTTCCGGGCATGAAGTCGCGAACGATTACCATCAACGGCTTCTCGAAGGCGTACGCCATGACCGGGTGGCGGCTCGGCTACATGGCCGCTCCCCCGCCCGTCGCCGAGGCCTCGGCCAAAATTCAGGGTCAGTTGACGTCCGCCCCCAGCAGCGTCTCCCAGAAGGCGGGCGTGGCGGCCCTCACCATGGACCCGGGACCCGTCGAGGAGATGGTGACGGCCTTCCGGGCCCGGCGCGACCACGTGCTGGAGCGGCTGCGTGCCATCGACGGCGTGCGGTGCCCGACGCCGGAGGGGGCGTTTTACCTGTACCCGGACGTTTCGGCCTTCTTCGGGGCCGAGACGCCGGACGGCGACGCCATCGAGGACAGCAGCGACCTCTGCTTTTACCTGCTCGAAGATCATCATGTGGCGCTGGTGCCCGGAACGGCGTTCAACGGCCCCAACGGCCTGCGCCTGTCTTACGCCTCGTCGATGGAAGACCTCGACACTGCGCTTGACCGCATCGAGGCGGGGCTGACCGCCCTCGAGTAGCCCCCTCTCTTCGTCGCTCGACCCGCACAACGCTGTTCCCCGTGGAATCGTCCGAGTCGTCTCGATCGTCGTCGGAGGCGGGTCCGCCCGCCTCCAACGGGTCTCCCGCCACTCCCCGTGCCGACGCGACGGCCGTGCCCACGCGGGAGGCCACCGATCGCCCCTGGCTGCACCTACTTCTGTTCGGCCTGACGCTGGTGTCGACGATCTACGCCGGCGGTCAGTGGGTGAACCGGGTGCTCCACTACGAGGCGCAGGGGCAGACCCTCTCGCTTCTCTTCACGACCGTCCCCATGGGCTGGGTGGTTGACGGCCTCCGCTACGCCGTTCCCCTGCTGGGCTTCCTGACGGTCCACGAGTTCGGGCACTACTTCGCGGCGCGACACCACCGGGTGAACACGTCGCTGCCCTACTACATCCCGTTTCCGTTCAACGGGATCGGCAACTTCGGGGCGGTCATTAGCATCCGCCAGGCCATTCCCAGCACCCGGAAGCTGTTCGACATCGGAGTCGCCGGGCCGCTCGCCGGCTTCGTCGTGGCGCTGGGCGCACTGCTCTACGGCTTCGCGACGCTTCCCCCGCCGGAGTACCTGCTGGACCTGCCCGCCCACGAGGCCCTCAAGGAGCACATCCGCCAGTACGGCACCTTCCCGGCCACGCCGCCGGACCCCGGCAGCGGAGCCCTCATCATCGTCGTGGGACAGACGCCGCTCTTCTGGCTGCTCTCGCAGTTTTTTGCCCACGTGCCGCCGATGTACGAGGTGTACCATTACCCGGTCCTCTTTGCCGGCTGGCTCGGGCTCTTCTTTACCGCGCTGAACCTGCTGCCGGTGGGGCAGCTCGACGGCGGACACGTGCTTTACGCCCTGCTCGGGGCCAAGTGGCACCGCCGGCTGGCCCAGGCCTTCGTGTTTATCCTGCTGTTGTCGGGGGGGATGGGGTTCATCCAGGAGATCCGCCCGGCCCTCTACGAGATGGGGCCGCTCTGGGGGCGCACCGCCTGGCTGATTCTCGCGACCATTTACTACGGCTACCTGTACCGCATCTACAATGGCGTGCACCGGTACATGATGGCGGGCCTCGCCGTCCTGATGGTGAGCGTCGGCGGCGCCGCCGCGATTGGACCGGCCCTCATGGCGTACGGCTACACGGGCTGGCTGGTGTGGACCCTGCTGATCGTATTCCTGATCCGGGTCGAACACCCGCCCGTGATGCGAGAACAAGAGCTGACCCCGACCCGCCGCGTGCTCGGTTACCTCGCCATCGCCATCTTCGTGCTCTGCTTCAGCATCCGGCCGCTCTCAGTGCTGTAGGCCCCCTCCGGCGTGCCCCAGGGCCGGCTCACCTCCTACTGTCTGCTCCTCCCCATGACGTCGCGCCTTCGTTTGGTTCTCCCGGCCGCCGCCCTCCTGCTCGTGGGAAGCCTTGCGGGGTGTGACCAGGGCGGCGCCGTAGACCGATCCCAAGGGCAAGCCCCGCTCGTGTCGGGCCTCGTCCTCCAGCCGGACAGTGTGAACGCGGCCGACGTTCCGGCCCAGCAGGTGCAGGACTCGCTGGCGCAGGTCGGCCTGCACCTCCGGGTCCGTGCCACCGATCCCGACGGGGTCGTCGAACGCGTGCAGTTTACCGTCGAGCCGGCGTCGAATCCGCGGGGCACGGCGACCGGCACCCTGCAGCGGGAGAGCGACTCCCTCTTCGTCCGGCAGTTGGGGCTGCGCGTGCCGGTCTTCCTGACGGAGGTCTACACCGTGCGGGTCTTTGCCGTGGACGACGACAGTCTCGCGAGCAACCAGACCCTGGGACAGTTCCAGTTCGTCTCGGCCCCAGAATGATGCCGGGCGCCGCCAGGGCCCGCCGTACTCGATTCTTCTCCAACTCGTCTGTCGACCGTCATGCTGCGTGTGGGCCTTCTGGTGCTCCTGACTGGCCTCGTTGCCCCGAACGTGGAGGCGCAGACGGACCCGTCGGCGCCCCAGGCCCGCGCGCTGGCGCCCCTGTCCAATCTCGTGAGCAACGACGTCCGGGTGCTGGCCGCCGCCGGGGACTCGCTCTGGAGCGGGCCGCTGCTCACGCTCTACCTGGAGCCGGCGGACCGCCCGCCGTCGGGGGCTCGGCTGCTGGTGGCCGACGCGCCGGCGCTGACGGAGGAGGACAACGTCGTCGCGTCGATTGCGGCCCAAAACGGCCGGTCACGATCGCCGGTATGGGCGGGGTTGGCGTTCGACACGGGCGGGGGTGAGCCCGGGGCGGGAGGCTTCCTGGTCTCGACCGATGGCGGCGAGTCGTTTGCCCGCCGCGCCCCCCAGCTCGACGCACCCGGCGACTCGACCCTCCAGTACGGAGGGGCGACCGTCCCGGCGGTGCCGATCACGCAGCAGGCCGGCAGCACGCCGCAGGCGCTCGCCTTCGGGCCCGACGCGGACACGACGTGGGTGGCGGGCCTCCGCAGCGGCGTCCGCTGGTCGGCCGACGGGGGGGAGAGCTGGTCCCGGGCCGTCCTGCCGCCCGATACGAGCCGGACCATCGATCCGAGCACCGAGACGACCCTTCTGCTGGCGCCCCCGCTCGACGACGGTCGCGGCTCGTTCAACCACCTCGGGTACAGCGTGCTCGTCGACGAGACCGGCACCGTATGGACGGGCACGGGGCGGGGCGTAAACCGGTCGCTCCGCGGCACGGTCACGCCGAGCGGACGGCGCGGGTGGCGCCGGTTCGCCGCTGCGGACTCGGGGCAGGGGCCCCCCGGAACCCTGGTCGTGTCTCTCGCCGAGCAGCCGCGGCCCGACGGGCGGAATCCGGTGTGGATGGCCTCGTGGGCGTCCCAGCAGCAGGGGGGACGTCTCCAGCGCTTCGGGGTGGCGGTCACGCCGAACGGTGGGGCAACCTTCCGGCAGGCCCTGATTGGCGAGCGCGTCTACGACCTGGCGGCCCGCCGCACCCGGGTGTACGCGGCCGCCGAGACGGGGCTGTTCGTGTCCGCCGATCAGGGACGCACCTGGCGCTCGGTGGAGCGCTTTCCGGTGCGGGGCGAGGAGGTGCTGCCCTCCACCCTTACCACCCGGGCGGTGGCGACGACCGAGACGGCCCTCTGGGTCGGCACCACCGAGGGCCTCCTGCGCCTCGACCGATCGGCGGAAGGGCGCCTCCTCCGCGAGAATCCGACGTGGCAGCTCTTCCGGGCAGAGACGCCCGTCAACCCGGAGCAGCCGTCCGAGCAGGTGCCCGACGTGGCCACCTATGCCTATCCGAATCCATTCGTCCCGTCCCGCGACGATCTCGTCCGCATCGCCTACGAGCTCGACGACCCCCGAACCGTGACCGTCAACATCTACGACTTCGGCATGAACCGGGTGCGCACGATCACCGAGCAGAAGCCCGCGGGCCAGCAGGAAACCGTGTGGCGCGGCCGCGACGCCGAGGGTCTTCGGGTGCCGACCGGCACCTACGTCTACACCGTCGACCTCGGCGACCGGACCGTCGACGGCAAGATCGTCGTGGCCAATTAGGGACCTTGCACAACTCCTCTGGCAAATTCGAGGGCGACCGTTATGGCACCGCTCGTACCGATCCGTGAATACATTCACGACGTCCGCTTCTTGCGTGCGGCTGTCCACGGTCCCCAGCTACCGGAGAAATGATTTACGTACGTTCTCACGGATCGGTACCGCCCGGCCGCGGTGAGCAGGCGGACGGGCCTCCGTGTCGACGGAGAACCAGGGGGCACCC
>JAZKTD010000132.1:0-9622 GCA_036625705.1 Salinivenus sp.
CTGAGTCGCCTCCCGAGTGGGGCCTACTTCGTCCGGCTCGCGGCCGCCGGCCAGGACCGCACCCAGCGCCTGACCGTGGTGCGGTAGCGCTGCTCCCGGGTCTGGTGCCCGGTTGGGACCGCTCGACACAGATTTGCCCAAACTTCTCTTTCGTGGCTGCGTACGGACTGCACGTAGTCACACAGTCTTTCGAGTTCGCGTGTCGCTGCGTGATCTTGTCCGGGGCGGTTTTCCTCGTCGCACACCACGACCGCCGCCGGATGGGCCGACCAGTTTCACCCCTCGTGTCATTCCTCCGCCGGGAATCAGAGGGACGGTGGATTCTCGGCTCCCGTTCCCGTCCACAACGCGCCGAGGCCCGTCATGCGACACCTCTCTGTGGTCGCCCTCACAATCGTGTTTGTGCTCGTCTGGGCCGGATGCAGCAGTCCCGCGTCGATGACGAACGTTCGGCGCAGTGGCGACAGTGTGAACTACCGGTTCGAGTCCTCGAAGTGGGTGGACAAGAAGACGGAGGAGTGCCGTCGCATCGAGGTGCGTGTGCGGGCGAAGGCCAAGCTCTACACGAACGCCAAGAAACCGCCGTCCCGGCTCACGGTCGTCGACACCGACTGCCAGACGCCCTTCGACATCGAGCAGGCTCGCTACGTCGACCAGGGCGGGGTCTCCCTCAGCGGAAATGCCCTGCGTCGATTCCGGAGTCGGTACCAGGACCTCTTCCAGGAGCTGCATATGTACGTGAACGGGATTGTGATCAACGAGTCCGCCCAGTAGCGGCGGGGATGGGGCGAGGCCGCTACGCGCCGCGGCGACGGCCCCGCCAGCCGAGGTAGGCCTGCCCTCCGATGAGGGGCACGAGGCTCGCCCCGGCGATCAAGAGCCAGCCGTCGAGGCCGGGGGGCACCACGGACAGAACGGCGGCGAGCGGCGGCCAGTACACCGCCACCAGCAGGAGGCCGAGGCACAGGGCGAGGGCCCCCCACACGTAGGGCGTCCGCGAGATCTCGTTGTCGATCCATCCGCTTCCGGCCTTGCGCATGTTGAAGACGTGCAGCAGGCGGCTGATCGACAGCGTGAGGAACGACACCGTCACGGCCCGCGGGGTGTCCATGCCCAGGCCGACGAGGGCCGCGAGGAAGGCGCCCAGGACGGTTCCGGCGATGAGCAGGCCGTAGCCGCCGATGAGGCCCCAGTGGTACGTGGTCAACACCGACTCGGCCGGGTCGCGCGGGGGGCGCTCCATGGACTGCTGGGTGCCGCGCCCCACGCCGAGGGCCAGCGCCGGGAAGACGTCGTTGAGGACGTTCAGGTACAGGATCTGGAGCGGAAGGAGGGGAAGCGGAAAGCCGAACGTGGCGGCCGCGCCCACCGCCAGGATCTCCCCGACGTTGCCGGACAGGAGGTAGACGACGAACTTCCGAATGTTGTCGAAAATGATCCGGCCCTGCCGGATGGCGGCCACGATCGACGAGAAGGCGTCGTCCCGCAGGACCATGTCGGCGGCCTCGCGTGCCACGTCGGTGCCGCGGTCCCCCATGGCGACCCCGATGTCGGCGCTGCGCAGGGCCGGGGCGTCGTTCACGCCGTCGCCCGTCATGGCCACCACCTGCCCGGAGGCCTGGTGCAGGTCGACCAGATCGAGCTTCTGCTTTGGCGTCACCCGCGCGTAGACGGCGGCGCGGAGCAGGCGCTCCCGCTCGGGGCCGTCGAGGGTCTCGATCGAGGCAAAGTCGGCGCCCTCGGCGACTGCCCCGTCGGTTCCGTGCAGGCCGACGGCCTCCGCGATGCTCCGGGCGGTCTCGGGGTGGTCGCCCGTCACCATCACGACCCGGATGCCGGCGTCCTGGCACTGCTCGATGACGGGGCGCACGTCCCGGCGCGGCGGGTCGAGCAGGCCCACCAGTCCGAGGAGATGAAGGTCGCGGTACGGCGGGGCCTCCGCCTCGTCGACTGACTTCTGGGCGAGGGCGAGCACGCGCAGTCCGTCCCGGGCGAGGGCTTCGCTCCGCTCGACCCACCGTTCCCGCTCCTCCTCGGAGAGGGGCTCGGCGCCCGACGCCGTCTGCACGTGGGTGCAGGCCTCGAGGACCGCCTCCGGGGCGCCCTTGACGGCCACCCGGACGCCCTCGTCGGCCTCGTGGTAGGTGGCCATCATGTTGGTGTCCCGGTTGAACTCGACCGTTCGGGCGAGGGGCTGCTCCTCCAGCAGCGTCGAGCGGGGGCGGTCGGTATCGACGCCCAGGCGCAGGAGGGCCAGCTCGAGCGGATCCCCCGTGCTCTGATCCGGGGCGTCTTCGTTCAGCTCCGCCCCGTTGCAGAGCACCCCGACCTCGATCGCCGCCCGGAGTCGGCCGTCCGCGGGCGCGGTGAGGCCGTCCAGGTCGACCGTGTCCCCGGCGAGGACCATGCGACGGGCCTCCATCTGATTTTCGGTGAGCGTGCCCGTCTTGTCGGTGCAGATGAGGGTTGTGGCCCCGAGGGTCTCGACGGCCGAGAGGCGACGGACGAACGCGTTGCGGCGGAGCATCACCCACATGCCGTGGGCCAGGGCCACCGTGGCCACGATGGGGAGGCCCTCCGGGATGGCCGCCACGGCGAGGGCAATGCCCGTTTCGATCATCAGGAGGAGGGGGCGCCCGGCCAGCAGGCCCGCCCCCGCCACGGCCCCTGCCACCCCCACCGTCAGCCAGACCAGGCGGTGGCCCAGCCGGTCGAGCTTCTGTTCGAGCGGGGTCTCGCCCTGCTCCGCCGTCTCGACCATCGCGGAGATGGCCCCGAGCTCCGTCTCCATGCCCGTGGCCACCACCACGCCGGTGCCCGCCCCCTCGACCGCGGCCGTGCCCCGGTAGGCCATGCAGGTGCGCTCGGCGAGGGGCGTGTCCGCCTCGACGGGTTCGACGCTCTTGTCGACGGGCATCGACTCGCCGGTGAGCGGAGACTCGTCGATCTGAAGACGATCGGTCTCAAGCAGTCGCAGGTCGGCGGGCACCAGGTCGCCGGCCTCGAGATGGACGACGTCGCCGGGCACGAGGTGCTCGGCCGGGAGGCGGTCGACGGTCCCCTTTCGGCGCACGCGGGCAGTCACCTGTCCGAGCTGCTGCAGGGCCTCCATCGAGCGCACGGCCCGCCACTCGGTGAAAAAGCCGATCGCCGTGTTGATGGCGAGGACCACGCCGATGGCCCCTCCCTCGATGGTCTGGCCGAACGCGAAGGACACGCCCATGGCCCCCACCAGGAGGAGGACGACGAGACTCTTGAACTGCTCCCACAGAATTTCCCAGGCGCTGCGCCGGTCGATGTCCCGGAGCCGGTTGGGACCCTCCTCCTCAATCCGGCGCCGGGCCTCCTCCGCGTCGAGCCCGTCGTCGGTGGTGTCGAGGGCGGAGAGGACGTCCTCCGGAGCGGCGGTCCAGGGCGCGGGGCGGTCGGCGGTCGTCTCGGGAGCCGCGGCGACGGAGTCCATAGAGGGGCTCATACCAGATACCAAAGGCAATTGTGCACGTTACCCGGGAGGGCACGGAGTGGACCGTCGCGAGGCGCACCCCGCGACGGTCCTCCCTTCTCAGAGAGGGCGATGAGGCGCACAACGATCTTTGGCCGTTGGTATCAGACGAAAGGGCGAAGCAGATCGGGGCGCGGCCCGGTCGGGGGGCGCCTACTCCTCGGCGGCCGCCTCGGGGGGCTCCGCGTCCGCCACCAGCGACTTCCGGTCGGGCTTCGCCACGAAGACCGGCGTCGGCGATTGCCGCAGGACCCGCTCCGCGACGCTCCCGAGCAGGATGCGGTCCAGGCCGGTGCGCCCGTGGGTGGCGATGACGACGAGGTCGCTCTCGTTGTCGTCGACGTAGCTGAGGATCTCGTCGGCCGGGTCCCCGACCGTCGCGTCCACCATCACGTGCTCGTAGCCGATCTCGGTGCGAGCCATCTCCCCGAGCTGCTTCTCGACGCGGTCGACGACCTCCTGCGTGGGAAAGGTCACCGAGTCGATGCCGTACGCCGACGGGTAGAAGGGCTGCTCGACGACGTGGAGCAGGTTGAGCTCTGCGCCGTAGGTGAGGGCAATCTCCTTGGCGTGGTCGACCGCCACGTCGGACGCGTCGGAGAAGTCGACCGGCACGAGAATACGGCGCACCGCCTGGTCGGGCGCGGCGTCGGCGTCGGTCCGCACCGTCAGCGTCGGGCAGTCGGTCTCGCGCACCACCTCCTCGGTCACGCTGCCGAAGAGCATGCGGTCGACGCCCCGCCGTCCGTGGGTGCCCATTACGACGAGATCGATGTCCTTCTCGTCGGTGTAGTCCACGATCCGCTCGGCGGGCGCGGCGGACTCGACCTGATGCTGCACGATGGGGCGATCCTCCAGGTCGGCTGCACTTGGGCTGGATCCCGAGGGCCGCCGGAGCCAGTCGGCCAGCGTATCGAGTGGAATCGGAAAGTGCTCCTTATTCTCCTTGTAGTCGTAGCGGTGCCGGCCGGTCACGTTTAGAATGTGGAGCTCGGCGTCGTGCCAGTCCGCAAGAAACGCCGCCTGCGGAAAGGCCCGCTTCGAGCCCTCCGAAAAGTCGGTCGTAAAGAGGACGCGGCGAATTGTAAGCATGGGGGGACCTCGTGCCTGTGAGAAGAGACGCACTGTGGAGACGACGGCCCATTCCGTGCCGGGCCCGTGTCCTCGCGGTTCCGACCGCCCTGCGGGACGCACGGGGGAACGCGTCACTGTAGTGAAAAGGATACGTCCGCCGTCGGGTCCGAGCCGTAGGGCCTTCTCGCACAACCCCGTGAGGCATCCCTGGATATTGGAGACATCCTTCGAGGGGCGCAGGAGAACCGGCCCTCTCCGGCGCCGGGAACATTAGACGTGTAATAACCTGTTATACGTTCTTCACGCACCGTCCTGCCCATTGCGATTCCAACGCGCCCATGGATCTCGAATCCGGTCGTCCCCGCCACGAGCAGATCAGTGACTGGCTGCGCGAGCAGATCGATCAGGGCACCTACGCGGTCGACCAGAAGCTGCCGTCCGAGAAGGAGCTCGGCGAGCGGTTCGACGTGAGCCGCGTCACGGTGCGGCGGGCCCTGCAGACCCTCGAGAGTGAGGACTACATCTACCGCCGCCAGGGGCTGGGGTCGTTCGTGAAGGAGCAGCGGACGGCGCAGGGGCTCGTGCGCCTCACCGACTTCGCCCAGGACATGGCGCAGGCGGGCCTCGAGGCCGCATCGACGGTGGAGCACCACGCGCCCGAGGCCCCTCCCACGGACGTGGCCGTCCACCTCGACACCGACGAGCCGAAGGTGATGCGCCTCGACCGTGTGCGGCTGGGCGACGGGCAGCCCGTGGCCTTCGATCGCACCTGGCTCCCCATGTTCTACGCGCAGCTCCTGGAGGGGCACGACCTGGAGCACGAAACGATCTACCACGTCCTGGAGACCGAGTACGACATTCCGGTGGTGCGGGGCCACTACCGCATCACGGCGGCCAACGCCGCGCCCTCCGTCGCCGAGCCGCTCGGCGTGGAGGCGGGCGCGGCCCTGCTCCTCATCGAACGCCTGTCCCTGAGCGAGGGCGAGAAGCGCGTCTACTTCCAGCGCCGCTACTACCGGAGCGACCGGGTGGCCTACGAGCTCGAGCTGGCCCGCGACCCGGAGCGGCGCTACGACGCCGGCCAGGGCATGTCCCTCCGCGACTTCGAGCCGGTCTTCGAGACCGACGCCGACGCGTAGGGAGGCGAGGCGACAAGGGGCGCCGCCGCCCCGCCCGTCCCTCCGCGATAGACGGGACTCCTACATCCGGCCCTTCAGCATGCCGTTCCAGTACATGCGCGGCAGGGCGTACGCCTTGAGGGCGTACATGCTGTACCGCTCCTGCGTCTGGTCGAACGGGAAGCTCTCGTCGGGCTCCTTGTCGTAGTCGAACTCCGCGAGCACGAGCTTGCCGTAGCCGGTGACGAGCGGGCAGGAGGTGTAGCCGTTGTAGGTGCCGTTGACCGGCGTCGTGTGTTTGAGCGTCGCCATCAGCTGGTCGACCAGCACCGGCGCCTGCTTGCGGATGGCCGCGCCCGTCTTCGAGGTCGGCAGGTTGGAGTTGTCGCCGAGGGCGAACACGTTCGCGTACTGCGTGTGCTGCAGGGTGCCCGGGTCCACGTCCACGAACCCGTCCTCGTCGGTGAGGGGGCTGTCGGCGATGGCGTCGAGCGCGCCCATCGGCGGCACGACGTGGATCATGTCGTACTCGATCGTCTCCTCCTCGCCGGTCTCCAGGTGCGTGAAGACGGCCTGCCGGCGGTCGGGCCGCAGCTCCGTCAGCTCGGTCATCAGGTTCAACTCGATGCCCTTGCGGTCGACGACCTCGTAGAGCGTCTCCTCGTAGGGGGGCGACGAGAACAGACTGCCCTTGGCCTTCATGAAGGCAATGCGGCTTCCTTCGCGCGCGTCCCGCCGACGAAGGGCGTCGTCGGTCAGGTACATGATCTTCTGCGGCGCGCCGCCGCACTTTACGCCCATCGAGGGCTCGGTGAAGAGGGCCGTACCGCCCTTCGGCATCTCCTGGATGGTCTCCCAGGTGGTCTCGCAGGTGTCGTACGAGTAGTTGCTGACGACCCCCGTGCCGGGTTGGCCGACCGACTCGGCGAGGCCCGGGATTGCGTCCCAGTTGATCTGCAGTCCCGCCGCCATGACGAGGTAGTCGTATTCGTAGGTGGTGCCGCTCTCGGTCGTCACCGTGTTGTTCTCCGGGTCGAACGAGGCGGCGGCGTCTTGAATCCAGGTCGCGCCCTGGGGCATGACCTCGGCCATCGGCCGGGCGGACTCCTCCTTCGGAAAGACGCCGGCCCCGATGAGGGTCCAGAGCGGCTGGTAGTAGTGGGTGTCGGACGGTTCGATGACGGCGACCTCGGGTGCGTCCTCGCGCTCGAGGAGCTGGGAGGCCACGGTAAGGCCCCCGGTGCCGCCGCCGACGATGAGAACCTGGTGTTTGTCGCTCATGGGACTAGAGGGAGTGTAGTTGCGAGAGAATGAGAGGGGGGCGGAACTGCCGAGCCGCCGCGGACCGGCGGGACCGGTCGTTAGGCGCGGAGATTCTGCCCGAACTTCTTGGCGAAGGTCGTGATGAAGCCGATGGCCCGCTGGACGTCGTCGTCGCGCAGGGCCCCCAGGAGCCCGAAGAAGCCTCGTTGGGGCGTCTCGCCGCGGCGCGCCTCCTTCTGGGTGTCGACGAGGGCCGAGCCGAGGCTGCCGACGGCCTGCAGGGCCTCGGGGTCGAGGACGCCCGACTCCAGAAGCGCCTCGAACTCGTCGGACTGAAAGAGGTCGCCCAGCTGGCCGAGGGCACTGAAGCTCCGCCGGAGAATCTGCTCGGGGTCGTAGCCGCGCTCGGCGGCGCGGGCGTACTCGGTGTCGAGAATGTCGACCACGGTGGCGATGGCGTCCGGGGCGTCCTCGGCGAGGGCGGAGAGGCGCTCCAGGTGTTCGGCCCGGTCCAGGACGGCGCCGAGGGCCGCGGCGGTCTCCGGCTCCGTCATCTTCTCGAGGAGCATCAGGCCCTCGCGGGCCCGCTCGTCGACCACCACGCCCCGCTCGGCGGCCCGCGTGAGGGCGTCGTCGATGGAGTCGGCCGCTACCATCGCGGCGTTCGGCAACTGGTCGGCCATCGACGCCAGGGCCTCGAGCCGGTCCAGGCGGTCGATGAGGCGCGTCAGGACGTCTACGGTGTCCGGCTCCGTCAGCTTCTCGGCGAGGCGAAGGGCCTCCCCGGCGCGCTCGTCGAACACGACCCCTCGGTCTGCGGCTCGGGTCAGCTCCTCGTCCAGCATGTCGGCGCCGGTGCGGACGGCGCCCGGCATCTGCTGTTCGAGGCGGTCGAGCGCGTCGACGACCCGCTCGATGGTGTCGAGCCGGTCGAGGAGGTGGACCAGCGCCGCCCGGGTTTCCGGGTCCTGTAAGCGCTTTTCTAAGTTCACCGCTCCGTTCGTCTGTGTGGAGTCCATGGGCCCGCGTGCGTTTGGGAAGAAGTGACGGTCGACGAGATCGGCGGATCGTTCCCGCATTGTAACAACTTGTACTTACAAGTACAAATAGGGTTCCGGGGCTTCCTATGCTCGTTGCCGGCGGCGCCCCGAGGTCCGGTCTCACTCCGTCCGGACCGTCGAGTCGGGCACGAACACGGCGTAGAGGCCGCGCAGGTCCCCGGCCTCGAAGCCGTACGCCCGGTCGTCGGGGTAGCCCGCCTTGACGAAATCGGGGCGCTGCTCCTTCGGGCCGTGGCAGGCCGTGCACGACGGGCGGACGGTAATCCGGCGTGCGTACCGCCATCCCTCGGTTCCGTCACGGCTCGTGCGGATCCACCGCTCGGTGAGGCCCGACGAGTCGGCGAACTGCCGGTGCAGGCGGCGGGCCTCGGCGTCGAGCCGATGGGCCGGATTGCGATACTTCTTCGCCAGTTGCTGTACGGCCCAGCCGTTCTCCTGCCCGAGTTCCCGGGCGCGCTTCCCGACCGGCGCGCACACCCGCTTGAACGTGCCCTTGTCGACCGCCGGGGTGTCGATGGTCGCGGCCAGGGACTCACGCATCTGATTGAGCGCCTGGATGGACTGCTCGACGGCCCGGCGGACGGAGTCCGGCGGCTGCGACGCCGGGGCGGTCCCGGAGTCCGGGGCGCCACACCCGCCCAGTACGAGCACGAATCCGAGAAGCACAGGGACGAGCAAGTGTCGCTGCATGGGGAGGCGGGAGCGTCCAGCAATCTTGTTCTTACACATAATAACAAGCACGGGCCGCGACCGTATGGGGCCTTCCAGATCGTCGCCGTCCGGAAAAAGAGGAGACCCCTGTAGGCGCAGTCCCTACCCCTCCTCGTATACCGATCCATGAAAACGTACGGAAACGATTTCCGCGACCGTGGAATCTCAGATTCCCTGGATCGTGCATAGCCGCAAGCAGAGAACGGACGGTACCGATCCCAGATCGGTGGAAACGTATCTGCGGATCGGTAATCGACAGCTGCCCCCAACCAAAGACTCGCTCCGATGCCCAAGCCCGCCGACTTCTGGAACGACCGATACGCTCAGGACGCCTACGTGTACGGAACGCGCCCCAACGCCTTCGTCGAGGCGGCCGCCGGGCGGTGGCTCGCCGACGAGCAGGAGGTGCTCGCCCTCGGGGCCGGGGAGGGGCGCAACGCCGCCTTCCTCGCCCGGCAGGGGCACGACGTGACCGCGCTCGACTACTCGGCGGAGGGCCTGCGCAAGACGCGCCGCCTCGCCGAGCAGTCGGACGTGTCCGTCGACACAATCCTCGCCGACGTCCGCGAATGGCAGCCGGACCGCACCTGGGACGCTATTGTCGTCACGTTTCTGCACCTGCCTCCCGCCGACCGGGCCGACCTGTACGACCGCCTCCGGCGGTGTCTCCGTCCCGGGGGGGTACTCATCGCCGAGTGGTTCCGGCCCGAGCAGCGGACGGAGGGCTACACCAGCGGCGGCCCGCCGGACGTGGAGATGATGGTCACGGCCGAGGAGCTCCGCGAGCACTTCGAAACCGGGGGCATCGAGCAACTGGAGGCCGCCGAGCCGATGCTCGACGAAGGCATGCACGAGGGGCCCGGCGCCACCGTCCGCCTCGTGTGGCGCCGCCC
>JAZKTD010000133.1:0-9578 GCA_036625705.1 Salinivenus sp.
CGTTCGACATGTACGAAGACTACGAAGAACGGGGCGACCTCTTCCGCCGCCTCGTCAAGACCCTTCTTTGATTCGTGTTGCGTATTTCGTATTGCGTATCTGCGCTGTTTTTCCCTCTACGAAATACGCAATACGGAATACGCGATATACCGATGGACGAAGGGGACATTCTCCAACGCAGCACCCACTCCCGATGAGCTTCTTCCGAACTCTTAAACAGACCGTCACCGACCAGGCCCCGGCGGACAAGTACGTCCTCTGGGTCGTGATCGCCCTGTCGGCGGTGGGCACGGTGGCCGTCTACAGTGCCATCACGTACCTGGCGGAGGTGCGGGCCGGCACCGGGCCGGAGCAGTTCCTGTGGCGGCACCTCTTCCGCGTGGGCGTCGCGTTCATCGTGATGGGGGGGGTGAGCCTCATCGACTACCGGACGCTGGCGAGCTACAGCCGTCTGGGTCTCATCGCGGCCCTGATGCTGCTGGCGGCCGTGAAGATCGTGGGGCTGTTCTCGGCGGGGGCCGATCGCTGGCTCGAGATTGGGGGGGTCGGCTTTCAGCCGTCCGACCTCGCGCGGGTGGCGCTGGTGTTCTACATCGCGGTGCTGCTGGTCAAGAAGCAGGAGTACGTGAAGAGCTTCGGCCGCGCCTTCCTGCCGATCCTCGTGTGGGTGTTCGGGACGATCGCCCTCATCGGAATCGATGACCTCTCCACCTCGGCGGTGCTGCTTCTGGCCGTGATGCTCATGTGCTTCGTGGGGCGGGTCAGCACGCTTCAGATTGGCGGGCTCGGCGTGCTGGGCGCCCTCCTGGGCGTGGTGCTCATCGTGACCTCGCCCCACCGGGCGGCCCGGCTGGAGGCGTACCTGGGGACCGACCTGTTCGACGACACGAGTACCGAGTACGTGATGGACCCGCAGGGCGAGCAGTATCAGGCCCGGCAGGCCCGCATCGCGTTCGCCGTGGGCGGCTTCACGGGCGTCGGGCCGGGCAAGAGCATCCAGCGCGACTTCCTGCCGGCCCCCTACAACGACTTCATCTTTGCGATCATCGCGGAGGAGTACGGCCTCATCGGGGCGTTGCTGCTGCTGTTCGGCTTCTGCGTGCTGCTGTTCCGCGGCTACCTGCGCATCGCGCGGGACGCCCCCGACCCCCTGGGCCTCGTGCTGGCGGTTGGATTCACCACGCTCATCGTGACCTACGGATTCGTGCACGCGGCCGTCTCGTGCGGCCTCCTGCCCGTCACGGGCCTCCCGATGCCCTTCGTGTCGTACGGCGGCACGTCGATGGTGGCCAACGGCATCATGGTGGGCGTCCTGCTCAACATCTCGCGGCAGTCGAAGACCCGCACTCCCGACGAGGTGCGACGCGACCACGAAAACTTCGTCTGACCGACCCTCGCGGCCCGGGCGGGGCGGCCGACGCCCCGCTCGTCCTTCCTCGACCCATTCCCTCAGCATTCAACGACGCACTCGACATGGCCACGCGCCCTCCCCACATACTGATGGCCGGCGGCGGCACAGGGGGACACGTGTACCCCGCCATCGCCATTGCCGACGCCATCACGGCCCTCCGGCCGGAGGCACGGGTGGTGTTTGCGGGGACGGAGGACCGGCTCGAGGCGCGCGCCGTCCCGGGGGCGGGCTACGCCCTGCACCCCATCACGGCGCAGGGGCTTCAGCGCCGCCTCACGGCGACGAATCTGATGATGCCCCTCCGGATGCTACGGGGGCTTCTGCAGAGCTGGCGGCTGGTGGGGGCGATCGAGCCGGACGTGGCCGTGGGCACCGGCGGTTACGTGGCCGGCCCAGTCCTGCTGGCCGCGTGGCTGCGCGGGCGGCCCCTCCTGGTCCAGGAGCAGAACGCCTACGCGGGCGTCACGAACCGACTGCTCGCACGCCTCGCGCAGCGCATCCACCTCGCCTTCCCCGAGGCGAGGGAGTGGGTGCCCTCGGACCGGGCCGTGGTCAGCGGCAACCCCACGCGGCGGTCGCTCCGGGAGGCCGACCCGGGCGAGGCGCGGGCCGCCCTCCGGCTGCCGGCCGACGGGCGCGTTATTCTCGTGATGGGGGGCTCGCTTGGCAGCGCGGCCCTCAACGAGGCGGTGGAGACGAACCTGGGGGCGCTCCTCGCGGCCGACGACGTGCACCTGGTGTGGCAGACCGGCACCCGCTACCACGAGGCCGTCGACGAGCGCGTCGACGACCACCCGCAGCTGCGCCTCGTCGAGTACATCGACCGCATGGACCGGGCCTACGCGGCGGCCGACCTCGTGGTGTGCCGCGCCGGCGCCCTCACGTGCAGCGAGCTGATGGTGACCGGCACGCCCGCCGTCCTGGTGCCCTCCCCCAACGTGGTGGCCGACCACCAGACCAAAAATGCCCGCAGCATGGCGCGAACGGGGGCGGCGCAGGTGCTGCCCGAGGCGGACCTCCCCGACCGGTTTGCCGACGCGGTGCACGCCCTTCTCGATGATCCACACGCGCGGGACGAGATGGCCGCGGCCGCCCGCGAGCTGGCGCGCCCCGAGGCCGCCGAGACGATCGCCCGCGACGTGCTCGCCCTCGCCGATCGCTACCGCGCCGGCTAATTCCACAGGTGCATCGCCCCCGCCGGAGTCCCGCCGCGCCGCCGGCGCGGTGCTTCCGGGAATGCCTTCGACAATCGATTTCTCTTCCTTCGACCGATGACCGAACTCCGCAAACAACCGGCCCTGGGCCGCATCCGCCAGATCCACATGGTGGGCATCGGCGGCATCGGCATGAGCTCCATCGCCGAGGTGCTCCTCAACCGCGGCTACGACGTCACCGGCTCGGACCTGCAGGCCAGCGACGTCACCGAGCGGCTCGAGGAGCACGGGGCGACGGTCTACGAGGGGCACGCCGCCGAGCAGGTGGGCGCGGCCGACGTGGTGGTCTACTCCAGTGCCGTCGACCCGGAGGAGAACCCCGAAACGCGGGAGGCGGAGCGCCGTCGCATCTCGCTCATCCCGCGGGCCGAGATGCTGGGGGAACTCATCCGCATGAAGTACGGCGTCGGCGTCGCGGGCACCCACGGCAAGACCACGACGACCTCGATGGCGGGGCTCGTCGTCGCGGAGGGGGGCTTCGACCCCACCGTCATCGTGGGCGGAAAGGTGACGGCCTTCGGGTCGAGCGCCGTGACCGGCGAGGGCGACGTCATCGTCATCGAGGCCGACGAGTACGACCGCACCTTTCTGCGGCTCACCCCCTCCATCGCGGTGATCACGAACATCGAGGCCGACCACCTCGACGTCTACGACGACCTCGAGGACATCAAGGCCGCGTTCACGCAGTACGCCAACAGCGTCCCGTTCTTCGGGGCCGCGGTCCTGTGCCTCGACGACCCGAACGTGCAGGCCATCGTCGGCGACGTCGAGCGGCGCATCATCACGTACGGCACCACGCGGCAGGCCGAGGTGCGGGCCGAGAACGTGCGGCGCGACGGCCTGCAGACCCGCTTCGACGTCTTGAGGCGCGAGGAACGGCTCGGGACGGTCGAGCTGCAGGTTCCGGGCCTGCACAACATGCGCAACGCGCTCGCCGCCGTCGCCGTGGGCCTCGAGCTCGAGATCGACTTCGACGGCATTCGCGAGGGACTGAGCGACTTTACCGGGGTCCGCCGCCGCTTCGAGAAAATCGGGGAGGCCGGCGGGGTCGTGGTGCTCGACGACTACGCCCATCACCCGACCGAAATTCGCGCTACCCTCGACGCCGCCAGCCAGGGCTACCCCGACCGCCGCATCGTGGCGGTCTTTCAGCCGCACCTGTACTCCCGGACCCGCGACTTCCTCGACGACTTTGCTCGCTCGTTCTTCAACACCGACCGGCTCGTGATCACCGACATTTACGGCTCGCGGGAGGACCCGATCGAGGGCATCGACGGGCAGCTCCTGGCCGACCGGGCCGAGCAGTTCGGCCACCGGGCCGTGCACTACGTGCCCGACAAGACGGCGCTGCCCGCCCGGCTGGTCGACCTCACCGCGCCGGGCGACATCGTGCTCATGCTCGGGGCCGGCGACATCTGGCGACAGAGCCGGGCCTTCGTCGAACGACTGGAGGAAAATGAGAATCCGACGTGATTGAGAATGAACCTATACAGAGCCGCACTCGAGACGGGACAATATTGCGTATCCCGTATTTCGTGTTGCGGTGAGAGCGCAGGGCAGAAACGATACGCAATCCGAAATACGCAATAGCACGCCGAAGACAGCTGGCAGGACTGAGTTTCTGAGCGAGTCCATTCGACACAAACATGAATCTCGACCGCATCAAGACATACGGATGGCTGGCGCTTCGCCTGCTCGGCCTCGCGGCCGTGGTGGGTGGGGTGCTGGCCCTCGGCCTGCTGGGCTGGCAGTGGCAGTCGAGCGTGACGGTGGGCCGCGTGGCCGTGACCGGCGCGCACCACGCCCCGGCCGACACGGTGCGCCATCTGGCCCGCGTGGACAGCGGGACGGTGATGGAGACGATCGACGGAGCGCTCGTGGCCGACCGCGTGGCGCGGCACCCCTGGGTGAAGACGGCCGAGGTCACGAAGCAGCGGGTCTACCGGACCCTGCAGGTCGCGGTCACCGAGCGGACCCCCGCGGCTCTCGTCGTCGACGCGTCGGGGCGGCCCGCCCACTACCTCGACCCGGCCGGGTACGCGATGCCGCTGCCCGACAGCGGCGCGGCCGACGTGCCCCTCGTGCGCGGCCTCGAGGCCGAGTACCACCCGCTGCGGCGGATGGCCCCGCCGGCGCTGCGGGCGGCCCTGTCGGCCCTGCCGACGAGCGGCGCCGACCCGCTCGTGGCCGAGCTCGCGGTCCAGCCCGACAGCAGCGTGCGCCTCCTGACGGCCCCCATCGGGGCCCACGGCCCTCTGCCGGTGCAACTGGGCACGGGCGACATCCCGGCGAAGCTTCGGCGACTCCGCGCCTTCGCCGAGCAGGTCCTCGCGGCCGACACCGCCTCGTCCATCGGCGAAATTGACCTCCGATTCGACGGCCAAGTCGTCACTCGCACACAGCCCCTCGATGGATGACGCCTCCCGCAGGAGCCCCGCCGCCCGGACGCCGACGGCGGCTCTCAGATCCCCCCACTCAATCCAATTATTGCCATGACTGATAACGAAAACATCGTCGTAGGAGTCGACATCGGCACCACCAAGGTGTGTGCCGTCGTGGCCGCGGAGGACGACCTCGGCCGCGTCAACATTCTGGGCGTGGGCATGGCCCCGTCCGACGGCCTCAACCGCGGGGTCGTCGTCAACATCGACCGCACCGTCAACGCCGTACGGGAGGCGATCGGCGAGGCCGAGCGGGCCGCCGGCGTGGAGGTGCAGAACGTCATCGTCGGCATCGCGGGCGACCACGTGCAGAGCTTCCAGACGCGCGGGGTCGTCACGATCCGGTCCGGCGAGATCACCCAGAACGACGTGCAGCGCCTCCTCGAGGACACGATGCACGTGGCCCTGCCGGCCGATCGCGAGATCCTGCACGTCATTCCGCAGGAGTTCATCGTGGACGGGCAGGACGGCGTGGCCGACCCCGTGGGCATGAGCGGGGTGCGCCTGGAGGCCAACGTCCACATCATCACCGGACTCGTCTCCGCCGCCAAAAACATCTACCGCTGCATCGAGAAGGCCGGCTTTGCGGTGTCCGACATCGTGCTGGAGCCGCTGGCCTCCTCCTTCAGCGTGTTGCACGAGGACGAGAAAGAGGTGGGCGTGGCCCTCATCGACATCGGCGGCGGCACCACCGACATTGCCGTCTTCGAGGACCACACCATCCGCCACACCGCCGTGATCGCGGTGGCCGGCAACAAGGTCACCGACGACATCCGCAAGGGGCTCGGCGTGATGCGCGACCAGGCCGAGCAGCTGAAGCGCCAGTTCGGCACCGCGCTGATCGACCTTGCCGACCCGGGCGAGCAGATCGAAATTCCCGGCATCGGCGGCCGCTCCGAGAAGATGATCGGGCGCGACACGCTGGCGCAGGTGATCCAGCCACGGCTCGAGGAGATCCTGGAGATCGCCGCCATGGAGATCAAGCGCAGCGGCTACGGCCGGCACCTGGGCGTCGGCTGCGTGCTCACCGGCGGTGGGGCCCTGATCCCGGGCACCGACGAGCTGGCGGCCGACGTGCTCGGGATGGAGGCCCGCATCGGGCGCCCGATGGGCCTGAGCGGCGGCCTGGTCGAGGAGGTGTCCAATCCGAAGTACGCGACCGGCGTCGGGCTCGTGCTCTACGGCATGCACCCCGAGATCATCGGTGGCACCACGCTCACCGAAGACGTCCAGGCCCAGAACGGCCGGGCGGCGGGCGGGACGATCATGAACCGCATCGCCGACCGGATGAAGTCCTGGTTCGACGAACTGTAGACGTTAGAACGTTGAAGGTTGCCACGTTGAACGTTCGCTCTTCTCACCTTCGCACCTTCAACATTTGAACCTTCAACATTTGGACCTTCGAACCTTCAACCCTATCCCCATTCTCGATTGCTCGCGCAGAGGCGCTTGGGACCGCTCATCCCGGGCGAGCCGGGCAGTCCACTCACATTTTCGAACCACAGCATTCACGACTGGAGGGACACGTACTCATGAATGACTTTAGTTCCAAATTTTCGTTCGATGACTCGGCCAACGAGGAGGCCAAAATCTGCGTGGTCGGGGTCGGCGGCGGAGGAGGGAACGCCATCAACAACATGGTGGAGACCGGCATCCGAGGGAACGTCGAGTTTATCGCCGTGAACACCGACTCGCAGGCGCTCAACGAGAACAAGGCGCCCCAGAAGATTCAGGCGGGCCGCAACCTGACCAGCGGCCTGGGGGCCGGGGCCCGCCCCAACGTCGGGGCCGAGGCGATCGAGGAGAGCAGCAACGAGATCAAGCAGGCCCTCGACGGCTACGACATGGCGTTCATCACGGCCGGCATGGGCGGGGGCACCGGCACCGGCGGCGCGCCGGTCGTGGCGTCGATCGCGCGCGAGCTCGACATCCTCACCGTCGCCATTGTGACCAAGCCGTTCGAGTGCGAGGGCAAGCGGCGGATGGACACCGCGCTCGAGGGCATCGAGCTGCTGCGCGACAACGTCGACACGCTCATCGTCATCCCCAACGAGCGGCTGCTCGACATCGCCGACGACGACACGAGCCTCATCGAGGCGTTTGGGAAGGCCGACGAGGTGCTCTACAACGCGACCCGCGGCATCAGCGACCTGATCACGGTCCACGGCCTCATCAACCTCGACTTTGCCGACGTGCAGACGACGATGGAGGACGGGGGCACGGCCCTGATGGGCTCGGCCACGGCCACCGGCGAGAACCGGTCGGAGAAGGCCGCCATCCAGGCCATCAGCAGCCCGCTGCTCGACGGGCTCTCCATTGCGGGCGCGGGCAACGTGCTCGTCAACATCACCAGCGGCCCGTCGCTGGGCATCCGCGAGGCCACCCAGGCCACCAGCGTCATCCAGACGGAGGCCGGCGAGGACGTCGAGGTGATCTTCGGCACGGTGATCGAGGAGGACATGGAGGACAAGCTCCGCGTCACCGTTATCGCCACCGGCTTCGACCACGACGAGGAGGCCGGCGACGGCGAGCCCGCGGGCGGGAACGAGGCGGCCGGCGACGACGGCTCGCGCCGCACGGTGCCGCTCGACGACGACGACTCGACCCATCGCTACAAGGGCGAGGACAACCTCCGCCAGCTCGACACCCCGGCCTACGAGCGCCGCAGCAGTCCCGTGCGGTCCAATCAGGACCCGCAGCCCGAGCCGGAGACCGACGAGGCAGAGGGCGACGAGGCCGCCGAGCCGTCGTCCTCCGGGGAGTCGCGGTCCAACAACGTGCGTCGCCTGCAGTCCGACGACCGCCAGGACCGGGACGATCGTTCCCGCTCCGACGAGGGGTCCGGCGACGACGACTCGGACACGCCCGCCTTCCTCCGCAAGATGATGGACTAACGACGACAGTTTCGAACTGCGAGTGGCGAAGTGCGAGTGCACAGCGTGCCAGGGCCCTCAACGGCACGAGCGATTCGAAAATCGACGCTCGCAACTCGCCATTGTGTCCCAAGAGGGCCCTCCAGCCCCACCCCAGGCCGATCCTGAGTGCTCCCCGTCGCGTCCAGCGAGGCCCGGCCCGAAGCGAGGCCCGAGCGGCGTGCCGGCCCGACGGCCCGGGAACGGCCTGCCCGCGGTGTTTGAGCAGCACGGCGGGACTGTGGTTCGCCGCGGAGACGACCTGAGAATCGGGGCGTCCCCGCACCCTGCGCAAAGAGCCGCGCTCGCCGTCCCGGCACGCCGTGCCGGGGCCGGGCGTGGCTTTTTGTGTTGAGAGAACGGAGGGGCGAGGCCGCCGGTCGGGCTCGGGAGGCGCCCGAAGGGAGGGCGACGGCGGATCGGTCTATCCCCATCGGGGGGTGCCTTCGTTCCTGACAGGGGGAGTGGCGCGACCAAACACGAGCCCAGGGGCTAAAGCCGGCGACCGCGCCGTCGCGTCCAGCGGCGGCGGAGGGCCTGGGCCGTCGACGCCAAGGCGAGCTGCCAGCGGAGCAGGCGGAAGGGATTCCGACGGAGGAAGTCCAGAAAGAACCGGGCGGAAAATTCCTGAAGAAACAGGGCCCGGAGACGGCGTCGGGACCGCGGAGCCGAGTTGGGCCACGAGAGGAGGAAGGTGTCCAGGACGGTCCGCTTTGCCGCGACGGAGCTCTGGAGGCCGGGGCCCAGCAGGAAGAGAAACACGAAGGAGAAGAGGTCGTCGAGCACCGCGGGCTCTGTTTCCGCAAGGGCCTCGAGGGCGGGCGCGGCCGCAGAGACGAGATCCCCGCGGTTCGCGTCGTAGGCCGCGGCGAGGCGCCCCCCGGCCCGGAGCGCGTCGAGACGGATCCGGAGTTGGTCGGCCTGCTCGGGGCGGCGCCGGCCTCGGGCCGCGCAGAGGGCGTCGAGCTGGCGCACCTTCTCCGGAATGAAGGAGGTCCGGCCGGCCCTCTGAATCTCGCTCAGCTTGGAGGACGCGTGGCTTCGCTTGGCACAGGTTACGCACCGGTTCACGACCAGCGGGCCATCGAGGGACAGGCGGAACCAGACCACGAAATCGGTGACGGCGGCGTCGGTCGGCCATCCGCCGAGGGCCGTGAGGGCCGCACGGCGGACCAGCACGCCGGAGGGGGTGCGAATGCCGTTGAACGGGAACGAGGACCACGGATCGAAGGGCGCCGGGGCCCGCTGGGGGGCGTCGTAGTCCGGCGGCGTCCCGTCGTGGAAGTCGCGAATCGAGGCCACGGCGGCCGGGCAGTCCGGCCGGTCGGCGAGGAGGTGTGCAAGCAGGCGCAGGTGGTCGGGGTGCCAGAGGTCGTCCTGGTCGAGGAAGGCGACCAGCGGGGCGGTCGTTTGCTCGAAGCCGCACTGCCGGCCCGGTCCCGCGCCCCGGACGGAGGGGCGGGCGAGCGGCCGCACGGTGACGCCGTCTACGGCCGCGGCCAGGGTCGGGCCCTCATCCGTAGAGCCGTCGTCTACGACGACGATCTCGACGGGCGGATGCGACTGGGCCTGCACGGCGGCCAGGGTCGACTGGATCCAG
>JAZKTD010000134.1:0-9561 GCA_036625705.1 Salinivenus sp.
CTACGACGAGCAGTCCAGGCGCGAGCGCTGTCGGTCGAGCTGGCGGCGCAGGCTCTCGATGTTGGTGTGAACGCTGGACGTGTCGGGGGCGGGCGGCGCCTCGTCGAGGGTTGATATGATCGTGTCGAGCTCCCCGCAGACGTCCGCGTCGCCGGAGGGCGCGTCGAGAAGCCGCGGCTGAAGGAGGGCGTACTGGGCCGTGGCGATGTAGAAGTGGGGCGCGGCCGCGTCGGGGACCGCCTCGCGGTACGTCTGCCCAAACTCGAGCAGGCGCCGGGAGACCGCGCGGGCGGAATCGCCGGCCAGCAGATCCTGGAGCTGCCGCAGCGACTCGGCCCGGTTCGTGTACCACTGAGCACGATCGTTGCCCGCAATCGTCCAGTCCCCCGACCCCGGCTCGGTCTGCCGGAGGCCCTCCCCGAGGTGCGTCTCTGCGCACGCGAAGCGGGCCCGGGCCGTCGAGTCCTCGTCGGCCGATTCGGCCCTGCGCCCCAGCACGTAGCAGGCGTCGCCCTTGAGGAGGTGCATCTGGTTGCAACGGTCGTCGCCCGGGTCGCAGGACACGTCCATGCGCGCCACCTCGGCGTACTGCCCCTGCCGATGGTCTTCCTTCATCTCGTCGATGGCTCGGAGCCCGCATCCGGCGCCCAGCAGGGCGGCGACGAGCATGCTGATGAGCACGTGTCGGGCGGTGCGATCGGAACTCCACATGGCGACTGATGGGGAAAATGGTGGGATCGAAGAGCGCGGCGCGTCCGAGAGGCAGAAGGCGTCACGAGGGGGTGGGGGACGCCTCCGACGACGTGAGATCCGCCCGCACGTCCTCGAACAGCTGGCGGATGGAGGTACCCACCCCGTCGGCGTTCTGGAGGGCCTCGAACATGGTCACGATCGCGTCGAGGTCCCCCTGGGCCGCGTCGTCGGCGTGGAGCTTGTCGATGTTGGCCACGGCCTTCTCGTAGCCGCCCACCTCCTCGAAGAGCGCGGGATCGAGCTCCTCCCGCAGCTCGAGGTCGGCCGCGGCCCGGCGGAGGGCCGCCACGCCCTCCTCGAATTGCTGGCGCGAGTCGAACCGGTCGCTGTAGGTGGACCAGAGCGACTCCAGCTCGCCCGTCGACAGCAGCTCCTCGGCCGTGTCTTCCAGGAACGACCGGTCGTTGGCCTCCAGCTCCTCGCGGAAGGCCTCCTTCATGATCGGCGTGGTGCTCAGCAGCGTGAATCCGGTGTTGGCGTCCACGCGCTCGATGGGCAGGTCCGCCGGCTCGAACGAGGTGTGCAGGATGCGCGCCTTCCAGCGGTCGTAGACCTCCGTCTTCACCGACTGCGCCACGTTGACGATGCTCCCGATGAGGGGGAGCGGCTTCACGGCGGCACCGAGCACGGGGGCGAAGGACCCCAGGGCCCGCTCGAGGATCGTGCGCACCGGGTTGTCCTTCCGAAACCGCTGGAGCAGGGTCCTGCCCTTCTCGAGGGCGTCCCCGACGCTGTCGGCCTCCACCAGCCCCTCGACCGTCTCGACGCCGTTCTGCAGCGCCTGCGTCAGGGAGGAGAACCGTTTCCGGAGCGACCGGGGCAACACGCTGCGGGCGACCTCGGTGACGGAAAGCCCCTCCTCGAGGCGGGCCAGGAGATCCTGGGCCTCCTGGCGGCGGGCCGGCGCGGCGTCCGTGTCGGCCGGCGTGGGGGCGGACTCTGCCGGGGTCGCCGTCGACGCGGGCGACGTGCCGTTCCGGGCGTCCGTCGAGTCGGGGGCCTCCTGAGTCGACGGGGACGCCCCGCTCATCAGATCCTGCACCGCGCCGCGGTTCTCGCCTCCGCCGCTGGAGGAGCGGCTGCCGAAGTAGAACCCGATGACGGTGCTCACGACGGCCGTGATAAACTGGGGCGGCTCCTCTACGCCGGTGACGCCCATGTATCCGATCGCGAACAGCACGATGAGCAGCGCGAGGGTCGAGCGGACGCTGCCGACCGGAATGCCCAGCGGGCAGCTCGCGTACAGCTCCAGGTTGCCGCTCTCCCGACAGGCCTCGTAAAAGTCGCCGCGCAGCCGGTAGAGATAGTAGAGGAGGCCGACGACCGTAGCGATGAGGGCGGCGACGAGGACGAGGCTGATGATCTGACTGGTGGTCATGGGCGGACGAAGGGCCGATCTGGGCGAGGGCGAGAAGAGGGGACGGGGGCGCTTGTCGCGGGCGGCGCGTTCTGCCTGAGGGTTAGGTGCAGGTGGAGGGCCCATCCACGCGGACGGGCGGCTCGATGAGCTCGGCGCGGTCGGCCAGCGGGGCACTCCCCTCAAACCATGGGTCCTCGGGCCCGCCGTCGGGCCGAACGGACCAGTGGGTCTCGATGCTCGAGATGCCGACCGGGTACAGGGTGAGATCGCCGTCGGCCCCCACGTGGAGCCGAAGGAAGTTTTTGTAGTGCGGAATGTGCTGGGCGGAGAAGACCTCGTTGGCGTGGACGCCCTTTTTTCCAAACAGCCCGAGCAGTCGGTTGGCCAGGATCAGGTACAGACCCGTCAGGAGCCCCCCGAGCAGGCCGCCAAACACCGCCATCTCCCCGACGAACAGGGGCACGTGGAGGGGGCCCGTCGCCGGGAGGCCCTCCACGGTGTGGTTGACGACGGCGAAGCCCCACATCAGGGCAGTGGCGAGGCCCAGGTGCGCGGCGGCGTGGAGGGTCCCCGCGACGAGCGCGGCGCCCCAGCTCTTCAGGTCGGCGAACGCGACGAGCCCCGCCCAGAGCACGACCACCAGGAGCGCGGCACCCGGGGCGTGCTGGGTGGCATCGAGGACCGCGCCGAGCGCGCTCCCGGCGTCCGAGGTGCGTGCCAGGTAGCTCAGCAGTGAGGACGGCGTCCCACCAGGGGCGTCCACCGCGCTGAAGGAGGGCCGGACCGTGGCGCTCTGCGTGAGCCAGGCGAAGAGCAGGTACAGCAGGGCGACGGCCCCGCCAAACCAGGGATTTTTGAACGGAAGCAGCAGCGCGCCCCACGAAAGCCTTCGCGAAGTGGGGACGTCCGGAAAGACGGGCGCGTCCGAATCGCCGTCCGGGGCCGGTTGCATCTCGAATCGGTGGGTGCCCGCCGCCGTGTCGACCTCCAGCGTCTCCGGCAGGTCGTGCGTCGGGTACAGGTACGCCCCGCCGCCCCCGGCGATGATGCGCTGGTGCCCGGTCTCGGCCGCCTCGTACCGGGCGTACATGTGCAGGTCCCCGGCGAGGCCGATCGCCAGTTCGTGGCCATTCGCCTCAATGATCTTGTCCTCGAGGTAGCCGAGGTTCTGGTAGGCCGTCTGGCCCTTCGTCTCGGCGAAGAGCCAGGACGGCTCTGGGGTACACAGCACCACCTTCGAGCCCGGCGGCATGATCGAGTCGTCGGCGGCGAGGGCCCGGAAGTAGTCGAGCTGTGGCTTGTCGATGTCGGCGTTCAGCTGGATGTCGATGCCCCAGAGCCACCAGTCGTGCGGCAGGTTGACCGCGAAGTAGCTCCGTCGTTGCTCGGTCTTCCACCCTCCGATCCACCGTCCCTGCGTGAAGAGGCGCAGGAAGCTCGTGAGGCCGTCGTACCAGTCGTGGTTGCCGGGCACGGCAAAGAGCAGCGGGGGCTCCTCGAGGACCCAGGGCAGGGCGGCCCGGTAGGGCCCGACGAGGCGGTTCTGGTACTCGGTGCGCGAGGCGGTGGGGTAGACCTGATCCCCGCCCATCACCAGCACCTGCCCCCGCTCGGTCGGGTGGTCGCCAACCCGCAGGCGTCGCTCGGCGAGGAGGCGCGCGACCGTGTACGTCGCGTCGAAGCCGTCTCCGAGGTCGGCGGTGTAGTCGATCCACAGGGAATCGGGGTCGGAGAGGTCGTACCACTCGTGCGCGCCGTCGCCGGCCGCAGTCCGGACCGTCCCGGTCGTCATGTCGACGCGGTCGCGGGACTGGGCGCTCGCCTGGAGCGCCTGGACCTCGCGCCGGTCGGCGTACGCGCCGAACAGGGTCGACAGGCCCGCCCGGACGCCGGCCCGCACCAGCTCCAGGGGATTGAACCAGCGGACCATCCGCTGGGGCGTGAAGTCGAGGTCGGCCTCGGACTGCGGCCGGTCGGGGGAGGGGTCAGTGGGCACGGGTTGGGAATCGACGAATGGAGGAGAGGGCGCGTTGGGGCGTGGGAGAGTGGGGGAATGGGTGAAAAGACAACAGTGTGAAGGTAAGCGGTTTACGCCTGATGTCATTCGTCCCCGCAGAATCGAAGCCAAGTGGCCTTGAAGAAATCGGCATCTCGGAGGGTCTGAGGACGAAACGATTGAAATTCGGCATGCCTGAGCGCTCTGACCGAAGGGAAGAGCGAGAGTTTGCCGAATTTCAGTGGAGGCCGAAGGGCCTCAGCCGATTTGTTCACAGCCTTGACCTTTTCGTCCATTTTGGGTCAAGCCAAAATGGACACTCCTCGCAGGGAGAGAGCAAGACGTTCCGGTCGTTCAGGAGGACCAAGAGGATTCAGAAGGCAGGAGACAAACTGCTCTGAGTTCAACTTTACACTGTTGGGTAAAGGGGGAAGGAGCGAGGGAGGAGGAGTCAAAGCGTCCGTTATGTCCCCTCGTCCGGGGTCAGGTCCACGGGCGCGTGCTTGGCGTATGAGTCCCACAGCTCGCCGAGGAAGAGGCGCCCGAATGTCGAAAGCGCCTCGGCCTTGTCGCCGAGGGAGTCGGCGTTGGGCACCCGCATGGTCGAGACGAGGCGGGCTAGGTCGTCGACCCCGAGGCGGAGAATGCCGGCGCCCACGACCGGGCCGGAGGGGTCTCGGCCTTCGTGAAGGCGGGTGTAGAGCGTCGTCGTGTCCGACCACAGGTCGAAGCCGGGGTCGTCCCGGACTTCTTTTTTGCCCGCGAGGTAGTAGGGCCGGCCCTCGTGCTCGAATGCCAGCTCGTACACCATCCACTTGAGGGCCTCCTCGTCGCCCGGAGAGAACAGCTTGAACACGCCGTCCGTGGCGTGGACCTCGCCGCCGAACGGAGCAAACTCGACCGAGCCCGTCAGCTGCCCTTCGTGGTCGGGGTCGTTCGCGAAGCGGTCGATGTCGTCGATGTAGACGGAGGCGTGGAGGGCGAGCTCCGTGTCGTTCTGCCGGCCCACCGCGCGTCCCTGCTCGGGGTCGTCCTCGCCCATCGCAAAGGCACCGCTCATCGTTTCGTCGAAGGTCAGGCCGGGGCGCATGGCGGTCATTTGCGTGATCTCAGGGGTGTAGGCGAGGCCGTCGGGGGACTTCGTGGCGAGGTAGGTGCGGGCGTCGCGGTAGCCCATGCTCAGCAGCGTGCCGAGGCCGACGTTGTCCAGGTACAGGTCGGGCGTGAGGGGCAGGGGCGAGGCGGGCCGGATCATGTGCAGGGTGATGGGCGCCTCCTGGCCGTAGGGCGAGTCGCCGTTCCGAATCCGCTCGTTGAGGGCGCGAATGCGGTCGAATTCCTCGAACAGGTGTCCGTTCGCGCTCATCTCCAGCATGTGCATGTACTGGTGGAAGAAGCCCGACTTGTACTCGGCGGTGTTGCCGAGCGCCCAGAGGAGCCACAGCTCGTCGGCCCCGCGGCGGACGGCCTCCCACAGGTTTGTGTCGCGGATAAAGGCCGCGTCGACGTACGGCGTGCCCTCGTGCTCCACCGGCGGCAGGAAGATGGGCAGCGACATGCCGGCCACCAGCAGGTCCTGCGTAATCGCCTCGTGGGGGATCACCTCGGTGGTCTTGCGGGCGTAGTTGCAGACGTTGAACGTGCCGGTGACGCCCGTCGCGCCCCGGATCCGCTCCGGGTCGATACCCAGGTGCGGGAAGGCCCGGTCGGTGATGCCCTCGGCGTCGCCCAGGGCGGGCGGCGCGCCGTCGAGGTACTCGTGGAGGGGGAGCAGAGAGGCAAAGTCCAGGGGATCGAAGGTGCGCCAGCGCGTCCACATCTCGTCCGGCGACTGGCCGGAGAGGAGCATCGCGGCGTTCAGGGCGCCGGCGGAGGTGCCGTCGAGGTGGCCAAACTCCAGGCCGGCCTCGGAGAGGGCCCGGAGCGCGCCCGCCTGGTAGGCGACCCGCAGGCCGCCCCCGGAGAAGAGGAGGGACCGGTGAGGAGCGTCGCTCATACGACTGGGGCTGGGTAGTTCACGTCACGGTCCGGGGGCGGGGGCCACTCCTCGCTCGTGCCCAGGTCCCCCACGCTCTCGAAGCCCTCGACGTCCTCCTCGATCGGCGTCTCGGCGCTGATGAACCAGGACTCCAGGTGGTCGTCCAGCACGCCGTGGGTGTCGGGCAGGAAGCCCGTGAAGAGAGGCGGCTGGATGTTGAGGGTCTTCAGCGGCTGCATGCGGGGGTGGTCGCCGATGATGAGACGGGCGGCGTCGTCGTTGAAGAGGGTGAAGCCCGCCGTGCCGCGAAAGTGGATCACCGACTTCATCAGCATGCCGCGGAACTGGCAGTAATTGATGCCCCGCATCCGCACCGGCAGCCAGACGCGCTCGGGCCGATCGATGTCGATCCGCATTGCGAGTTCGCCGTCGAGGTCGTACTGGCTGCTGACGGTGTCCTCCTCCACGAGAAAGTCGAGCTGGGCCTGGTGCTTGGGCATGCCCCAGATGCCCTTTCCCCCCTTCACCGACACCTCGGTGCTCACGGGCAGGTCGTAGACGTACTGCCCCACGCCGTAGTGGCCCGGAAGGAGCAGCGGAAGCGCCATCGGGGCCGGGGAGCGCCCATGCGTGCAGGCGATTCCGACGCTGAACTCGACGTAGGCCCCGATGTCCGTCGTGCGGTAGTTGATGACGCTCACCACCAGCAGGCCCGTGTTGCCCCACAGGCGAAACGGGTGGATCTCGTGGCCGGGGAGCAGCTCCGCGGCGCGGGTCGCGTCGATCGGGAACGCGGCCATGAGGGCCGGCGAGTTCTCGGAGTTGACCGGTAGTTGAAACGGGATGCCGTCGACGCGGGCGTGCCGGCCGTCCTGGCGCTGAAGGCGATCTGGAATCGTGAAGAGGCCCACCAGTCGGAGGGGGTTGGGGAGGGAGGGATTACGGGTTGTCCTTGTCCAGTTCGTTCACCATTTGCGGGTAGACGTCCTGGGCCGCGCTCTGGCCGAAGAACACGTCGAGGTGGCCGTAGCCGGGCACGACGTGGAGCGAGTCGTGGCCCGGGCGGTGCCGGTCGAGAAAGTCGTGCGTGTGGACCTGGCTCTCGGGGAGGAAGCACAGGTTGTCCTCCCCCGCAAAGAGGGCGAACCGGGCGTCGGTCTGGGGCGGCTGGGCGGTGATGTCGCGGGGGATGTCGTCGACCGCCCCGGTGCTCACGAGATGGCCGGCCTGGATGCAGTCCTTAATTTGGCGGTAGAAGCTGAGGGGCACGTTGGCAAACTCCCGTCGCAGCCACTCGTGGGTCTCGTCGTTCAGGTTGTCGTGGCTCCACAGGGCCGGAAAGCCGCTGCCGTAGTAGAAGCTCACCTGACGGCAGACCGCGTTGTCGCACTCGTGGTGTGTAAGTTCGGTCAGGTAGTAGAGCAGGCGCCCCGGGAGGCTCCTGGTGTCCGCGTCCCACTGCGGGTTCAGGTAGTCGGTAAACCGGTCGACGAACGGCACCACGTAGTTGATCTTGAACACCGACCAGTTCGGGACGACGGTGTGGAGGGAGACGGCGTTGCTCACAATGGTGCGGACGCGGGGCACCAGCCCGGCCGCCGCCGACAGCGCAAAGCTGGTGGAGCCCTGACAGTGGATGACGGCCTGCACGCTCGCGGCGCCCGTCTCGTCCACCACCGTCTCCACCGCCGCCGGATGGTCGTACCGGGCCGCCTGGTCGAGCGTCCACTCGTTGGGGGCCAGCTCGATGCTCGCGCGCCAGTTTTCGAGCCACACGTCGTAGCCCCGCTGCACCAGGTACTCGGCGAAGTTGGTCTCGACGGGGGCGCGGAAGATGTTGGCGCGCACCCCGGCCCCGTGCGACACGAGGACCGGCCCCTTGGTGGGCGGATCCTCGCCGCGCAGGTGCACGAGGTTGCACTCGTAGCCGTCCTCGGCCGTGAACGGGACGATCTCTTCCCGGAGGGTCGTGCTCTTCTCGCTGCCGGCGGTCGCTGAGGCCGATCCAGGCAGGGAAGAGGAGGGGGCACCGTTCGAGGACACCGATTCTACGGAAGAGGGCTCTGCGCCGTCCGCCGCATCGGGGGCCGACGCGCCGGTCGCGGAGGGGCTCTCGCCGGCGTCCTCGAGGATGCGGTCGGCGATGCGGTCGGCGAGGGCCGCGATGGTGAGCGACGGATTGGGGCCCACCGGGCCGGGCATGATGGCGCCGTCCGCCACGTACAGGTCGGGGTGGTTGAACACTTCCCCGTACTCGTCGACGACGCCCTCCTGCTCGTTTCGGCCCATGGGGCAGCCGCCCAGGGCGTGGACGGTGATGACGCGCTTGAGGAACCAGGTCGGATTGATGAGGAAGTCGGCGCCCATCGCGTGCGCCACGTCCCGCATCGTCTTCTTGAGCCGCTGGAAGTAGTCGCGCGAGCTCTTCAGCTGCCAGTCGTTGGTGAGGCGCCGCGGGGCGTCGAGGGCCATCTCGCCGTCGGGAATATCGCGCCCCATCCCCAGCAGGGGAAGGGTGGACTTGGAGAAGTCGCCCCCCAGGGCCGTTCGCAGCTCGGCGCTCAGGTTCGTGTCGCCGCGAAGGCGCGCCGAAAAGACGCGCCGGAGAAAGCGGAGGGTGCGGGCCGTGGCGGAGAAGAGGTTCGCCGACTCCGCGATCCAGCTCAGGAAGCTGGGGTAGCCGGCGTCCTGGAGGTAGAAGCCTCGTCCGGTTGCGTCGCCGCCGTCGAGCGCGTCCCCGACCCGGATTGTGCTCGTGATGACTGGGCCCTTGTTCGGGTCGAGCGTCCGGGCCCGCTCGCCCCCGTGCACCGGATCGGGCTCCTCGGCGTCCAGGGCAAACCCGAGCAGGTCGCCGTTGCCGCAGAACCGGGTGCCCAGCGCGTCGGACAGGCCGGGCAGGTGCTCCTGGCTCCGCAGCATGAGGAACGTGCTGCCGAGCGTCCCTGCGCCCAGAATGAGCCGGTCGGCCGTGAGGGTCTGCCGGTCGAGCCGGCGGGTGTCGACCGCCTCCCCCTCGCGGTCGAGATCGTGCTCCACGTACGTGACCTCGTAGCCCCCCTCGTCTCGCGGCCGAAACGAGCGCACCTCGTGCAGCGTGCGGAGGTCGGCGCCCTCCCGCTCGGCGGCCGAGAGGTAGTTGAAGTCGAGCGTGTTCTTGCTTCCGTAGTTGCAGCCGATGTCGCACTCGCCGCAGAGACGACAGGTTTGCCGCGCGCGACCGTGCAGATTGCCCTCGGGCTCGTCGATCGGGGCCCCCGGCACGGGCCGTTCGCCCTCGTTGCCGAACGTGACCGCGAGGGGCGGGCGCTTCCAGTCGAGTCCGAGTTCCTCGGCGGCCTCGCGGAAGGCGTTGGTCTTCGGCGTGTCGCTGTAGGGGGCCTCCCCGAGCGGGTACTTCTGCACGTTCATCATCTCCTCGACCCGGTCGTAGTGCGGGTCGAGGTCCTCGCGGGTGACGGGCCAGTACTCGTA
>JAZKTD010000135.1:0-9553 GCA_036625705.1 Salinivenus sp.
GGGTCGTTGAGGTCGGAGAGGCCCGACGAGTCGCACCCGACGCCGACGAGCCCGAGGATGAGAAGAGCAAATACGGGAGTGAGACGCTGCCAATGGTGTTGTTGCATGGCTGAAATGGTGGTGTGTGAACGGTCTGCTAAGAGTAGAGAGAGGTCCTGGAACGGCAGGGTCCGCAGAATGGGGCCCACAGAGTGGGTAGGAGTACCGGTCCGGACAGTCACTTCTTAAGAGACATACTTCGTAGGGAATAACCAACCCGCCATGTAACAAAAACGCAACGAGCTTCCCGTGCGGTCCATCGTGCCCGCCTTTGGGGAGAGGCGTCATCGCAGACCGGAGAGATCGGAGCCGCCCTCGTTCCGACGTCCGCGAGATCGAGCAGGGGAAGACGCCAATCCATCAGTCCCGTTTGAACCGGGCCTCGCGCGGGTCCAGCTCCTCGCCCGTCGGGGTGGCAAGGGCCTCGTAGAGCTCCGGGCGCCGGCCCCGGAGCCAGCGCTGGCCGGTGCACATCTCCAGCAGGTCGGCGTCGAGGTCGGCCACCACCATCTTGTCGGCGGCTTTCCAGGTCTCCTCGATGATGCGGCCGTAGGGATCCAGGATCATGGCGTTGCCGGTGCGCACCTCGCCGTCGTCGGGCCCGACGCCGTTGCTGAACACCAGAAACATCCCGTTGTCGTGGGCACGGGCGGGGAGCCAGCGCATCAGCCAGCCCCGGCCTTTCGGCCCGCGGAAGGCCGCCTCGATCGCCTCCGGGTCCTCGTGGCGGTTGTGCCAGAGGGCCGGGTCGATCAGGCCCATCGCCTCGGGGCTTCGCGAGTCGCACCCGCCGGTCTGGTGGGGGGCGAGCAGCAGCTCCGCGCCCTTCAGGGCCGTGATCCGCGCGTTCTCGACGAGGTTGTTGTCCCAGCAGGTGAGCACCCCGACGCGGCCGAGGTCCGGGACGTCGAAGACGGTGAACGCGTCCCCGCTCGACAGGTGCTCGTTCAGAAAGCAGTGCAGCTTGCGGTGCACGTGGGCCTCCCCGGTCGGCGTCGCGACGACGAAGGCGTTGTAGAGGGCGCCGTCGGGGGCCTGTTCGATGAGGCCGGCCCCGATCGTCATGTCGTGGGCCTCGGCCAGGCGGAGCAGCTCCTGGGTGGAGGGGCCGTCGGGAATCGGTTCACTCAGGGCCGCCAGGTCGGCCCGGGGGGCATCGCGGAGGTGCCAGTAGCCGGGGAGGCACATCTCCGGGAACGACAGGAGGTCCACCTCCTGCTCGGCCGCCCGTTCGACGAAGGCGTGGACGGTGTCCCAGTTGGCGGACATGTCGCCGGGGGCGTGGTTGAACTGAACGGCGGCGGCGCGGAGGTCCTGCATGGACAGAGGGTGGTGTGCGATCGGACGGACGAGACGGCCCTACTGATACGTGAATGGGTTTCTAAAGACGGTTTCGCCCAGAGCAACACACGGCTCACCGCGAGCCGGGAATGCGGTTTGCGTACCTATCACGGATCAGTAATCCCGAACGCCTGCCTCCAGGTCCGCCCCGATCGAGGCGGGACGAGAGGCGCCGCGCCGCGGACCCGACTACGAGCTGGTCACCCGTTCTTCGTCCACCTCGCCCATCATGAGCACGGTCCCGCCGTCGATGGACCCGAGGTACTTGCGGCCGATGCCGAGCGGGGTGGCGTCGGTCTCGTAGACGTGCACGACGAGCTCGCCCCACTCCAGGTCCGTCGACCGGTTGATGTCGACGAGGCCGTCGATGAGCGCATCCTCGTCCTCGTAGGGGCCGTACCCGTCGACGAGGTCTCCGCCTACGTGGAGCCGGTAGAGTCGGTTGTCGGGCACGAGGACAGGACGACGCGGAAAAGACAGGCGAACGCGCTCCCGGACGAGCTGTGAGGGCCGCCGTTCGGGCGAAATGACCGGGAAAGCGCTCCCAATCTAAGAAGGTCGTCCCCGGGGGGTCAAGCCCTGGCAGCGAGCAGACTGTGAATTACGAGGAAGTGGCCGAGGGACCAACGCCACGGCCTACGACGCACTGGATTCCGCCCCCCAGACGAACGTGAGAAGCGGCTGCGCGTCCCGGGCCATGCGAACCACCTCCTCGGTGAAGGCGGGCGACCGGAGCGCCTCGTCCGGAAAGAAGCGCCGCGTCACGTAGTTTTTCCACTTCAGGTAGGAGGCCACCTCCTCGTCGCGGTGGTCGCTGAAGCCCTGCGGCATGCCGGTGAGAGTGTCGTCCATGCTGTTGACGGGCAGTCCGTTATCCGCCATGGTGTCGAGCATCGCGTAGAACCGTGCCGGCTGCGCCGCGATGCGCCGGCGGACCGGCCGGAGGTACGAGACGCTCGGTTTGTAGAAGCCCGCGGCCAGGAAGCAGTGGCCGGGCTCCACGTGGACGTAGACGACGCCGTTCTTCTCCTTCTCGCCCGACCGGTCGAATACCCCGCCCACGTTCGTCTTGTAGGGGGTCTTGTCGTCGGTAAAGCGGAGGTCGCGGTGGATCCGGAACCGGGACTGCTTCGGGTGCGCGGTGAGCGGCAGGCCCGCGCGCTCGAGCCGACGCGCGCCGTCGAGGAGGAGCAGTTCGAGCGGCGCCTTGACCGCCTCCTCGTAGGTGTCCTTCCGGGCCTTGAACCACTCGCGCTCGTTGTTCTCGGCGAGGGCGCGGAGAAACTCGAAGGCCGTTTCCCGGAAGCCGGGGAAGGGCGGAGGCGAGTCGAGCGGCGGCATGCGGGGAGAGCGGGGTCAGTGTGCAGGATTGGAATGTCGTGCCTCCAACAGACGACGACGGGACGCCCGTTCCACGTTCAGGGGGCCGCCCCAGCCGATCGGGTTGTGGAGTCCGAACCGAGGGGGCTCACCGGCGTCTGCCCGTCTGGTTGTGCCCGAAGTGAAAGGGGCCCCGGGCACATCCCCAACAGCGGTCGGAATTCTTTCCGCCGAAGATTCGGGATCTCCCTGGTCGGGACACGCGGGGGCACGGGCGGCCGGCCTCCGTCTCTGCTCTGTGACAGCCCGGGGCGTGAAAATATAGAGGCGAGTGCCGTGGCAGGCAGTCCCCCGGAAGAGATGCTGCACCCGTTCAGGAGGAAAAAGAATTGCCATTGAGGGGCAAACCACTCATCTTGGATCCGTTATGGGGGGCAACCGAACGCAGTATCCGGAGTATATGCGAAAATTCATTTCTGGGAGCGCCATTGTGTCGGACGCCGCCACGTCGACCGTCGGTCAGGTGCAGGCACGAAGAGACGGCTCCTCCCGCCAATGTCCCCTCGAGGGGGGAGCGAAATTATGCGCGTGACGGTACAGTTGGGATCGCTGATCATCCTCGGTGCGGCCCTGGTTGCGGTTGCCCTGCTTGGGGGGCTCACGATGGGGGCGAGGGGGGACGGCAGCCCGGCGCTCCCTGTGGGAAGTACGGGCGAGAGAACACAGGAGGCCCGGTCCCCACAGGCCGAGGTGCGCACGGAGTCCCTCTGGCATCGAAGCCCCTGGGCCCTCGGGGCCGTCGGCGTGGGGGCCGCCGGGCTGATGGTGCTCCTCGTGCGGTGGCGTACCAAAGCCCTCGAGCGCCGGCGCAAGGAGCTGGAAGAGACCGTGGCGGAGCGCACCCGCGAGGGGCAGCGGCGGAAGCGACAACTGGAGGTCTATAACCGCGAGCTCCTTCGGACCAACGAGGCCCTCCGAAAGACCGTCGAGGAGAAGTCGCGGCTCCTCGGCGTGGCGGCCCACGATCTTAAGAATCCCCTCTTCGGGATCCGGGCCCTCTCAGAAATCCTGCTCGAGACCGGGGGGCTCCCGGAGAAGGGCGAGCGGAAGCTGACCCTCATCCGCGATTCGGCCGACGACACGCTTCGGCTGATTGAGGACCTGCTGGCGACGGCCGCCACCTCCGAGCGGACGGAGCGGGCGCACCAGGCGGTGGACCTTGCGGCCCTCGCCCAGTGGGTCGTCCGGAGCTTCGACCCGCAGGCCGACTGGAAGGACCAGGTCCTGTCCTGCGACGTCCAGACCGATGCGCCCTGCGTGGTGGAGGGCGACAAGCGGAAGCTGCGGGAGGCCGTCGCCAACCTCGTGAGCAACGCCCTCAAATACTCGCCGCCGGGGGCGGAGGTCGAGGTGCATGTCGACCTACGCGACGATCAGGTGCAGGTTGCCGTCGTCGATTCGGGGCCGGGCCTGAGCGAGCTCGATCAGCAGCGGCTGTTTGCGCCCTTCCAGCGCCTCTCGGCGGAACCGACCGGGGGAGAAGGCTCGTCGGGACTGGGACTCTACATCGTCAAGCAAATTATCGACATGCACGAGGGCTCGGTCGACGTCGTGACCGAGCTGGGGGAGGGAAGCACCTTCACCCTGCTGCTGCCCGCCATTACCCCGACGAGCGCGCCGGTGCCGGAGACGGACCCGGCGGCGCTGGGGAGGCAGGACTGATCCTTACGTGCGTACCTCGGATCGCAGTGCCCGCAGGGCGGCCTGGCGGCCGGCCCGCCCCGGTCGGAACGCCCGGGGCGGAAACGCTTTGTGACCGGCGGTTCGCCGCCGCCCCTTTTGCTCGACTCTCTGCTTGTCCGATGACCGAATCGATCAGCATCCTCGGCTGTGGATGGCTCGGCCACCCGCTGGGGCGCCGCCTCGTCGACCGGGGCGTGCAGGTGCGCGGCTCTACGACGACCCCAGGCAAACAGGAGGCGCTGCGTCGGGACGGCATCGAGCCCGTCGTGCTCACACTCGACCCCGATCTGTCCGGGGAGGCGCCCGGCGCCTTTTTCCAGTCGCCCGTTCTCGTCCTCAACGTCCCGCCGCCGCGCGGGCGAGACGACGTCCGGGAATTCCATCGGCGCCAGATTGAGGCGGTCCGCGACGCGGCCCGCGACGGAGCGGTCGAGTGGGTCCTCTTCGCCAGCTCGACGGGCGTCTACCCCAACGTCGAGCAGACGGTGACCGAGGCCGACGGCCCGCCGGGGCGGCCCGATGCCCTGCCGGGGCCCCGCCGCCCGACCGGGGAGGCCCTGCTGGCGGTCGAGGCCCTGCTCGCGGACACCCCCGGCCTCGACACGACGATCGTCCGCCTCGGCGGCCTCTACGGCGACGACCGCAACCCGGCGCGCTTCCTCGCCGGCCGGACCGACGTGGGACGCCCCGAGGCGCCGGTCAACCTCATCCACCGGGACGACGCCGTCGGGGTCTTTGCGTTCCTGCTTGAGCAGGACGTGCGCGGGGAGGTCGTCAACGCCTGTGCCGACGAGCACCCCACGCGGCGCGAATTCTACGGACGGGCCGCCCGGGCCATGGGACTGGAGCCCCCCACCTTCGACACGTCCGACCCCGCGACGGGCAAGGTCGTGAGCAACCGCAAGCTGACCGCACAGCTCGGATATCAGTTTCGGCACCCCGACCCCCTCGCCGACCTCGACGACCGGACTGGCGGGACCCGAGAGGCCCCGGACGACCCGTAACGATCCCTACAATCCTGCAACCCGTCCGGAATCCCCTTGACTTCTCCGGGGACACCCCGGTAGTTTCCATTCGATCTTCAGGGCCCCCACTGTGTGCCCAGGTCTCGCCGGCGTGCCCCGCGAAGCACGAGTCCGGCCCCCGCGGGTGCGTTCTCGTCTGTTACGCCTTCTACCCACAGTGCTCACATGACTACGACGTCTCAGACGCTTCCCCTCGTCGACGAAGCCCCGCAGACGGAGTCGTTCCGCGAGGCGGCCATTGAGGGCCTCCAGAAGACCCAGAAGCAGGTTCCCTCAAAGTTTCTCTACGACGAACGCGGGTCGAAGCTCTTCGATCGCATCTGCGAACAGGACGAGTACTATCCGACCCGGACCGAGATGAGCATCATGCAGTCCCACGCCGCGTCGATGGCCGAGCAGATCGGGCCGCGGGTGCGGCTCGTCGAGTACGGCAGCGGGAGCAGCCGGAAGATCCGCCTCCTGCTCGACCACCTGGAGGATCTGGCCGTCTACGTTCCGATCGACATCTCGCGCGACCATCTCGTAGAGGCGGCGGAAGACCTCGCGGCCGACTACCCGAGCCTGCCGGTGCAGCCGCTCTGCGCCGACTACACGACCGACATCGAGCTTCCCGATCCGCCGTCGCCGAGCGCGCGAACGGTCGGCTACTACCCGGGGTCGACCATCGGCAACTTCCGGCCCGAGGACGCCCGCGACTTTCTCGCCCGCGTGGCCGACACGGTGGGGCCGGACGGGGGGCTCCTCATCGGGGTCGATCTGAAAAAGGACGTCGACGTGATGGAGGCGGCCTACAACGATGCGGCCGGCGTCACCGCGGCGTTCAACAAGAACCTGCTCCGCCGCATGAACCGGGAGCTCGACGCCACCTTCGACCTCGACCGCTTCGAGCACCTGAGCGTGTGGAACGAAGAGAAGGGGTGCGTCGAGAGCTTCCTGCGGAGCCGGGCGGAGCAGACGGTGACCGTGGCCGGGCATCCGTTCACGTTCGAGGAGGGGGAGACCATCCACACCGAGTACTCGTACAAGTACACGCTTGAGGGCTTCTCGGAGCTCGTGGCCGCGGCCGGGTTTTCCGTCGAGCGCGTGTGGACGGACGATCGGTCCTACTTCAGCGTGCAGTACTGCACGGTGGACGCGTAGAAAAACGGGATCGATTCAGGAGGGGAACCCCCAGGCAGCGGAACGAGCGCGGCGCAGTCCCATGGGGTATACCGCGATCCGTGTCGCCGCGCCGGCTCCTTTTGCCCCGTGTGACACGCCGGGAGAGACGGCAGACCGCTGAGCGCCCGCACGGATCCCTCGCCTGCGTCTACTATGCAACAAGATTCCCGCTCGTTATGGCCCACGCCTTTTTTCTCGGTGTCGAGCTCGAGGAGCACGACTCGTCCGTCGACGCAACGCTCATCATCCTCGAAAAGGAGCAGGAGGCGGATGCGGCCCCGGGATTTCGACTCGACCACGCCCGTCGCTGCGTCGAGGACAGCCCCGACGCGCTCGCCGACCGCATTCAGAGCCTCGTCGCCGAGCGTCCCTACATCGGTCGCACCAACATCGTCGTGAACCGGAGTGCGGGCCCGGGCCCGGCCCTCCTGGAGGCCCTGTCGGACCGGGGCCTCGACCCGATTGCCGTGACGCTCACCGGCGGGAGCGGCACGGTTGCGGGCGAGACCGACGAGGTGGGCGTGTCCCTGGGGAGGGCCGACGCCATCCGGACGCTCGCCGAACTGCACCGGGACGGTCAGCTCGTCGTCGAAGACCACACGACGGAGGCCGCCTCGCACCTGGCCCGGGGGCTCCAGCGGGCCGCCGAGGTCCTCGATGAGGCCGACGGCGATCAGGACACCCCGGAAGCGGCGGGCTCAACCCTGGACCCCCTCGGGGCGTCCGGCCCCCACGTGGTCAGTGCCGCCCTGGCCGCCTGGTGCGGCACCGAGCGGTCGTTCGACCCGTCGCAGCACCTGAAAGAGACGCCGCAGACCCGTCACCCCGGCGGCGATCAGCGCGGCTGAGGCCCCCGTCTGCGCGCTGAGATCGCCCATCCCACTTGCTTACACGTACCAACTGGAGGTTTTACATGGCTCATCCGTGGCACGACGTCAGTGTCGGGACCGACGCGCCCGACGTCTTCAACGCCGTCATCGAAATTCCGCAGGGCTGCAAGGTCAAGTACGAGCTCGATAAAGATACCGGCATGCTCCGGGTCGACCGCATGCTCTACTCGTCGGTCGTCTACCCGGCCAACTACGGGTTCGTCCCGCGCACCTTTGCGGACGACGGCGACCCGCTCGACGTGCTCGTGCTGGCCCAGGAGGCGGTCGACCCCCTCAGCATCCTCCGCGCCCGTCCCATCGGCATGATGAGCATGCTCGACGACGAGGAGGAGGACGCGAAGATCATCTGCATCCACATGGACGACCCGGCCTTCAACGACTACTGGCACATCAAGGAGCTGCCGGACCACCGTCTCCGCGAGCTCCGGCGCTTCTTCCAGGACTACAAGGCGCTGGAGGACAAGATGGTGCGGGTGCAGGACTTCTTCGGCCCGGACCGGGCGAAAAACGTCCTCAGCGGGGCCGTCGAGCAGTACGAGGAAATCGTCGAGCCCGAACGGCCCGCCGTCGAGGAGGTGTAGTGCCGACGCCGCATGCGTCGCGTCGCTGAGGGATGGAAGTGAGGACGTACGGAAGTTTGGACGTCTCTTCCCTTCATCCGTCGATACGTCCATCCCCGAATCCCGCAAGCGGACTCCGGCTAGAATCGTGCGTTCGCCCCGGGCCGAGGGCGCGCACCGGCCCAGGGGGGCCTTCCGGAGCGCGTCCCCTGTGCCGTCCGACGGGGCGTCGAGAGCCGCGGCGTCGCGGGAGGCCGTCCCGGCGACGCTACAGCCGCACGCCGAAGCCCGCCGTCAGGACGTTGTGGGCGCTGCCGGCGGCGTAGTCGACGTTGATGCGGACGACGGCGGCGGTGAACGTGACCCCGACGAGGCCCCGGAAGTTGTTCGCCGCGGACTGACTGAGCGAAATCTCGGGGGGCGGCCCGGTGCTGTTCAGCGGAAAGGTGTAGTTGTAGTCGACGTTGAACGTCTCGTACTGGAGGCCGCCGTAGAACGTGATCGGGGCGAGGGGCAGTCCTTTGCTCGCCTGCAGATTCACCGCCCACCCGGAGGCATCGAGGACCTCCTGGGCGTCTCCCCCGAAGTCATTCTCCAGGGAGAACTGGTTCCAGGACCCCTGCACGGCGACGTTGAAGGGCACGGGCACCGGCACCCACTGGTCGAGGTCGTGCCGCACGGCGAGGCCGAACACCCCGACCGTTCCGTAGCTGCTGCCCGCCAGGGAGAGGCGGGACTTCGGGAAGTACCGGAGTTGGGCGTCGGTCCCTGCGATCGACCCGACGGCGAGCTGGGGAATGACCAGCGGCGCAATCGGTGTGTCGACGAGACCTTGCGGCGCCTGGGCGTCTGCCACGACCGCCCCGGTCTGCTGGTCGCGCACTACAAGGTTTCCGCCGGGGGGATCGGTCTCGCCGAGCACCGTCGGCACCTCGCCGCTTCCCGTGTACTCGACGGTGAACGTCCGCCCGTTCGACGCGAAGGTCTCCTGCCCGCCCCCGAAGGGCTGGAAGCTCTTCTCCATCGACGCGGTGAACGTGCCGGGGACGCTCACGCCGAGGTACACGTCGAGGGGGAAGCCGGGGATGAGGCTGTTCCCGACGTCGGCGTCGCGGAAGAGGGCGCTGTTGACCCCGGCGCCAAAGGTATTGGTGACCGGCTGGACGTAGTTGTCGGCGTACCCCTCGCTGATCGTCCGGAGGGCGTTTCCGAGGTCGCTGAGGTCGTCGAGGCCCTGCTGCGCCTGGGCGGGAAGCGGGACGAGGAGGGCGCCCAGAAGAAGGGCGGCAGCGGAGAGACAGGACAGGCGACGCATGGAGGGGAACGGGTCGATGAAGGAGGGAGCGGCAAGAGGAAAGCAGGGTATCCGGTACAGCGTATCCCCGCAACCATCATGCCGCACGCGGCGTCGGGGCCCGTGGGGCTCAGGGCGCCGTCTCGGATTGCGGAAAGACGGGGGCGTAGTGCGCGAGGC
>JAZKTD010000136.1:0-9523 GCA_036625705.1 Salinivenus sp.
CGCCCGTCCTCCTCCGCAACAGCCCGGCACATGATCATTACGCCGTATGGACCGAGCGGCTCCGTCCGGGGTCCTCTTTTCCAAACACCCCCGTGCCCGTCCCGTCCCCTCGGCCGGACCGGGCCTGCCCTGGACGAACGGGCGATTTCCCCGGAACGTCGTCGGCCTCCTCGAACTCGGGGGCACGTCCCAACCGTCTACGCCCGTCTCTGACCGTCCCGGGAGAGGACGTTCTGGCAGACGTCCCACAGGTCCTCGTTCATCCGGTTTCGAAACGCAAAGACGTCCCGGCAGCGGCGTTCCTGGCCCGGAGAGCGCATGATCTCGAATCACTCAAAGGCCCCGACGTGGTGGCGTCGCACCCCGCGTCGACAGCCCGCGTGCGGGTCACGTGCGGTTCGGTGTAGAGCTTACTGTGGCTTACGGAGAGCGCGACGCGGTGATCATCACGAGGACTGGACCACCGTGCCCGCGTCGTCGCCGTCTTCAGGGGCCTCCTCTTCCACCTCGAACACATCGGGCCCGTCGATCGGCTGTTCGGGGGCCGTCTGGTGGTCGCTCTGCTCGCGGATGTCGGGGCCGACGCCCACGAGGGCCACGAGCCGATCTTGCGGACGGAGGCGGAACTGGTCCATCTCGGAGACGACCTCGAGGGTGTCTTCTCCCTGCAGGACGAAGAGAGGCACGATGGTGTGCTCGTCGTACTGCGTCGACAGGTCCTCGTAGGTGTAGTACTGCTGCTGCTCCTCCTCCGAGAAGTCGTCGGCCAGCCGGAGGACTTTCACCGTGTCGCCCCGCTCGACGTGCTGCTTCAGCGACTCGTAGCTGGTGGTCTCGCCGAAGAGGGGCCGCCCGCGCAGGTGCTTCGGCATCACCCCCTCTCCGCCGTGCCGGCTGTCGGGGTGGGCGGCGAGCTGGTAGATGTCGGTAGTGTCGAAGACGTCGGAGAAGTGCAGGGCCGTGAGCGAGGCCACCTCGTCGTTTGGGATCGTGATGAGGAGGCGCCCCATGCCGCTGAGGTCCATCTCGTCGAGGACCGCCTCCGAGAGGGCGTTGGCCTGCCGGGCGGTGAGCCCCTCCTCGCGTGCCTGCTGGATGTGCTCGGGGTTGTTGTCGACGAGGGCGACGCTGAAGCCCATCTCCTGCACGCGGCGGGCCACGACGCGCACCCAGTGGCCGGCCCCCACGAAGAGGAGACCGTCCGGGTCCGGGTCCGCCAGGTCGAGCCACCGGGCCAGGGGCGCAGCCGTGAGGCCGTAGATGGCTACCGTGCCGACGATGACGGCGAAGACGACGGGCACCATGCCCTGAACTGCGTCCGGGTAGACCGGGCTCAACTGATAGGCGAAGAGCGAAGCCACCGCCGCCGCCACGATGCCCCGCGGCGCCATCCACGACAGGAAGGCCTTCTCCTCCCACTCCAGCTGCGTCCCGATCGTGGAGACGAGCACGGCGAGGGGCCGCACCCCCACGACCAGAATGCCGAGGAAGACGAGGACGTCGGTGGTGATGTAGTCGAGGGCGCTCAGCTCCAGGCGCGCACTCAGCAGCACGAAGAGCGAGCCAATGAGCAGTACCTGGAGGTTCTCCTTGAACTCGACGATGCGCTGGACCGACACGTAGGGCTGGTTGGCCAGGGCAATGCCCATGAGCGTCGTCGTGAGCAGGCCGGACTCGTGCTGCATCACGTTCGAAATGACGAACGCCACGACCACCACCATCAGCGTCACCGAATTGCGGAGAAAGTCCGGCACCATGCGCCGGCGCAGGATGAAGACCAACAGCATGGTGGCGGCCACGCTCACGCCCAGGGCCACAAAAATCTCGAGCCCGATCCCTACGGCGACGTGCTCGGCGGCGGTCGAGACGCTGGCCCCCTCGCCCTGCGGCTCGTTCAGCAGCAGCAGCGTCTCGAGCGTCAGCACCGCCAGGATGGCACCGACCGGGTCGATCGTGATGCCTTCCCACTTCGCGATGGTCCGGACCCGGCCCTTGGGCTGCACGTGACGCAGCAGCGGGACGACGACCGTCGGGCCCGTGACGGTGAGGATGGCCCCGATCAGGACCGCCAGCTCGACGTTGAAGCCGAGGATGAAGTGGGCGGCGGTGGCCCCCAGCGCCCAGGTGATGAGCACCCCGACCGTGATGAGGTTGAGCACCGCGCTGCCCACAGCGCGCAGCTCAGAGAGACGCAGGCTCAAGCCCCCCTCAAAGAGAATAATGCCGATGGAAAGCGACACGAAGGCAAACAGCCAGTCGCCCTGCAGGGCCTGCGGGCTGAGGAGGCCGAACACCGGGCCCGCCAGGAAGCCCACGACCAGCAGCAGCAGGATGGAGGGCAGCCGAAAGCGCCAGGCCAACCACTGCGCCCCGATGCCGAGAAGAATGACGACCGTGATGTCGAGCAGAATTGCTTCGGGCACGGTCCTGAGGCGACGGGTCGAAAGAGCGATCGGATTTACACTGACCAACGTACCGGCGGCGCCCTACAGGGATCCTCCCCCTGTTCTCCGACGGCCGCCCCGCTGCTTGCAGTTCGGTGCCCTCCTCGTTTACATGGAGGCGCTGTTCCCTTTCCACATCTCCGCCGACGCCATGTCGACCTCCTCCGCCGCCGCCCCCCCGCACGACGACACGACACTCGACTTCTTCGGGCAGGTCAACCGCATGTTCGGCCACGCCGCCGAGCACACCGACCACCCGACCGGCGTGCTCTACCAGATCCGCGCCTGCGACAACATCGTCCGGTTCGAGTTTCCAATCAAGCGGGACGACGGGTCGATTCAGGTCGTCCGCGGGTACCGGGCCGAGCACAGCCACCACAAGAAGCCCACGAAGGGGGGCGTGCGCTTTGCGCCCAGCGTGAACGTGGACGAGGTGATGGCCCTCTCGGCGCTGATGAGCTACAAGTGCGCGATCGTCGACGTGCCCTTCGGCGGGGCGAAGGGCGGGGTCTGCATCGACGCCCGCGACTACTCGCAGGACGAGCTGGAGCGCATCACGCGCCGCTACACATTCGAGCTCTTGCGCAAGGACTTCATCGGCCCGGGCACCGACGTGCCGGCCCCCGACTACGGCACCGGCGAGCGGGAGATGTCCTGGATCATGGATACGGTTCACCAAATTGGGGACGACGACCTCAACTCGCTGGCCTGCGTGACGGGCAAGCCGGTGGGCCAGGGCGGCGTGCGGGGCCGCACCGAGGCCACCGGCCGCGGCGTCTATTACGGCATCCGCGAGGCCTGCAGCTTCGAGACGGACATGGAGCGCCTCGGGCTCGCCCCCGGGGTCGAGGACAAAAGCGTGGTCGTGCAGGGCCTGGGCAACGTCGGCTACTACGCCGCCAAAATTCTGGAGGAGGAGGGCGGGGCCGACATCGTCGGCATCGCCGAGATCGAGGGCGCGATCTACGATCCGGACGGCCTCTCGGTCGACGACGTGGTGGCGCATCGCGAGGACACCGGCTCGATCCTCGACTATCCCGGCGCCGACAACATCGACTCTTCCGCCCAGGCCCTCGAGCTGCCCTGCGACATCCTCATCCCGGCGGCCCTCGAGGGGGTCATCACCCCCGACAACGCCCCCGACATTCAGGCCCACATCGTCGCCGAGGCCGCCAACGGCCCCGTGACCTCCCAGGCCGACGACATCCTCCGGGAGCGGAATGTGCTCATGATCCCGGACGTCTACCTCAACGCCGGCGGCGTCACGGTGTCCTACTTCGAGTGGCTCCGCAACCTCTCCCACGTGCGCCACGGCCGCATGAGCCGCCGCTTCGAGGAGCAGAACGCCGCCCGGCTCCTGCGCGCCGTCGACGAACTGACCTCCGAGGACTTCGACGAGGACCTTCTCGAATCGCTCATCGAAAAGGTCGGCTTCGGGGCCAGCGAGCGCGACCTCGTCAACTCGGGCCTGGAGGACACGATGGCCCACGCCTACAAAGAGATCCGCGACATTCGGGAGGAGAAGGGCCTCGACATGCGGACCGCCGCGTTTGTGAGCGCCATCAACAAGATTGCCAAGTCGTACCGGCAGATGGGCATCTTTCCGTAGGGCGAGAGGCGTGGGGCGAAAGGCGCTGGGCGAAAGGCGTGGGCTCCGCTCGGGGAAGGGCTCAGGGCGATCGCATATTAAAAGCTCGATCGAGCGGTGGAGGCTCCGTTGCCTCTAATCGTAGGACGAAAGCCAGAGCGCACGGGGGAGAGGGGGCGTGGGAGCGTGGGGGCACCGACGTTCTGCCCCGGTAGAACGGTGAAAACAGGCCGTCGTCGCGAAGATGCGATTGCCGTGCCGGAAGGGCTTCCGTCGTTGACAATCGCCCCCGCGAGGTCTATATTGTTTCAACATTTTTCCATATAAACCTTCCCCTAACGGCCCAGATGGACCCATGGTTTTGCTCCGTCGCGCTTCCGTCCTCGCGTGTTCGCTGCTTCTGATCGGCCTGTCGTGCGCCTGGGGCCAGCTTCCGTCCAATGAACTGGAGGGCACCTGGCGAATGGTGTCCCAGGAGCTTGTCTACCCGGACTCGGTCGTGGACCGGAGTGACCACTGGGGCACGAACTACAAGATTCTGAACTCCACCCACTTTGCCTGGGGCCGCGAGACCCGCGACAGCTCGGAGGTGCTCGCCGGCGGCGGGACCTACGAGTACTATCCGGAGCGAAACGTGTACGTCGAACACGTTCAGTACCACTCCGACCCGGCCTTCGCGGGGCAGACCCTCCGGTTCACCGCCCGCGTGGAGGGAGACACGTGGTATCACATCGGCGACCTCGGCAACTTCAAGCTCCGGGAGGTGTGGAAGCGGGTCGACCCGGAGACCGTCCAGCAGCAGCTTGCCGCCCAGGACACGACGATGGGCGCCTCGAACTGACCGGGGGCCGACGGGTGGGTGCGGGTCAGGACGCCTCCGTCACGATTTGTCCCGCCCCCCGCTCGACGTCGTCGAGGCAGGACGCGATGAGGTTGTGCTTCGAAAAGTCGCCGCCCGAGACCCAGTATAGCATTCCCTCTCGGCCCAGGATCTCGTCGGTAATCTCCGGCACCGCCAGCTTGTCGTAGCGGTGGCGCCGCTGTACGACGCCGCAGAGGGCCTCCATGTACTTCACCTTCTCGGCGAGGGCCTGCCGCCCGTCCTCGACCACGCCCCGGTGGCCGCAGAGCACCGTCCGGAAGTCGTGCTCCAGCACGTCGTAGATGCTCTCGATGAGGCGCGGGGCGTCCTCCTCGGCGCGCAGGTACTGGGGCCGTCGGGTCACATAGAGGTCGGCCGCGAAGAGGAGATCGTGGGCGTCCGCGAGGTAGCACACCATGTCGTCGGTATGGCCCGGCGCGGGGAGGGTGCGGAGCGTCGTGCCGTCGGCCAGCGGGAGGGTGTCGGGGACCGGCTCGGCCTCGACGGGCCGCGGGCGCCCCCACACGACCCACCGGTAGGTGCCCAGCGACACGCCGTCGCGCAGCCGGTCGAGGCTGGCCTCGGGGGCGTACACCGGCACGTCGAGCAGCTCCTGCAGGCGGGCGGCGTTGCCGGCGTGGTCCTCGTGGTGGTGCGTCAGCAGCACGCGGTCGATGCCGTGGGCTTCGTCCTGGTCGGTGGCGAAGCGGCGCACCGCCCGCCACTGGTTGGGCGGGCCGGTGTCGACGAGCGTCCGTCCGATTCGATAACAGACGGCCTTCGCGTCGAGGCCGAGGCCGTAGCGCCCGGCCCGGAGGCCCTCGACGGATCCGTACGTGATGCGTTCGCTGCTCATCGGGGCAACCAGTTCGTGAGGGAAGAGGAGAGGAAAACGAGGGGATACGAACTCCGCTTGCACTCGGTCTCCCCGATTGCACTCGGTTTCTCCGAGTGCATGCTCCGTTCAGGTGTGAAGGTCTGGAAGTGCATGTCCCGACCACTGTCGGGGGGGATGTGTGGACGTATTTCGCCTCCATACTTCCACACGTCCTCACATCCAAATCCACAAGAGGCCGGAGGCCGACTGACGAAGTAAATCCTGCTATAGGATTCGATACGGGGGGATCCGCGCCGGCCCTACGCGCCGGCGTCCTCGGGCACGCTCTCGGCCGGCAGGTCCGAGGTGCAGTGCGGGCACCGCGTGGCGGCCACCGGCACGTCGGACGCGCAGTACGGGCACTTCTTGACCGTCGGCGCCGCCGGCTCCGGGGCGGTCTCCGGCTCACGGAGACGGTTGATATACCGGACGAGCAGGAAGACGGCGAACGTCACGATCAGGAAGCTGACGGCGCTGTTGATGAACACGCCCAGGTTCACCGTCACGGCGCCCGCCGACCGGGCGGCCTCCAGCGTCGCGTAGGGGGCCGCCGGCGTCCCCTCCCGCAGCACCACAAACAGGTTCGTGAAGTCCGCGTCGCCCATCAGCAGCCCCAGCGGGGGCGTCAGCACGTCCTTCACCAGGGACTGCACCACCCCATTGAAGGCCGCCCCAACGATGATGCCAACGGCCATGTCCACGACGTTGCCCCGAACGGCGAACTTCTGGTACTCCTCAAGGATCGACATGAGAGGCGGACGTGACAAGAGGGAAGTCGAAAACGTAAAGAGGACGTTGCCAACGGGCGGAACGGGCTGGATGTCCGGCCCTTGGCGAATCATTGCAAAACGGCCCGCTGTCGGGGAAATACGCCCCACGACCAGGGCCTGCACGTCTCCCGCCCGTCAGTGTGCCCGCGTCGGGGCGTGGTCGACGATCGCCGCGACGGCCGGGTCGACCGCGTCGGTGACCCGGAGCTGGTCGGCGTACGGCGTGCCGTCGGCCAGGGTCTTCAGGAGCGGGTAGACGGGCTTGTCCTCCGTCCAGTAGTCGTGCCCGAAGAACACCATCGGGCTGGCCGCCCCGAAGGTTTCGTAGTGGTTCTGCGCCGCGTCCATGAACACCTCCTGGATCGTGCCGGCACTGCCGGGGGCGTAGAGGACGCCGTACGTGGCAATCGCCAGGAGCCCGTCCTCGCGGATGCTGTTGGCGAAGTACTTGGCCACGTGCGTCGGGAAGAGGTTCGACGGCTCGTGGCCGTAGAACCAGGTCGGCACGGCGAGGCTCTCGGTGCGGTCGGGGTACTGCTCGCGGACGGCCACGGCCCGATCCACGTAGGCGTCGTCCTCGTAGTGGGGCGCGGGGGCCAGCGTCTCGACGGCGTCGGCGAGGGCGGCCTCGTCGTAGCCCGCGAGGGCGGCGCCCAGGTTGGCCGCCTCCATGGCCCCGGGCCCCCCGCCGGTGGCCACGAAGAAGCCCTCCCGCGCCAGGCGCCATCCGATCCGGGCCACCCGGCGGTAGGTGTCGGTGTCGCGCCCGAGCCGGTGGCCGCCCATGATGCCCACGACCCGGCGCCTGGGGCCGTCGTCCGGATTTAGCAGGTCCCGCAGCGCGTCGTCGACGGCGTGGTCGTGGATGCGGAAGGCCAGCGCGTCCATCACCGGGGCGTCGCGACCGTCGAGCTGGCGGTCGGCGAAGTACTGGTAGATTCGGGCGTCGACGGTCTCGGTGCGCGTCTCGGGCGCGCCTCGCTCGTACCCCTCCATGAGCTCGTCGGGCGTGTAGAGGCTCGACCGGTACGGGTTAAACGGCAGGCCGACGAAGCCCGGGAAAATGGTGCCGCCGGTTCGCCGCACGTGCTCCTCGGCGGCGTCCGTGAAGCGGCAGCCCAGGAAGCAGGCGTCCTCGGCCGGGACCGACGTCAGGGCGGCCTCGGTGGCCTCGTCGGTGAGGTCGAGCCCCTGCACCACCACGTCCCGGAGCGACTCGGTCTCCTCGACGTGGGCGCGGAGAGCGGCGGGGGACTCAATCTCGACGACGCGGGTCGGACAGCACTCGTACATAACCTAACGTTGGGACCTGAATGCTATTGTTCGAGGTGACGGCGGACGACAGACCGCAGACCGCCGAGTATGGGATTCGCGGCGTTCTGCCGCCCGTGGCCGCGGCCACACGCCTGCCCCCACAACCTGGCGTATCGTCGACGGGCGACACGGAGAGAGGCCCCGGAATCCACCGTGCGGGTGGGTCGCGTGGCGACGGGGCGCGTTACGGGCCGACGTCAGTCGACGATCGACTGGTAGACCCCGACCCGAAACTGCTCCCCGATCGGGTAGCGGCCGTTGGGGACGAACTGGGTCCACACCATGCCGATGAGCTCCTCCTGCGGGTCGACGAAGAAGAAGGTGTTGGCCAGCCCCGACCAGCCGTACATCCCCTCGGAGCCGAGCGTGCTCGCCGCCGGCAGGTCGGTGGCCACCTGCACCCCCAGCCCGAAGCCCCAGCCCGGCTCGTGCGCCCCGTCGAGGTGGTTCTGCGTCATGAGGGCCACGGTCTTCGGGCTCAGCAGACGCGTGCCGTCGACCGCCCCGCCGCCCAGCAGCAGTCGGGCAAAGCGGAGGTAGTCGTCCATCGTCGACACGAGCCCGCCCCCGCCCGACAGAAACGTGACGGGGGCGGCGAAGTCGCTGTCGCCTTTTCGGTCGCGCACCACGAGCGTGCCGTCCTCCCCCATCGCGTAGTTGGTGGCAAAGCGGTCCATCTCGCCGGCGGGCACCTCGAACATCGTGTCGTCCATTCCGAGCGGCTCGAAGATGCGCGTCCGGAAGAAGGTGTCGAGGGACTGGCCGGAGACGACCTCCACGAGCCGGCCCAGCACGTCGGTCGACACGCTGTAGTGCCACTGCGTGCCCGGCTGGTGAAGGAGCGGTAGTGTGGCAAGCGTGTCGATCGCCGCGGCAAGCGTCTGATCGTCGTCGAGCACGCCGGCCGCGGTGTACATCGAGTCGACCGGCGTGTCGCCGAAGACGCCGTAGGTGAGCCCGGAGGTGTGGCGCATCAGGTCCTGGATCGTCATGGGCCGGCGCGGCGGCACGCGGGTCGGGGCGCCGGCGGCGGTCGTGTCGTAGACCTGCACGCCCTCGAAGGCCGGCAGGTACTCGGCCACGGGGTCGTCGAGCTGGAAGTGGCCCTCCTCGTACAGCATCAGCGCCGCGACCGTCGTGATCGGCTTCGTCATCGAGTAGACGCGGAAGAGGGTGTTCGGCGTCATCGGCGCGCCGGTCTGCCGGTCCCGCTCGCCGTAGGCCCGAAAGTGGGCGACCTCGCCGCGGCGGTACACCATCGTCATGAGGCCCGCGACCTTGTTCTCCTCGACGTAGGGGCGCATCACGTCCGACACGCGCTCGAGGCGCTCGGCCGAGAGGCCCACGGCCGTCGGCTCGGCGGTGGGGGCGGGCTGGGCCTGTGCGGTCGGCACGGCGAGGAGGAGACAGAGCGCGGCGAGGGGCCAGAGGCGTCGGAGCATCGTCGGCATTGGGCGAAGGGAGAAAGGAGAGAGGAGAGAGGCGTGAGGGTGGGTCGGAGGTGCCGTTGGGGTCCCTGTGTCGTCGGAGAGGCGCTCGGTGCGGAGGCGTCTATTGCATATTTCGTATTGCGTATTTCGTCGGGGAGCGGGGCCCCACGGTCCGTCACGCATTACGCAACACGCAATACGCAACACGAAACACCAGCGCTTATCGAGGGGCATACCG
>JAZKTD010000137.1:0-9495 GCA_036625705.1 Salinivenus sp.
ACGCTTCTCGAGACCGAGACCGACGGCGCCGTCCGGACCCTGCGGCTAAACCGCCCCGACAAACGAAACGCCCTGAACGGCGCGCTCGTCACGGCGCTCAAAGATGCCCTCGACGCCGTCGAGGCCGACGACGAGATCCGGGTAGCAATCCTCACCGGCACGGGGAGCGCCTTCTCGGCGGGGGCGGACCTCGCCTCCCTGCGGTCCCTGCAGGACGCCTCCAACCGCGAGAACGAGCGGGACTCCCGTCACCTCGCCGAGCTCTTCCGGCAGATCTACCGGCACCCGCTCCCCATCGTCGCACAGGTCAACGGCCCGGCCGTAGGGGGTGGGGCGGGGCTTGCCGCCGTGTGCGACCTGTCGCTCGCGGCCGAGGACGCGAAGATCGGCTTCAGTGAGGTGCGCATCGGGTTCGTTCCCGCCATCGTCATGGTGTTCGTGCGGCGGAAGCTCGGGGAGACGGCCGCCCGCAACCTGCTGCTGCGCGGCCGCCTGGTGGACGGGGAGGCGGCGGCGGACCTCGGCCTCGTGACCCGGGCGGTGCCGGCCGACGTGCTCGCAGACGAGACGCAGGCCCTGGCCCGTGAGCTGGCGACCGAAACGAGCGGCACGGCCGTCGCCCTCACCAAGCGCATGATGGCCCAGGTGCCGGGCATGGGGCTGGAGGAGGCGCTCGACTATGCCGTTCAGATGAACGCGTTTGCCCGGAGCACCGAGGACTGCCAGGCCGGCATCGAGGCGTTTCTGAACGACGAGGCCCCGCCGTGGGCCACGTCCTAACTCCCCTCACGTGGCTCTCCCCGTCGGGGACGGGCCCCGCGGGGCTGGGCCGACGAGATCCGACAGTGCGGAGACGTTTCGAATACACAATCTTTATTCGAATCGCTACCATCTTCCGTCCGTAGTTACTACGTTGAAGAAGTGAATTCCGGGCCGCTTTCCCAATTCCGCTACCAACAGCAGACCGACCGTTATGGGCAAGAATGTTGCAGAGAAACTGATTGACAGCCATCTCGTCGACGGCACGATGGAGGTGGGGGAGGAGATCGAGCTCGAGATGGACCAGACCCTCACCCAGGACGCCACCGGCACGATGGTGATGCTCGAGTTTGAGGCGATGGGCATTCCCCGCGTCCAGACCGAGCTCTCCGCCCAGTACGTGGACCACAACCTCATTCAGTCCGACTTCAAGAACCCGGACGACCACCTCTTCCTGCGCAGCGCCTGCAAGAAGTACGGCGTGTGGTACAGCCGCCCGGGCAACGGCGTGAGCCACCCGGTGCACCAGGAGCGGTTCGGGGAGCCGGGCAAGACGCTCATCGGGTCGGACAGCCACTCGCCCGCCGCGGGCGCAATCGGCATGCTCGCCATCGGGGCCGGCGGCCTCGACGTCGCGATGGCGATGGCCGGGAAGCCGTACACGATCAACATGCCGGAGGTCTGGGGTGTGAAGCTGACCGGCGAGCTGCCGGACTGGGTCAGTGCCAAGGACGTCATCCTCACGATGCTCGAGCGCCACGACGTGGACGGGGGCGTCGGCCAGATTATCGAGTACTACGGGCCGGGCCTCGACAATCTCAGCTGCATGGACCGCCACGTCATCGCCAACATGGGCACGGAGCTGGGGGCCACCAGCACCGTCTTCCCGTCCGACGAGGAGGTCCGCCGCTTCCTGAAGCGACAGGGCCGCGAGGAGGCCTACCGCGAGCTCACGGCCGACGACGACGCCACCTACGACGAGCACGAGGAGATCAACCTCTCGGAGCTGGAGCCGAAGATCGCCAAGCCCAGCAGTCCGGGCAACGTCGTTCCGGTGCGCGAGGTTGAGGGGCAGGAGATCTACCAGTCCTACGTCGGGTCCTCGGCCAACCCCGGCTTCCGCGACTTCGCCAGCGCCGCCGAAATTGTGGACGGCTACCAGGTCCACGATCGCGTCTCGTTCGACGTGAACCCGACCTCGCGGCAGATTCTGGAGAACCTGATGAACACGGGCCACCTCCAGATGCTGACCCGTGCCGGCGCCCGCATCCACCAGGCCGGCTGCAACGGCTGCATCGGCATGGGGCAGGCCCCGGCCACCGGCCAGATTTCGGTGCGCACGGTGCCGCGCAACTTCCCGGGCCGCTCCGGCACGAAGGAGGACGCGGTGTACCTCGTCAGCCCCGAGACGGCCGCCGCCTCGGCGCTCACGGGAGAGATCACCGACCCGCGCGACCTGGCGGACCTCTACGACATGGAGTACCCGAACGCCCAGGTGCCGGATACCATTAGCATCAACACCGACCAGCTCGTCGAGCCGGTGTCCGAGGAGGAGGCGAAGGGGCTGGAGCTGGAGAAGGGACCGAACGTGGTGTCCCTCCCCGAATTCGAGCCGCTGCAGCAGTCCTTCGACCTGCCGGTACTCCTCAAGGTCGGGGACGACATCTCGACCGACGAGATCATGCCGGCCGGCTCGCGGATCCTGCCGTACCGCTCCAATATTCCGAAGATCTCGGAGTTTGTCTTCGAGCAGGTCGACGAGAGCTTCTTCGACCGCGCCATGGAGCATCAGGACAACGGCTTCGCCGTGGTCGGCGGCACGAACTACGGGCAGGGCTCCAGCCGGGAGCACGCCGCCATCGCGCCGCGGTGGCTCGGCACCCGGGTGAAAATCGCCAAGAGCTACGCCCGGATTCACCGCCAGAACCTGGCGAACTTCGGCATCCTGCCGCTTCTGTTCAAGGACGACGAGTCCTACGACAGCATCGACCAGGGCGACACCCTCCAGTTCCGCAACCTGCGGGACCAGGTGCAGGCCGGTACCGACGTTGAGCTCACCAACGCCGACAAGGACGAGACCTACGTCGTGGAGCACGACCTGTCCGAGCGAGAGCTCCAGATGGTGCTCGACGGCAGCCAGATCAGCGTCGTCAAGCAGGAATTTGCGGAGGTGGAGGCGTAACTGCTGCCCGCACCGCGGAACTGCGTCGAACGGGGAAGCCGGCACGCTCGGCTTCCCCGTTCGGTATTTCGGGGTTTCTGTGCCTGTGCTCCGCGATCGATTCCCCATGGCTCCCGATCCCACGGCCGACCTGCCTCGGCCCTTTTTCGACCAGTGGTCTCGGGCGCGCCGCCCGGCGGCCCACGCCCTCTGGCGGTGGCACAACGCGCTCACGGACCCGCAGCCCCTCGGCCAGAACGGCACGCCGACTGCCCTCGACGGCTTCTTCGACGAAGAGTGCCGCCGGGCCGAAGCCGGAGAGCCGATGCGGGTCGTGCGGGAGGACGTGTGGACCGACGCCTACGCGGCCTGTGCGGAGCACGACCTGGACCGCCGGCTCCTCGGCGCGCAGGTGGACGCGGCCCGCCGGCTCTGCGGGGAGACCCGATTCGAGACGGCGGCGGCCCTCAAGACGTTCGTGGGGCGCTGGGCGGTGCCGCACGGTCGCCTGCTCGCCGGCCTTGCCGGCATTGAGATGTCGATCCATCTGTCGTACGTCGACGAGTTGGCGCGCGGGTTCTTTCACCTGGCCCGCCTCCTGCGGCTGCCGAGGGACCTGGAGGAGAACCGGCTCTTCCTGCCGCTGGAGATGCTTGGGCGGCGGGACGTAACCGTCGATCAACTCCGCGCCGGCCGGGTCGACGAGGCCGTCCAGGGGCTCCTCTGGAAAGAGAGCGTCCGCGTGCGGGACGCCCTGGCGCAGGGCCGCCCGCTCATTCCCAACCTCTCGCTCCGGCACCGGTTTGCGCTCAAGCGCTTCTGGGTCGGGGCCCTCGAGCTTCTCAACGACCTGGAGCGGCGCGACTACGACCTGTGGGACGACCCGCCGAGCCTGTCCCTCTTCCGCCGCGTGCAGGTCTATCTGCAGACCATCCTGGGCCGCTCGGTCTCCCGCTGATCCGCCTCAGGGTCTTCACCCCGCTCACGATTCCCCCTCTGCCATGACCACCTACAAGGACGCGGGCGTCGACGTCGAGGCCGGCGACGAGGCCGTCGACCGCATTCGCCCCATGGTGCGCGAGACCTTCACCCCCGGCGTCCTCGCGGACATCGGGGCCTTCGGGTCCTTCTTCGAGCTCGACGTGGGCGACATGGACCGGCCCGTGCTCGTCTCCTCGATCGACGGGGTCGGCACGAAGGTGAAGGTGGCCGCCCGGGCCCAGCGCTACGACACGGTGGGGCAGGACCTGGTGAACCACTGCGTCAACGACGTCGCGGTATGCGGGGCCCGGCCGCTGTACTTTCTCGACTACGTGGGCACCGGTACCCTCGACCCCGGCGTGGCGGAGGCCGTGGTGCGCGGCTTTGCGACGGCGTGCCGGGAGAACGACTGTGCCCTCGTGGGCGGGGAGATGGCGGAGATGCCCGACGTCTACGGAGAGGCCGACGTTGACCTGGTCGGCACCATCGTGGGGGTGGTCGACAAGGCCGAGATTGTGGACGGGAGCGCCGTCGAACCGGGCGACGTGCTTCTGGGACTCCCCTCGACGGGCATTCACACCAACGGATACACGCTCGCCCGCACCGTCCTCTTTGACGCCTACGACGTGGAGGATCGCCCGGATGCTCTGGGGGGCGAGACGCTCGGAGAGGCCCTGCTGCGGGTCCACCGCTCCTACCTCGACGCCATCCAGGCGCTCGTCGACGCCGGCCTGGCGCGCGGCCTGGCGCACATCACCGGCGGCGGACTGCCCGGCAACCTCGACCGCGTCGTGCCGGCGGGCTGCGAGGCGGTGGTCGACTACGACGCCTGGGACCGACCGCCGCTCTTCGACCTCATCCAGAGGACGGGCGACGTACCGGAGGCCGACATGCGGCACACCTTCAATCTGGGGGTGGGCCTCGTGGCCGTCGTCCGGGAGGACGAAGTCGGGCGCGCCCAGGAGGTGCTCGCCGACACCGGCGCGGCGCCGTTCCGCGTCGGCCGCGTCCGCGCCCGCCCCGACGCCGACTCGGCCCAGCAGGAACACGACGCGGGAGACGAAGGGTAGAAGCACTCACCTGTCTCACTTCCTACTGCGATCCGCACTCCGAGTCGCCACAGGCACTCGACGCGACGGCCGGCCCATGCTGAGTCTCTCCCTGATTCTCCTCATCAGCTACTTCCTCGGCTCGATTCCGGGGGCGCTCTGGTCGAGCAAGGCGCTCCACGGGGTCGACATCCGAAACTACGGCAGCCACAACGCCGGGGCGACCAACGCCTTCCGCGTCGTGGGCTGGCAGGCCGGCGTTCTCGCGACGATCGTCGACATGGGCAAGGGCTACCTGTCGGCCGGCGTCGTGGCCTCGGTCGTCCGGATGGATCCCCTGCCGGCCCTCAGCGTCTTCGGCTGGGAGACCCCCGTCATTGTCGGGCTCCTGGCGGGCCTGGCGGCCATCGTCGGCCACATGTTTCCGATCTTCGCCCGCTTCGAAGGGGGGAAGGGCGTCAACACCGCGGCGGGCATCCTGCTGGCCCTCACTCCCCTGACGACCCTGTACACGATGGGCGTCTTCCTGGTCGTGCTCCTCTCCTCGCGCTACGTGTCGCTCGGCTCGATCACGGCCGCCGTGGCCTTTCCGATCATCGTCGCCATCCGCAAGTACGGATTCGGGGTCGACATCGACGGCAGTCTGCTCGTGGTGGGCATCGTGATCGCCACGGCCATCGTCGTGGCGCACCGGTCCAACATCGGTCGGCTCCTGCGCGGCAACGAGAACCAGGTGAGCTCCTTTTCGCCCGCTCAGGGCATGCTCGGCCGCGGCGAGATCTAACGCCCCGTCCGGTGCTCGACTCCGTTTGCTGTTCTGACTGAGACCATCCATGCCGCCGCCCGTCACGCTCTTTGGCGCCGGAAGCTGGGGCACCGCCCTCGCGGTGCACCTCGCCCGCGCCGGCCGGGAGGTCACCCTCTGGGGACGGCGCGCCGAGCGCGTCGAAGAGATCCGCCGGTCGGGGGAGAATTCCACCTACCTGCCGGGGGTCCGGATCCCGTCGGCCGTCGAGGTGACGTCCAACCTGGACCAGGCCGCCGAGGCCGCCAACCTGTGGGCCCTGGCCGTGCCGTCGCAGCACCTTCGAACCGTCGCGGACACGCTCCGTCCGCACACCCGCCCCGAGGGCATCGTCGTGTCCCTGGCGAAGGGGATCGAGAACGACACCTTGCTCACCATGTCTCAGGTGCTCCGCGAGGTGCTGGGCGACCTGGCCGAGGGGCACATCGGAGTGGTCTCGGGGCCGAGCCACGCCGAGGAGGTGGCCGAGGAGCGGCCCACGACCGTCGTCGCGGCCGCCCCGGACGATCGCGTCGCGGAGCACATCCAGAACGCCTTCATGACCGAGGGACTCCGCGTCTACGTGAACACCGACGTGGTCGGGGTCGAGATCGGCGGGGCCGCCAAGAACGTGCTGGCCATCGCGGCCGGCATCGGCGACGGCGTCGGGTACGGCGACAACGCCAAGGCGGCCCTCATCACCCGCGGCCTCGCCGAAATTCGACGCCTCGGCCTCGCGATGGGGGCACAGCCGCAGACGTTCGCGGGCCTCACGGGCATCGGGGACCTGGTCGTCACCTGCATGAGCGCGCACAGCCGCAACCGCGCCCTGGGCGAACAGATCGGGCAGGGGAAGACCCTGGAGGACATTCAGTCGGGGATGGACATGGTCGCCGAGGGGGTGCGCACCACCCAGTCGATCCACGACCTCGCGAAGCGCCACGGCCTGGAGATGCCCATCACGGAGGCCGTCTACGCAGTGCTCTTTGAGGGGCAGGCGCCCCGGGAGATGGTGGAGCAGCTCATGACGCGCTCTGCGAAGCGAGAGAACTGGGTCCCGGACCGGCTGGCGGACGCCCTGGACCGGTAGCCGGCCCCGACGGTCCTCCCTGCCCGCCGCGATTTCCGCCGTTCGGCCCGGTTGAGTCCCCCGAGCGGCGCACTCACACGCACCACAGCCCCATGACGCTCCGAGAGCTCGAACAACTGGTCGCACTGGGGGAGGGCCTCAGCCTGGAATTCAAGCGCCGCGTGCCCCGACCGGAGCGGATCGCGAAGGAAATTGTGGCCCTCGCCAACACCAACGGCGGCCGCATCGTCCTGGGCGTCGGGGACGACGGGTCGATCGAGGGGTTCGAGAACGTCTCCGAACAGCTCTTTCTTCTGCGTGAGGCGACGAAGGCCCACTGCAGTCCCCCCGTCGACTACGACACCGAACGCGTCGTCGTGGGGGACCGGCGCGACGTCATCGTGGTGACCATCCCCGAGAGCCACTCGAAGCCCCACGTCGTGGTCCGGGACGGGAGCGCCAACGGCACGGGCCCGGCGTACATCCGCGTCGAGGAGCGCAGCGTGGAGGCCAGCGACGAGACCCTCGAACACCTCAAGCACGAGCAGACCGAGGAGGGGGTGACGTTCGAGTTTGGGGAGACCGAGTCGCTGCTGATGCGGTACCTGGACGACTACGGCCGCATCACGGTCCCGCAGTTTGCCAAGCTGGCCGACATTCCCCCCGAGCGGGCCTCGCAGACGCTGCTCCGCCTCACGCGGGCCGACCTCCTGCATCTGCATCCCACCGAGGAGGGCGACTACTTCACCCTCAACTACTGAGGGCGCCACCCAGCCCGGGCATAGTGTTGCCGTTATTGCAAAGAAAATGCTTTGCCGGTCTTCCGTCGGGCAGGGACCCGCTGTGGACGGCAATGCGACCCTGTCGGTGGACGGGGAGGGGGAGGGGCGCCCGGCGGCCCGATCCCCGAAGAGCGCGGGTTTTTGGCCCCCATTGTCCGGCTCGCCGAGGGAACGCAGGGACCGGTCCCCGCCGTACCCACCTGGACGTCTCGGCGTGGTTGTATCTCCGAGGCCATGTATGTAAACTATGTGTGCGCTAAACATCTCCGTTATTGACCGCCGCCAATGCCCGTTACGGAAACGATTCCGCTCCACGAGACCGCGCGCAAGCGGTACCTCAACTACGCCCTGTCGGTCATCACCAGCCGGGCCCTGCCCGACATCCGGGACGGCCTGAAGCCGGTGCAGCGCCGGATCCTGTACGCGATGTTTAACAACCTCAACCTGTACCCGAACAAGCGGCACCGCAAGAGCGCGACGGTGGTCGGGGATACGATGGGGAAGTACCACCCCCACGGGGACAAGGCCATCTACGACGCGATGGTGCGGATGGCGCAGGACTTCTCGCTGCGCGCCCCGCTGGTGGACGGCCACGGCAACTTCGGGTCCATCGACGGCGACAACGCGGCCGCCATGCGGTACACGGAGGCGAAGCTCCGGCCGCTGGCCATGGAGATGCTGGAAGAAATCCGTGACGACACGGTCGACTACCGGCCCAACTTCGACGGCACGATGGAGGAGCCGGTCGTCCTACCGTCGCGCGTGCCGAACCTGCTGGTGAACGGGGCCAGCGGCATCGCGGTCGGGATGGCGACCAATATTCCCCCCCACAACCTCGGGGAGGTGGTCGACGCGGCCCTGCACATGATCGACGCCCCCGACGTGTCGACCGCGACGCTCGTGGAGGAGCACATTGAGGGGCCGGACTTCCCGACCGGCGGGCAGCTCCTGAACACCCCGGAGGAGATGACGGAGATGTACGAGACGGGGAAAGGCACCATCGAGATGCGGGGCGGCTACCGGACGAAGGGGAAGACCCGCGCCATCATCGAGTCGATTCCCTACGGCGTCGACAAGAGCAAAATCGTCGAGGAGATCGCCGACCACATCGCGGAGGAAAACGTCCCGCAGCTCTCGAACGTGCGCGACGAGTCGACCGACGACGTGCGCATTGTGCTGGAATTGAAGCGCGGCTCGGACACGGAGGCCGCCATGGCGTACCTCTTCAAGCACACAAAGCTCCAGAAACGATTTCACGTCAACCTGACGTGCCTCGTCCCGACGGAGGACGCGGAGGTGGGAGCGCCGCGGCAGGTGGACCTGCGGACCATCCTGCGCCACTTCCTCAACTTCCGCATGGAGGTGGTGACGCGGCGGCTCCGCAACGAGCTCGAGGAACTGGAGGACCGCATCCACATCCTGGAGGGCTTCGAGATCATCTTCGACGCCCTCGACGAGGCCATCAAGATGATTCGTGCCTCGACGGACAAGGAAGACGCCGCCCAGCGGCTCATGCACCGCTTCCAGCTGGACCGGGTCCAGGCCGACGCGGTTCTGGAGACGCGGCTGTTTAAACTCTCGCAGATGGAGATCGAGGCGGTCCGCGACGAGCTGCACGAGAAGCGGGCGCGGGCCGAGGAGATCCGCGCCTTGCTCGACGACGAAGCCGCCCGGTGGGACCTCATCAAGGGCGAGCTGCGGGACGTCCGCGACGAGTACGCCGACGAGCGCCGCAGCGTGCTGGTGGGGCCGGACGCCGAGATGGAGTACACCGAGCGCGACTACATCGTCGACGACGACGTCTTCGTGATTGTCACGCGCGACGGGTGGATGAAGCGCCAGGGCTCCTACTCCGACGTCGACTCGATCCGCGTGCGGGACGGGGACGAGGTGGGCTGGGTGCTGCCGGG
>JAZKTD010000138.1:0-9310 GCA_036625705.1 Salinivenus sp.
CGTCTCCACCGTGGCCGGCAGCCGGCCCAGGAGCTCCCCGTCGGCCTCCACGAGGACGGGGGCAGCCTGCCGGGGACGAATGCGGAGTCGGCGGCCCCGCCGGGTCGTTACGCCCCGAAGCGACGGATGGGTGCCCCGGTAGAAATGGTGGAGCCGGCCGAGAAGGGCGAGGACGGAGACGTCGTGGAGGACGGTCACGTCGAGCCGTCCGTCGTCCAGGACCGCGTCGGGGGCAATCCGGAGGCCCGCGCCGAAGGAGGGCCCGTTCGCGGCGGCCACCAGGTGGAGGGCCGAGGCGGGCACCGGCGTGCCGTCGACCTCGAGGGCCGCCCGAAACGGCCGGTGGGCGGCGAGGACTCGGAAGAGGGCCTCGACGTAGCGGAGGCGGGCAAAGGGAAGTAGGCCCCGGTCTCGCTGGAGGCGGTGGACCACCCGCCCGCTGAGGCCTATGGACACCACGTTGAGGGCGTAGCGATACGCCCGCTGCCCCACCGCGCTCGTGTAGGCGACCCTCAGCAGGTCGACCGATCGGGTGCGCGGGGTTGAGAGCCGGCCCAGGGCCGCCGGGGCGGCGGGAACGCCGAGCCCACGGCGGAAATCGCTCCCGGTGCCGCAGGCGAGGGGCGTGAGCACCGGCGCGGGGGAGAGCGGCGTCCCGTCCGTCGCAAAGAAGCCGTTGACCACCTCGTGGAGAGTGCCGTCTCCCCCTACCGCCAGGATGCGCTCAGCCCCGCTGCGCACCGCCGCCCGCGTGAGAGCGGTGGCGTCCCCCGGGGCCGTGGTCCACTTCACGGTCAGGTTCGGCACCAGCCCGCGCAGCCGCGGCGCCAGGGCGGGCCAGAGGCGCCGGACCCGCCCTCCGCCGGCCGCGGGGTTCACAATGGCACAGGTCCGCATGGGAGCGATTGGTCCGGCCCCGGAACGCGCCGCCGGTTCGCCGGGCCGTCACTCTGCCGGGGCAAAGACCGGGCCCTGGAGGGACCGTACCTGCTGCTTGAACTGAGGAAGGTCGGTGTTGAGGATTGTCTGTAGACGATCGTGGAGGGACCGCCACTGCTCGTTCAGGTCCTCGAAGCGGGTGCGGGCGCCCTCCGTCGGGGGACCGCTCGGGCCCGCCACGTAGCCGTACAGGTAGGCGTACTGGTTGTCGAGCTGCGGCGGGAAGTTGAGCGGGTCCTGATTGCTCTCGTTCCGCGTCTGCATGAGCTCCTGCTCGATGGCCGTCAGGTCCTCGCTGATCGAGTCGGCCTGCGCGGTGAGGCCGTGGTGGCCCGCGTTGGCGGCGTGGTCGGCGACCGAGGTGACCTGCTCGCGCACCGAGCGAATCGTCCGGATTGCGTCGTAGACGGCGGTGGTCGAGTCGCGGACGTCCGTCGCCAGTTCGTACTGTTCCTGGAGGTCGGCCTGCGCCACGTTCTCGAGGCGCGGGTCCATGCGGACGTCGACCGTCTCGCTCAGGGTGTCGGCGGTCGCTGCCGTGGTGAGGCGCACCGTATACGTCCCGGGCGGCACCTTCGGCCCACCGGTAAAGCCCCAGACGATCGCGTCGTCGACCTTGTCGACCCCGTCGGCACGCAGGGACCAGTGGAATCGATTCAGGCCCGTCTCGGCCGGCAGGATCGGATCGCCGTCCTCCTCGGCGGCCGTCGAGTCGCTGGTAAAGGTGCGCATGACGGAGCCGTCCGGGCCCACGACGTCGAGGGTCACCGTCGTATCCGGGGCCTCGGCGAAGGTATAGTCCAGGGCCGCCCCGCCCGGGTCACCGGCGGGCTCCCGGTCCTCGTTGTCGGCGTCCCCGCCGGAACTGGACACGAGGTGCGCCGGCGCCGGATCGAAGAGGTGCATGTCCGCCGTCATGACGGCGTCGGTCATCTGCCGCAGCGGGGCCAGGTCGTCCATGATCCAGAACGAGCGGCCGTGGGTGGCGACGACCAGGTCATTGTCCTTCACCTTCAGGTCCGGCACGCGCGTGACCGGCAGGTTCTGCTGGAAGGGGCGCCAGCTTTGTCCGTCGTCGAAGGAGACGTAGAGGCCGAACTCCGTCCCGGCGTACAGCAGGCCCTCCCGCTGCGGGTCCTCACGGACGACCCACACCGGCGAGTCGGAGGGGATGCCCCGCTCGCCCGTCGCGATGCGCGTCCAGGAGTCTCCGTAGTCGGTGGTGCGGAAGACGTAGGGCGTCCAGTCGTCGAGGCGGTAGCGGTGGACGGTGGCGTAGGCCGTGCCCGCGTCGTGGGGCGACACCTCGATGCGCTGCACCGTACCGTACTGGGGCAGGCCCTCCGGCGTAACCTCATTCCAGCTGGAGCCCTCGTTCTGCGAGAGCCAGATGCGGCCGTCGTCGGTGCCGGCCCACAACGTCTCGGCCGCGTGCGGACTCACCTGCAGGGAGAACACCGTGTTGAAGACCTCGACGCCGGTGTTGTCCTTCGTAATCGGCTCGCCGGCAAAGTCCTGGTGCGCGGGCGTGTCGGTCGTCAGGTCGTCGGAGATCCGGGTCCAGGACATCCCCTGGTCCGTCGACCGCCAGATGCGGTGCGAGGCGTGGTACACGACGTCCGGGTCGTGCGGCGACACCTCGATCGGGGCGTTCCACTGAAAGCGTTCGCGGAGCGTGCGGGGGGCCTGCCCGAGCTGCAGCTGCGGGTAGACCATCACGTTCCGCGACTGTTCGGTGCGCCCGTTCCAGCGGGTCAGGTCCCCGCCGTAGCAGCCGCTGTAGATGAGCCAGGGCCGGTCGGGGTGGAGGGCCACCGGGCCGGTCTCACAGCCGCCCACGTACGTCCAGTTGCGCTTCGGGTGGATGGCGTTCCCCGAGGAGGGCAGCCGGATCGTGGAGTTGTCCTGTTGCGGGCCGTAGACGTTGTAGGGAAACTCGTCGTCGACGGTCACGCTGTACATCTCGGCCGTCGGCTGGTTGTACATCGTCGACCACGTCTCGGCGCCGTCCACGGTGACCTGCGCGCCCCCGTCGTTGCCGAGCACCATGCGGCTCGGCTGCTCCGGGTTGATCCAGAGGTCGTGCTCGTCGCCGTGCGGCACGCCGTATTGCTCGAACGACTTGCCGCCGTCGACGGACTCGTAGAAGTCGGTGTTGAGGGAGTAGACCGTGTTCGGGTCCGTCGGGTGCGCGTAGATGTGGGTGTAGTACCACGCGCGCTGCTGGTGCTTCCGGTGGTCGTTGACGTGCGTCCAGGTTTGGCCGTGGTCGTCGGAGCGGTAGAGGCCGCCCTTCGGCTCCGGGGCCTCCACGAGCGCCCACACGCGGCTGGGCTGGGCGGGGGACACGGTGACCGACGTCTTGCCCACGACGCCCTGCGGCAGGCCGCCCTTGAGGCGTTTCCAGTTCTCGCCCCCGTCGGTGCTCTTGAAGATGCCGCCCTCCTCCGACCCGCTGACCATCGTCCAGGGGGTGCGCTGTCCCGGCCAGAGGCCCGCGTAGATCTCGCGCGGGTTCTCCGGGTTGAGCGCCAGGTCGACGACGCCGGTCGAGTCGGAGATGTAGAGCACCTTCTCCCAGTTGTCCCCGCCGTCGGTGGTGCGGAAGACGCCGCGCTGCTCGTTGTCGCCGAAGGGATGGCCGACCGCCGCCACGTACGCCACGTCCGGGTCCCGTGGGTGGACGGCGACCTTGCCGATCAGGCCGGCCTCCGGCAGGCCCACGAAGGACCAGGAGTTGCCGCCGTCGGTCGACTTGTAGACCCCGCGGCCCGTCTGGATGTTGCCGCGCATGCAGGCCGAGCCGGTGCCCACGTAGATGACGCTCGGATCCGAGTTGGCCACGTCGATGCCTCCGATCGAGGAGACGTTGAATTCCCCGTCGGAGATGTTGTGCCAATCCTGGCCGTCGTTGGTCGTCTTCCAGACGCCGCCGCCGGTCGTGCCCATGAAGTAGGTGGAGGGCTTGCCGGCGACGCCCGTGACGGCCGAAGACCGGCCGCCGCGGTAGGGGCCGACCATTCGGTATTCCATCTCGTCGAGGTAGGTGGAGTCGGCGGTCGGGGCGTCGGACTGGGCCTGCGAGGAGGTCGGAAACAGCACAGCGCCCATCAGTGCGGCGCAGAAGAGCGCGCTGAGCGCTCGAAGCACAGAGGTCATGGCGGTGTAGGGAGAAAAATAGGTCATAGGGAGTGTATGGTCGAGGGGCGTGGGTCGGGGCGGAAGGTGCCCCGGCCAGTCGGGAACGGTCAACGATACCGCGGGGCTGGCAGTCTCAGACGCGATCCGTCGCCGAGATCTCGATGACGGCTCGGTCCCCATTGTCCGGAGGGGGGGACTCGCCGCCGTCGCCGGGGCCCAGGAGCCCGCAGCCCCCCGCGAACGCGAGGGCGGCGACGACAAGGAGGAGTCTGTAGAGACGGTCCATGGGGGAGGAGCCTCGAAATCGAGACGAAAGTTCATGGCACGTCGGCCCAGCCGTTGTCACCACGCCGACGGGACGCGTCGTTCCCCGTCGCTACTGACTCAGGTTCGGATTGGCCCGAATCTCCGTGATGGTGATGGGGAAAAACGTGCCCAACGCGTCGCGATCGCTGGTCCACTGTTGGGAGGGACTGTCGAATCGGTAGTGATCGGCCAGGCGCCGCCCCTGGAGCAAGAGGTTCACCTCGCGACTCTCCTGCAGTAGGGACAGCGCGTCGACCCCTCCGGAGTAGTCGGGCAGATCGTCGAGTTCCCGCAGCCGGTTGATCTGCGTCGTGAAATCGAGGCTCGAGTTGCCGGCGAGGGCGGCCTCCGCGAGAATCAGATGCATTTCCCGCTGGGAGACAACCGGAATGTCGGCGTACTGATCCTCCGAGACGAACTGGTTGATGAACCGTTGGAGGTAGGGATGGACCTCGCCACTGATCATGTCGGGAAAGGTCACCGACTCGAACGTGCCGTCCGATGCCGTCTCCACGTAGCGCGGGGAGAAGCCGAGCTCGGCGCGCTGGTTGATCTGCAGGGCCATGCTGAGGTCACCGACGACAAGTCCCGGGGCGGAGGGAAGCAGTTCGAGCTCGTAGGTGAAGTCCCCGCTCATTCGCTGGAGGGCGGCCTGAGCGTCGCTGACCGCGCCGCTGCTGTTGACGAGGGCGTCGGACCCGGTGGAGATGTCGGGGTGCAGCTTCTGCCACAAGGCTTTGCTGTACTTCGCACGGGCCCGCATCGCATACAGTGCCGTGGCGAGCCGAGTCCCCTGCAGGTCGCTGTTCTGCTCGACGATTGACAGACCGCTGTCCAGCCAAGAGATGGCCTGGTCGTAGACGGTCGACATGTTGTTCGGCCCCACCGGGGTCCCTGCTTCCTGCCGGTCGTCGAAGACGAAGTTGTCAAACATGTCCGCCGTGCTGGTATAGATGATCGCCCCGTAGAGGTAGGTGCGTACCAGCGGACGGGGGTCCCCCAGGTCGTCGTTCTCCCGAAAGGAGGCAAGCCGACCGATGTATTCCCGGGTGGTCCACGTGGCCTCCCCGACATAAGGGAAGGCCGCGTCGGTGAACTCGTTCGACTCGTTGTTGATGTCGCCGAGGTCGAGCTGGCCCCAGGCGTCCCGCGACCCGATCCAGGTGAGTTCGCCGGTGGCGGTATGGTAGGGGGCGTGGATGGCGCCGAGGGCGCGAGTGACGGAGGCCTCCGCGCCGTTCGCCAGGGAGGGAGCCGCCGTGGGCTGTATATCCTCCTCGCGGAGATTATTCGGGTTGTCGACGCTCAGGAGGTCGCATCCGGACGCAAAACTCAGCAGCAGTCCGCCGACGAGGAGAGAGACGAGCGAAGAGCGAAAATCCATGGTGGCAGGGGAAGGATCAGTGGGGATGCTCAGAGGAGGGCGGGCCGGAGCCTCCCCGGCCCGTGGGGCGCCGGCGCAACTAGAATTGAAGTCGAAGCTTCAGGCTGTACTCCCGCGGAATGGGGAATCCAAAGGCCTCGACGCCGCTCAGGTAATTCTGGTCGAGCTGGGTGCCGCCCCCTCGACCGACTGCGTTCAGTTCGGGGTCGACCCCGTCATATTTCGTGAACAGCAAGAGATTCCGGCCGGCCGCGGTCACGGAGAGGCGACGCGCGCCAAGCCCCTCGAGCCACCGCGACGGGAAGCGGTAGGTGAGGCTCAGCTCCCGAAGCCGCACGAAGTCGGCCTGCTCCACCGTGTTGAGCCCGCTAAAGGGGGCGAGCGCCAGCACGTCATTGAGCCAGGTCTCCAGTGCCTGGAGCCGAACGTCGCCGTCGTTCTGCGGCGTGCCGCTTCCGTCGACGCCCCCGGTGAGGTAGTTGCGCTCCACCCGAGAGGACGTCGGAAGATTGCGCCCGATGATGGGATTGGACTGGCGGAACGCGTCCGTCAGGTTGTTGACGTAGAAGTTGCCGGCCTTGTACTCGAAGAGCGTCGAGAGCGACCAGTTCTCGTAGGTCAGGTCCACGCCGAACGAGCCCTGGAAGTCCGGGGTCGGCTTGCCGAGATAGTGGTCGGTCGAGCTGCCGGTCGGAGAGTCCGGGTCCTGGGCAATCAGGACGCTCGAGGTGCTCTGCGGAAGCGCAGCGCCGAAGAACCCGCCGATGTCGGCCGTGGTCAGGCTCCCGAGCAGCTGGCGAAGCTGGTCCCGGGAGTCGGGATTTCCATCTCCGTTCAGGTCGACGGGAAGCGTGCCCTCCGGCGTGTCCCGAAGCTGGACGCCGAAGTGGGAGCCGGGGGCAAAGCCCTCAACGATGTAGTTGCGGTAGCGGGGATAGCTTCCGCCGACCTTGATCGGGGGGGCCCCGCCGAGGCTCTGCACCTGTTCGTGGAGGTACGCCGTGTTGGCGAAGGCGTCGACGGAGAAGCTCTCGGTGTCGACCACCGTGCCCTCCAGGGAGGCCTCCACGCCCTGGCCGTCAAGCGTCCCGATGTTCACGAGTTGGGTGTTGCGGAACCCGCCCGCAGGGGGGAACTGGCGACTCACGAGGGCGTCGTTGACCGTCCGGTTCCAGTAGGTAAACTGCAGGCTGAGACGGTCGTCGAAGAAGCCGGCATCGAAGCCCGCCTCCCATTCGGTCGCCACTTCCGGCTCAAGATCCGGGTTCCCGAGGTTGTCCGGCACGACGCCGGCGCCCGTGCCGGAGTTGATGGACGTGAAGGTGGTCTGCGCGTCGAAGGCGCCGGGCTGGAGCCCCGACTTCCCGAGCGCGGTCCGCAGGCGAAGGGATGAAAGCAGGCTGCTCTCTCCGAGAAGGGGGGAGTCGGTCGGGACGAAGGAGAGCTGGGCCTTCGGGTAGAGCACTCCGCTGAAGTCGGAGCCGAAGGCACTGTTGGCGTCGTAGCGGGCCCCCACCGTCACGAAGAGGTAGTCCCGAAAGCCGACCTGCTCCTGGGCGAAGACGCCGGCGTTTACGATTTCGGCGATGGACTCGAAGACCGATACTTCAGAGGCGGCGTCGACGACCTGGAAGCCGGGGCCGGGAAAGCTCGTTCCGGAGCTGGATTCGACCGTATTGTACTCGAAAAAGCCCTGCCCCCCCACGCTGAGGTCGGAGGTGAAGTCGTCGCCGAGCTCCACGTTGTGCTGAGCCCGAAGGTCCGCGGTAACGAACAGATTCTGCTGGGTGCTGACGTCCTTAGATCCGTCCGGAGTCGAGGACGAGAAGCCGTCGATGTTCCAGCCGAAGGGCCGACGCTCTGTGCTCAACGACGAGGTGTAGTCGATCCCGAAATTTGCGTTGAGATCGAGGTTCTCAGTCATCCCGTACGTCAGATCGGTGCTCCCGTAGAAGCGCTGCACGTCCTGGCTCACGGTCTGCATGAGCGACTCGTTCACGGTCGCGAAGGCAATCGTTCCGGATCGGTTGAGCCCCGGAACGACCTGCTCGGGCTTGCTGAACTGGGCGAGCGAGATGGTCCCGTAAATGTTGTTGTTCGTCTGGATGGACGCCTGGTCCGTGTCCGTGTATCCGGTCGAGACCAACATCTGGAAGTCCTCGCTGGGGGTGATCGTCAGGTTAGCGCTCCCCTGCACTCGAGTGACGTCGTTGGTCGACAGGGGACTGATGCCCGACGGATAGTCCGGGTTGCGAATGAACTGGGGGTCGAAGGGACTCTCCTCCGTCTGAAAGCGGCCGCTGACGTAGAACTGAATGCCCTCCGAGCCGCCACTGATGGAGCCCGTGTAGGTCTGCCCCGTCCCGGTCGCGTTCGTGAGGTCCCGGGCAACGTTCTGACTAACGAGTTCATAGGGCTGAATGTCTCCCCCCAACACGTCCTGCATCCGGCTTGCCTGATCCTGGGTGCGGGCAAACCCGACCTGATCCGGGTAAGTGTCCGGGTACTGAGAGGCGCTCGTTTCGCTGGTGAAGTTGACCCGAAGGTCGCCTTCTTGTCCCCGTTTGGTAAAGACCTGAATGACGCCGTTGGAGGCCTCGGTGCCGTAAAGAGTGGCCGCGGCGGCCCCCTTCAGAATCTCGACGTTCTGGATGGTCTGCGGGTTCAGGTCGTCGAGCCGCGAAGGGACACCCCCGCCTCCCGTGTCCACGAATCCACTGAATCCGCCGCCGTTGTTGATGCGAATGCCGTCGATGTAGACGATCGGCTCGTTGCTCTGCGAGAGACTCGCGGAGCCGCGGATCCGAATGCGGGTGCCTTCGCCCGCAAGGCCCCCGGAGGGAAGGCCCACGACCCCCGGCTTCCGGCCCTGGATCAGATCTGAAAGGCTCTGGATCGGTTTCAGGTTGAGGCCGGCGGCACTAATCGACGCGATCGAATTTCCGAGCTGGCGCTTCTGGGAGCGCCCCCCGGCGCCCGTCACGACGACCTCGTTCAGGTCGACGGCGCTCTCGCGGAGCGTGAAGTTGACGGTCAGCGTTTCGCCGTCCTCGACCGTGACCGTGCGGGTCCGAGTGCCATACCCAACAAACTGGGCCCGGATCGTCTGCTCCCCCACCGGGACGCCGGTCACCTCGTAGGTGCCGTCAGCGGCCGTGGCCGCCCCCATGTTCTCCCCGACGACCACCACCTGAGTCCCCGGAACCGGTTCGTCGGACTGCGCGTCGATCACGGTGCCTTCAATCGTGCCCTGACCCAGGGCCGACATCGGAAGGAGGAAAGCGAGCAAGGCCCCTGCGAATAGAAAGCGTAGAGATTGCATTAGAGACGGTATCGGTCGTCACAGAAAGCAGCGGATGAGTGGGCACCGTAGCCTTTCCGCACAACGGCGAGGTGGGGCGGGAGGGCCCGACGGCGCGTTCAGACGTTCCAAACGCTAAGGGGTGTGGGTGTAAAATCCAAAGGTTCGAAGAAGTCAAGCCCCCGATAGAGAGGACGGGGCCCCACGGCCGGCTTCGAATAACAGGGAAATTACAAAAG
>JAZKTD010000139.1:0-9244 GCA_036625705.1 Salinivenus sp.
TGAACGGCGGCGGGCCGCGCCTCTCCCTCACGGCCCACGACGGCGCCTTCGAGGTTCGCGCGCCGTAGGGCCGAGGCCCCACCCGCACCGGCCGGTATCCTCCGGTCGTGAACGTGGACCGACCTATACGAACTCGCTTGCACTCGGTCTCCTCGAGTGCACGCTCCGTTCGGGTGTGGAGGTCTGGAAGTGCATGTCCCGACCACTGTCGGGGTGGACGTGTGGACGTATTTCGCCTCCATACTTCCACACGTCCTCACATCCAAACCCACCAGAGGCCGAAGGCCGACCGACGCAGTAAATCCTGCTACAGGATTCGATATCATTCGTCCGAATGAGAGAGGACGCGCCCGGGGCGGGCCCCGGTGAACGCCCCGTTCCGTCGCACCAGCACCCCGTTCACCACTACGTGCTCGACCCCCTCCGCCAATTGATGAGGGGCCTGGAAGGTGGCCGGGTCGTCGATCCGGTCGGGGTCGAAGACGACGACGTCGGCCCGCGCGCCCGGCTCCAGGCGGCCCCGCTCCGTCAGGTCGAGCACGGACGCGGGGAGGTGCGTCATGCTACGAATGGCAAACCCGAGGTCGACGACCGCCTGCTCCTGCACGTACGTGCTCAGCTTTCGCGGAAACGCGCCGTAGTTGCGGGGGTGCGGGACGCCCTCGCCCATAGGCCCGAGGCCCCCGTCCGACGACGTCATCGTCCAGGGCTGCCGCATGAAGCGCTCGACATCTGAGGCCAGCATGTTGAAGGACACGATGCCGGGGGTGTCCTGCTCGATGAGGTCGAGGGCGGTGGGGAGGGGCTCCGCGTTCCGCCTCTCGGCAACCTCCGCGAGGGTTTGGCCCTCGATGGACGAGTCCGGCTCGAAGCTCCGAAACTGAAGGCGATCGGCCCCGCCTCGTCGTTCCAGGTTGGACACCATCTCCCGTTCGAGGCGGGTCCGCGTGTCGGGAGTCCGGATCCGCTGGACCAGCGAGTCCCGCCCCCCGGCCTGCGCCCATCGCGGCACGAGCGCCGCCGTGAGGCTCGTGGCCGAGGCCATGTACGGGTACTGGTCGGCGAAGACCTCGACCCCCTCGGCCCGGGCGCGCTCCACGCGCCGCTCCACCGCCGCGGAGAACCCCCACACGGGCGGCCCGAGGGCCTTGATGTGCGTGACGATGCCCGGCAGGTCGGCCTCCCGGGCAATCCGGATCACCTCGTCGACGGCCGCGATGAGGCCCACGCTGTAGTTCGACTCGTCGCGGATGTGGCTCTGGTAGACCCCGCCGTGGGCCGCCGCTACGCCCGCCGTCGCGATGAACTCCTCCGTCTCGGCGTAGCTGCCGGGGGCGTAGAAGGGCCCGCTCGAGAGCCCGAACCCGCCGGCCTCCATGCCCTCCCGAACGAGCCGCTTCATGGCCTGCATCTCGGCGTCGGTCGGGGCACGGTCGGCCATCCCCATCACGGAGTCGCGGATGGCGCCGTGCGGGACGAGCGGGGCGGCGTTGACGCCCAGCCCGTGCGCCGGCAGGGAGTCGCGCTGGGCCTCGAGGTCCACGGCCCCGCCGCCGTCGGGGTTGATGACGACGGTCGTAATGCCCTGGGCCAGCAGGGGCCGGGCGGCGCTCAGGGTCGAGTCGGCGAGGCCGGACCCGGCGTGCGAGTGGGCGTCGATGAAGCCCGGCGCCACGTAGTGCCCGGACGCGTCGATCACGGTGTCCGCGCCGGTCGCCTCGAGATCACCGACCGCCGCAATGTCCCCGTCGTCCACGGCGACGTCCGCCCGGATCCACGGATTGCCCGAGCCGTCGAGCACGCGGCCGTTTTCGATGAGGAGGTCGTAGGCGGGCTGGGCCCCGGCCGGCCTCGACGGGACGAGTCCCAATACGAGGCTCAGTCCAATCAGGAAGAGAAGCGTTCGCATACAGATGAAGGGGACGGGTGTGTCAAATCGTGATTACTGGCCGCGGGCCGTTCCATTCCGGCGCGGGTCGGCCACGCCAATTCGGCGTCCGGCGTCGTCGACGTAGACCATGTGCACCCCGCCAAAGTACAGGCTCTGCGGCGGATATGCTTCCAGGGTGTACCCCCGGTCGCGAAGCACCGACAGGGGCGGGGCCCAGATGCCGTCCTCGACGCGCACGTGGGGCTCGGTGACGAACGGATAGACGCGGGGCATCCGCACGGCCGCGGCCGGGTCGAGCCCGTAGTCGAGCGTGTACATGACCATGTGGACGATGGCCGGCGGAATGCGCCCCGATCCCGGGGATCCCACCACGAGCCGGACGGCCCCGTCCTCGAGCAGAAGGGTGGGGGCCGTCGAGGAGCGGGGCGTTCGCCGGGGCGCGCGGCGGTTCGCGACGGGGCGCTCCCCGGGCTCCTCAAAATTGAGGGCGGCGCTGTTCAGGAAAAAGCCGTCCACGAACACCGCCGACCCGAAGTACAGGCCCATGGTGAAGGTGAGGGAGACGGCTCGTCCCTCCGCGTCGACGATCGAGATGTGACTCGTGTGCCGGTTCGGGTCCTCCGTCGTTTCCCCTGTCGCGCCCGGCTCGGGCCGCGGCAGCGAGGTCGGCGGGTACGACCCGAGGGCGGCGCAGGCGGCGGGCCGACGGCCGTCGGCGTCCATGGGCCAGGGATTTCCGGCCGCCATCGAGTCGGGGACCGGAGCGGTGCCCATCAGGGACCGCCGCTGGTCGGCAAAGGCCTCGCTCGCCAGCCCGACGGCCGGCACGCCGGTCTCGTCCGGGTCCCCGATCCACCGCCGCCGATCGGTCCGGGCGATGCGAATGGCGTCGACCAGGGGCGTGAGGGCCTCCGCGCTCCGCGTGGGCAGCCCGCGGGCCGGCAGGTCGTAGGGCTCGAGCAGATTGAGGGTCTCGATCACCTCCGCGCCGTTGAGGGACGGCGTCGCCGACAGCACCGTATACGGCCCGTACGTCCCGCAGAGGGGCGACCGCGTCCGTGACTCGTACGCGGCGAGGTCGTCGGTCGTGAGCGGGTTGCCTCCCTCGTCGAGTCGGTCGATGATGGCCGCCGCCGTGGGACCGGCGTAGAAGCCCGACCGTCCCTCGGCGGCGATGCGCTCGAGGGTGTTCGCGAGGGCCGGCTGGACGAGCCGGTCGCCCGCCTGGAGCGGCTCGCCGTCCGGGTAGAAGAGGGCGGCGGCCTCCTCGTCGTACGTGAGGCGCTCCTCGTAGTCGGCGATGATGCGGGCCAGCAGCGGGTGCACGGGGAAGCCGTCCCGGGCCAGCCGGATGGCGGGGGCGAGGACCCGCCGGCGAGAGAGCGCGCCGTGCTCGGCGTGGGCCTCGAGCAGCCCGTCCACCGTGCCCGGCACGGCCACCATCCGCTCCCGGCTCCGGAGGGAGTCGGGCACCGCCCCGAGCCCGGAGTCCGGGTCCGCCCCCGCACTCGCGTAGAAGTCGATGAAGCGGGCCTGCTCGCCGTCCGGGTCCCACAGGGTCATGGACCCGCCCCCACCGATCCCGCCCATCATGGGCTCGACGACGCCCAGGGCAAACGCGGTCGCGACGGCAGCGTCGACGGCCGTGCCCCCGTCCTCCAGGGCCGCGACCCCGGCGTCCACGGCGCGCGGATGGGCGGCGGCCACCATCCCGTCGCTCGACACCGCCCGTTCGACCGACGGGTCGGGCCGCCGCTGCTCGGCGGGCCTCGGTCGGTCGGGTGGGGCCGTCGAGGTGCAGGCCCCGAGGACGAGAAGGGCCGTCCCGAGGAGCGCGAGAGCGGCACGGCGGGGAAAACGTGTCATGGCGGAGAGGAGAGGGGAGACAGGGTTACGGGGAGTCGTCGAAGACGGTGTTGACGGCCTCGATCAGGGCGCCGTATTCCGCGGCCGAGGCCCGGAAGGGGCGCCGCTGCTCAACGTGCACGAACCGTCCCGTCGCCGTGTCGGCCGCGTTCGTGCAGGGGGACGACGCTCCGTTCGCGTAGCGTCCCTGCACGTTGGTGCTGCCCACGAGGGGGCACGACGAGGCGCCGGGCACGCCCACGTCGACGCCCCGCTCGTCGAGGGCCTGGGCGAGGGCGTCGAGGCGGGCCGTCGAGGTGTCCGGGACCCCGGCGCTCAGAAAAACAGTCTCGCAGGATGCGTTGCCGTTGCCGTGGAGGCTCAGGGTCGTCAGGGCGGGACGGCGGTCCATCGCTTCCTCATGGGTCGCCTGGAAGGGCGCCGTCGCCACGTGTGCCATGTCGGAGACGAGGTAGGGGCCCGTTCCGTCGTGGCAGACCCCGGTTTGTCCGTCGCAGGGGGACGCCGCCCGGTTCGAGCAGCGGTGCGTGCCGGCCAGGAGCAGCATCCGCGCCCCGCTTTCGCGAAACAGGGCCGCGCCCTGCCGGTGGGTGTCCAGGTCGAAGACGGGGTGCGGCACCTCGACCGCGAGGGCACGGTTGGGCGACGGGTTGACGACGACGCTGCCCCAGCCGCGCTCGACGACGGGGGCCTCGCGGAGGAAGAGGTACGTCCGGCCCACGGTCGTGTCCCGGAAGCGGACGAGCGCGTAGGAGGGAAACGCGTCCGCCACGAGCGACCGGGCCGCCGTGGTCTCGCCGTCGAGCAGATGAGCCGTCAGGGCCCGCCACCGATCGAGCGCCGCCGCGGTGGGCGCCCGAAAGCCGTCGGCGTCCCGGCGCGGCATGGCCTCGCGGAGCGTTTCCACCCGCTGCACGAGGTCCCCGCGCACGGTCTCGAGAGACGAGGACGCCCCGTCGGGCTCGCCGCCGTCGCAGGCCGCCGTTCCGACGACCAGGACCAGCAGCAGGCCCCACAGCTGCCCATTCGGAACGAGACAAAGCATGGAGTCGGGGGCCATCATGGACGCGCTGGGGGAGCGGGCGGGAGGGATGCTACGGCTTCGCCTCGATAAGGAAGGAGGAACTGCGCTCCCGTTCCGTGAGGGTGGTGAGGAGGGCAACGGCAAAACCGAAGCGCCGGAGGGGCATGGGGCCGGGCACAATCGAGGAGAAGAGGCAGGAGGGGCGGCTATTCAGACGTTCCGACGGGCGTCAGTCGCCGGAGGAGGTCGGGGCGGAGACGCCCGGGTTGAGGGCCCGCCCGCGCCAGTCGCCGGGGGCGCCGAAGGGGTAGAGCCGGTCGATGGGGGCGTTCTCGTAGTCCAGCGCATCGAGCCGGGTGGTGCCGAACCAGTCTCCGGGGGCGTCGACGATGATGTTTGTGGGGGCGTAGCCGGTCTCGTCGAACCCGCGGCGGAAGTGCACGCGCGTCTTGGACACAAAGACCTGGTAGTCGTCCGGCTCGATGGGCCCGAATCGGTTCTCCTCGGGCGTGATGGTCTGGTGGTAGGCGGGGACCAGGATGATCGTACTGCCGTCCCCGTAGTCGATGGCGGCCACGCGGTCGTAGCCCCACTGGGAGCCCCGCCAGACGAGCGTGCCGTCGATTGGTACGGGCTCGCCGGCCTGCTCGCCCGTGTAGCCGCCCACCGTCCCCGAGAAGGAGTCGCCCGGCTGCAGGTCCTCCTCCCAGATGCGGTCGAGCGTCGGCTCGGCGGTGAGGGCCGTGTAGAGGACGCCGCCGACGCCCTGCTCCTTCAGCTCGCGGAGCGTCCAGGTGGCGTCGCCGGGGCGGTCCCAGTAGTCGGCCAGTACCACCGGCGTCTCGCCGGCCCGGATGGCCGACTGGGCCTGCTCGACCGCCGCGTCCGGCTCGGGGTACTCCCCGCGGGCAAAGTCGCTGCGCACCCGCCAGATGTAGTCGGCCATGTCGTCGGCGATGCTGTCGGCGAGGGCGGGGTCGTCGTCGGTCATGACGTGGACGGTGGTGCCCACGTCCGGGACGTCCGACCACGGAAAGCCGTAGAAGACGTTTACGTAGGCGCCCTCCTCGCGGGCCTCCCAGCGCCGCGCCCGCTCCATGATGTCCATGACCGGCGACTGGCCGGTCCACTGCAGCACGGTCGCCGTGACGATGGGCGGCTTCCGGGTGGCGGTGGCCGGCTCGTAGTCGCCCCGCATGGTGGCCCGCAGGTAGCGGGCGGCCCGCTCGCCCTGGTGGTAGGTGTCGTAGTGGGGGTAGCGCTTCGTGACGAACGCCCCGTCGGCCCACTCCAGAAACCGGCCGTCCTCGTTGCCGTGCAGGTCGAAGGTCGCGACGATCGGCACGTCCGGCCCCACGACCTCCCGGAAGCGCCGCGCGATCTCCGCCTCGGGCCGCGGCACGTTGCGGACCGCCATCGCGCCGTGGAGCGATAGGTAGACCCCGTCGACCGGCATCTGCTCGCGGAGGTCCTCCAGCATGCGGCCTACGAAGTGGTCGAAGGCCTTCTCCGTATTCCAGCTGCGGGAGGAGCCGCCGTACACGTCGTCCGGCGAGGTCAGGCCCACCGGCTCCAGGTCGCCGAGGCTCTCCGCCTCGTCGACGAAGCCCTGCACGTAGGAGTCGCCCTCCTCGAGCAGCTCCTCGCCGGTGAACGGTTCCCGCTCGCGGGTCCAGTCCTCAATGGTCGCGTCGCCGCCCGGGCAGAACGTGCACGTCTCGTGGGAAAACTGGGCGACCGCCACGCGCTGCGTGTCCGCTGCCCCGTCGTCCGGGGCGGCGCACCCTATCAGGGCGACCAGAAGAAGCACGCAGCCTCCGACGAGCGGGGGGGCGTGGAGGGAACAGACGGGAAGAGACGGGTCTGTGACGCGCATGATCTGAGTGGGGAGCGGAAGGGAGAGCCGTCGCTGAGGGAGGTCAGAAGTTCGGGGTGCTTGGCCAGCGGGCCTTCGCGTCGAGCACCTTCAGGAGAAGCGTGCCGACCTGCCGGTACGGAATGTCCCGGTCCTCGAAGGTGTTGGTCCGGTGCACGAGCACCAGGTCGAGGTCCGGCACGATGAGGATCGTGTGGCCGCCGGCGCCGCGGGCCGTGTAGGTGCCGTGGGGCACGCCGTCGACGCCCTCGAAGTGTTGCCCGTCGACGGACACCCACCACAGGTACCCGTAGCCGCCGTCCTCGCCGGCGTCGGAGTAGGACACGGTGCTTTCCTTGACCCAGAACTCCGGAACGACCTGTGTGCCGTTCCAGGCGCCGCCGCGCAGGTACAGCAGCCCGAAGCGGGCCATGTCGCGCGCCGTCATCTGGAAGGGGTATGCCGGATGCACGGAGTCCTCCCCCTCGACGTACGATCCATCCGAGGCCTCGTACGACTGCATGCCGATGGGCTCGGCGATGCGGTCCGCGAAGGCCTCGTGGATCTCGGTGCCGGTCTCCTGCTCGTAGATGGTCCCGAGGGCGTTGAAGTCCCAGTTGTTGTAGTACCAGTGCGTCCCGGGGGCGTGGCTGCCGCGCTCCGGGCGGGCCGCCTCCATGGCCGGCGTCTCGTAGAGGGCGTCGTGGTAGATCCCCGACCGCGCCTTCAGGAGCATGCGCACCGTGGCCGTCTTCTCCTGCTCCGTCAGCGGGTTTCGGTCGTCGATGCCGAGGTCGCCCACCGTGGCCGACGGGTCGACGGTCCCCCGCTGCACGGCGACGCCGTACAGGGCGCTCAGGAAGCTCTTCCGGATCGAGTGGCACTTGAACTTTCGCTGTGTCTCTCCCCACTCGTCGACGATCCGACCCTCGTGGACGATCATCACGGCGGCCGACCCGATCGAGTCCGAATGCGCGCGGGCCGCCCGCAGTCCCTCCGGCGACCATCCCTCGGCCTCCACGTTGTCGACCGTCTCCCAGGCGGCGCCCGGGGTGTAGGGCGTCCCGGCGTCCGGATCCGAGGCGCAGCCCGTGAGGAGACCGAGGAGGAGAAGGGCGACGAGAGCGGATCGGAGGGCGTCCGGCATCGGCGACGGGGCTCGTGGTGAACGAGGGAAAGAGATCACTCGGGGGCGGAGAGGCCGAGCGGACTACCCACACTCGACGATGACGGGCTCGGTGATGATCGGGTAGTCGATCTCGTAGGGCTGCTCTGAGGATTCGCTCCGGACGTGGAGCATCGGCCAGAGCGTCTCCCCGCAGACGACCGTCTCGTCCTGGTGAATTTTGATCTCCACGTTCTCGTTGATCCCCGTCCCGACCCGCGCCTTGCCGATGATGCCCGGAATGAGCGGGCCGCCGTGCCGGTTGCGGTGGATCACGAGATCGGCCGGCTCGGTCGCGATCACCGAGTCCACGACCAGGGTGTGATTGGACAGGGGCTTATTCCGAACGATGATTTTCGACTCGGGGGTCGAGGTCCGGTAGTGTGCCGTGAACGTCGCCTGCACCGGCGTGCCGTTGTTCTGAAATCGCCGAGACGAGGCGTTCGCCTCGTTGGAGGATCCCCGATAGAGGCCGGCCTCCAGGAATGCGAACTTCCTCTCGGCCAGGTTGAAGGCGGGATCGATCCCGATTCGCAGGTTTTGGTGGCGGCCCGGGGGTACGTCCCGCTGGGCGACGACCGTCTCGGTCTCCTCCGGCGTCGTGCCGCGGACGAGGATCCGGGCCGAGTCGGGGGCCACGACCTCCCCGACGGTGATGGTGTCCTTGATCGTATACTGGTCCCCGACGGCGAGGACCGCCTCGTCCTCCCGCTGCTCGCCGGCCGACCGAATGGCCATTCGCAGCGAGTCGCCCGTGGTGAGGCGGCGCATGCTTCCGTCCTCCCGGAGCAGCTCGAGGTCGGCGAGGCGGAGGTGGGACGGGACGCCTCGGGGGGCCGTCTCCTTCACCCGGAACTGCACGCGGAGGAGAGAACGCTCGCCGGGGGCGTCGTCGGAATCCGTGGGCGACACTCCGAAGTCGAACGACGCCTTGCTGGGGTAGTGCTGCGCGTTGGCCCCCGTCCGCTGAACGCCCTCGCCCAGCTCGTACCGCAGTCCTTTGAGGTGGGCGGTCGTGTAGTGGAGCTGGAACTGCACGTCGGAGACGTCCCGAGGCATGCCCTCAGCGACCGCTACGTCGACCCAGACCGTGTCCCCCTCCTCCGCGGTCGAGGGCCCCGACAGGCGAAGCGGCATTCCCCCCTGGTCGCCGCCGCACCCGGCCGCCCCGACCGCCAGAAGTACAACCGCCGCGAGCCCGGAGAGGGTCGATCGACACCAGGCGAATCGTCGAGTCATGAGGACCGATGTTGGTTGTGTGCGAGATTCACGCGTATCCCTACCGGGGGCGACGGAGCCGGGACGGTTCCCGCCACGCCCGCGGTCGCCGGCGCGACCGGCCCGACGTCCGGAGCGGTCATCGGGTGGCCGTGGCCGTCTGCTCGAAGGCCCGAAACTGTTCGATCGCGTCCTGCAGCCGGGCATCCAGCCGCTCCTTGCGGT
>JAZKTD010000140.1:0-9213 GCA_036625705.1 Salinivenus sp.
AGCAGGCGGCCATCGACCGGACGGTCGACGCGGCCCTGCGCCTGGTGGACGGGGGGAGCCGTAATTAGGTCCCACCCGGTCGTCTCCACGCCCCGATGTCCCGTCACGCACCCCGTACCGACACTGCCATGCCCCGATCCGACCCCGACGATGATGCCTCCCTGCGCGTCCTCCGCCACTTTTTCGAGCGGCGGCTTGCCGACGACGGGGAGGGGCCCGACGGCCCCCGTCCCTGCACGCTGGAGCGATGCAAGGATCTGGTGCCCCACCTGGTCGAGCGGACGATCGCCCGGGCGGCCCTGCGACGGGCGGTGCGACGACCGCTCGCACCGGATGGAGGGGCGGTCGGGTCCTGGAAGGAGACGCTGCGGGCGGCGGCCCTGACGGCCCTCCGCGGCCGTTAGGCCGGCCGACCCGAGCGAGTCCCGAATTTTCCCGAGACAAGACTGTGATCATGTACGTTTTTGCACAGAATGGAGGACGGAGGGTGGCCGGTCGCTTTCGGCTGGACGTCGTCATGGGCCTGCTTCTGCTCGGCCTGGTCGGGGCGACCCTTCCGGCACACGCGCAGAGTGAGGGCCCCGGTACGACCGACGTCCTGTCGCTCTCCCTCGAGGACGCCCTCGAGCGGGCCCGGACCGAGAGCTTTCCCGTCCGCCGCGCCGCCACGCAGCGCGAGGCCGCCGAGGCGCGCCGACGGCAGTCGCTGGGCGTCTTTTTGCCACAGGTGACCGCCCGGGAGCGAGGGACGGCGACCACCGACCCGGTCAACGCCTTCGGCCTCACGTTGAAGCAGGAGCGCTTTACGCAGCAGGACTTCGCCGTGGACGCGCTCAACGAGCCGGACCGGGTCGACCACTTCGCCTCCCAGATTGAGGTGCGCCAGCCTATCCTGAACCTCGACGGCATCTACGAGCGACGGGCGGCGTCCAGTGCCGCGCGGGCCGCGACGGAGAAGGGGGAGCGCACGCGGGCCGTCGTCTCCTTTCGCGTCAAGAAGGGCTACTACGGCCTGCTGCTGGCCGAGCGCCGCGTCGGAGTGATCGACTCGGCCCTGAGCGCGGCCCGCTCCAACCGGGAGCAGGCCCGCGATCTCTTCGAACAGGGCCTTATCAACAGGGCGGATCGGCTGGCCGCCGAGGTGCGCGTCTCGGAGCTGGAGAGCCGGCGGACCGAGGCCGTAGCGGCCCGCGAGAACGCGGGCGATCAGCTCCGCCTCTTGCTCGGCGTCGACGAGTCGGTCCGCGTGCGGCCGACCGACACCCTGGCCCGCGAGACGGCACGCCTCGGGGACCTGTCGGTGCGCGCCGTGAACCAGCGCCGCTCCGACATGCAGGCCCTCCGATACCGGGTCGATGCGGCCCGCGAGACCGTGCGGTCCCGCTGGCTCGCGTTTGTGCCCACCCTCAACGCCCAGGGCACGGCCGGATGGTACGACGACACCCCCCTGGGGACGCGCGGCCAGAGTTGGACGGTCGGGGTGTCGCTGACGTGGAGCCTCTTCGAGGGCTTCCAGCAAGTCGGCGCGGCCCAGGAGGCGGAGGCCACTCTTCAGCGGGCCCAGGTGGCCCTGCAGGAGCAGGCCCTGCGGAACGAGGTCGAGATTACGGCGGCGCGGCGCGACCTGGCGGCGGCCCGCCAGCGCATCGAGCAGGCCCGCCGGGCCGTCGAGCAGGCCGAGGAGAGCCTCCGGATCCGGTCGGACCGCTTCGCGGAGGGGATGGCCCGCACCACCGACCTGCTCCAGGCAGAGGCGACGCTCGCGGAGCGGCGCCTCGCCCGCCTCCAGGCGCTGTACGACCACAACCTGGCCGTCTACCGGCTGGAGCTGCTGACGGAGCGGTCTCTCGCTCAACGCTCGGAGGAAAATCCGGAATAGCGTCCCCGCGGCGGGCGTCCTCCGCCGATCGTGCACTCACTCACACACGTCACTCCCTTCCGCCATGCAGTCCCGAACGAATCTCCTTTCGACCGTCTTCTGGGCAGTCCTTCTGCCGCTGTTTTTGCTCCCGGGGTGCGGCGGGTCGGACGAGTCAGCCTCTTCCGCCGATCAGGCGCCTGTGTCGGTAGAGACCGCTACCGTCGAGGCCACCGCCGTGACCGAACAGTCGCGCTACAGCGGCACCATTCGGGGGGCGCGGCGGGTCCCGCTCTCCACGAAGATGATGGGCACGGTGACCCAGCTCGACGTGGAGGAGGGCGACCGCGTCGCGGCGGGCGACGTGCTGGTGCGGGTGCGCAGCCAGAGCGTGCAGGCCCAGAAGCGCCAGGTGCAGGCCCGGCTCCAGGAGGCGAAGGCGGCGCTCGACAACGCCGAGACGAACTTCGAGCGCATCAAGGCTCTCTACGAGCAGGAGAGTGCCACCGAGAAGGAGTTCGACGACGCCAGGACGGCCTACGAGCGTGCACAGGCCCGGGTGGAGGCGCTCGAGGGGCAGATCGACGAGATTGAGGACACGCTGACCTACGCGACCCTCACCGCGCCCATCGACGGCTACGTGGTGGAGAAGCAGAGCGAGGAGGGCGCCCTCGCGGCCCCGGGCCGGCCGCTCGTGGTCGTGGAGACGGTTGACGAGATGAAGGCCGTGGTGCAGGTCCCCGGCGCCGACATCAACCGGTTCGCGGTCGGGGACTCGGTGACCGTCGAGGTGGGCGCGGCCGGGGACGAGCGGCGGACCGGCGTCGTGACGCAGGTGAACCCCGCCGGCAACTACGCCAGCCGACAGTTCTCCGTGCAGGTGCGCCTCGGCCGGGCCGACGACCCGGCGCTCAAGTCGGGCATGTACGCCCAGGTGCTGCTGCCCACGGACGAGACCACGGCGCTCACCGTGCCGGAGTCCGCTATCGTCGAGCAGGGCCAGCTCATGGGCCTCTACACCGTCAAGAACGGCGACGTGCTCCTGCGCTGGGTGCGCACCGGCAAACACTACGGCGACCGCGTCGAAATCCTCTCCGGACTCACCGAGGGAGAGACCTACGTGACCAACGGCGCGCAGCGCCTCCTCGACGGCCAGCCGGTTCGCCCCGAGTCCTGAGCCCCGGCCCGACCGACCGTTGTCCTCCACTCGCCACTCGAAATTCACTACTGACATGTCCGGAATCGCTGGAACCATCGCCCGCGGCTTCATCAACAGCAAGCTCACCCCGCTGCTGATGGCCGCCTTCCTGGGGATCGGCCTCTACAGTGCGTGGCTGACCCCGAAGGAGGAGGACCCCCAGATCGAGGTCCCCATGGCGGACATTGCCGTCCGGTACCCGGGAGCCACGCCCCAGGAGGCCGAGCGCCGCATTGCCGAGCCGCTCGAGCGACTCATCTCCAATATCGAAGGCGTCGAGTACGTCTACTCAACCTCCATGCCCGGCCGGGTTCTGGTCTCGGCCCGTTACCTCGTGGGCGCCTCGCCCGAGGAGAGCATGGTGAAGCTCTACGAGGAGATGCTGAAGCACATGGACGAGATGCCCCCGGAGGCGAGCATGCCGCTCATCAAGACGCGGGCGGTCAACGACGTACCGGTCCTGGCGCTGACGCTCCACAGCGACGATCCCAACTACAACGACTATCAGCTGCGCCGGATTGGGGACGAGATGGCGATGGACCTGAAGCAAATCGAGGGCGTGGCCGACGTGTCCGTCCACGGGGGGCGGCCCCGCACGGTTCGAGTGCGGCTGGACCCGAATCGGCTGGCGGCCTACGACCTCGATCCGCCCGCCATTGCGCGCCAGCTCCAGGCCTCGAATACACAGACGAACGCCGGCACCTTTCAGCGCGACGACACCTCCTATCAGGTCGAGACCGGCAGCTTCCTGACGTCGGCCGACCAGATCCGGAACCTGGTCGTGGGCGTCCATGAGGGGAGTCCCATTTACCTGAAGCAGGTGGCCGAGGTGGCCGACGGGCCGGGCGAGCCGGAGAAGTACGTCGCGTTCGGCTACGGGGCGGGCCACCCCGGCGCGGCGCCCGGCGCCGACTCCACCGCCGGGCGGGCCGCCGGCCTGCAGCCGGCCGTGACCATTGCTCTGGCCAAGCGCAGCGGGCAGGACGCCATGACGATCGCCGAGCGGGCGCTCGAGAAGGTCGAGGCCCTGGATGAGACCCTCGTCCCGAACGAGGTCACCGTGACCACTGCCCGCAACTACGGGAAGAGCGCCTCGGACAAGGTGACGGAGCTGCTGCTGCACCTGCTGGTGGCCATCGGGGCCGTCACCGTCATCGTGTCCCTGGCGATGGGCTGGCGCGGCGGGCTGGTGGTCTTCCTCTCGGTGCCCATCAGCTTTGCGCTCACGCTCTTCGTCTACTACTTCTTCGGCTACACGCTGAACCGGATCACCCTCTTCGCGCTCATCTTCGTGACGGGGATCGTGGTCGACGACTCGATCATCGTGGCCGAGAACATGGAGCGCCACTTCCAGATGAAGCGGCTGCCGAAGTTCCAGGCGGCCATCGCGGCGATCAACGAGGTGGGCAACCCCACGATTCTCGCCACGCTCACCGTCATCGCGGCGGTGCTGCCGATGGCCTTCGTCTCGGGCCTCATGGGCCCGTACATGAGCCCGATGCCCATCGGCGCGTCGATGGCGATGACGTTCTCTTTGATCGTGGCGCTCGTCATCACGCCGTACCTGGCCTACCGCCTCATCGGCGGGGGCAGCGACGCCGACGGGGCGGAGGAGGGTGAGTCGGACTACGACCTGGAGGAGACCTTCATCTACCGGGTCTACGCCGCCACCATCGAGCCGCTGCTGAACAGCCCGTGGAAGCGCTGGGCCTTTATCGGCGGGACGCTCGTCTTGCTGCTCGGGTCCGTGTCCCTGTTCTACTTCCGGGTCGTGACCGTCAAGATGCTCCCCTACGACGACAAGGACGAGTTCCAGGTTGTGGTGGACATGCCGGAGGGCACCCCCCTGGAGCGTACCGACGCCGTGCTCCGGGAGATGTCGGCCTACCTGGCCGATCAGTCGGTGGTGACCGACGTGCAGACCTACGCCGGGGACGCCGCGCCGGTGAACCTGAACGGCCTCGTGCGCCACTACGACCTGCGGCGCGCCCCGCACCAGGGAGACATTCAGGTGAACCTGCGCGCCGAGCACCACCGCGAGGATCAGAGCCACGCCATTGCCAAACGGATGCGCGGCCCCCTCCGGACGATCGGCGACAAGTACGGGGCCAGCGTGAAGGTGGCGGAGGTGCCGCCCGGGCCCCCGGTGCGGGCCACGCTCGTCGCCGAAATCTACGGCCCGAACCGCGGGCAGCAGCGCGACGTGGCCCGGCAGGTCAAGCAGGTCTTTGAGGAGACCGAGGGCGTGGTGGACGTCGACTGGCGCGTGGAGGCCGACCAGACGAAGTACACGTTCGACATCAACAAGGAGAAGGCGATGCGCGCCGGCGTGCCCCCCGCCCGCATCACCAAAACGATGCGCATGGCCCTCGGCGGGCGGGACGTGACCCGCCTGCGCCTGCCGGAAGAGCGGCAGCCGGTGGGGGTAAACCTGCGACTGGGGCAGGCCGACCGCTCGGGCCTCGCCGACCTCAAGAACCTGCGCGTGCAGTCGCAGGGCGGAGGGGGCGTGCCGGTCGCGGACCTCGCGACCGTCGAGGAGTCGGTGCGCGACAAGCACATCGACCGAAAAAACCAGAAGCGCGTGGTCTACGTGATGGGCGACGTGGCGGGGGCGATCGAAAGCCCGGTCTACGCCATGCTCGACATGCAGGAGCGGCTCGACGAGATCGACACCCCGAAGGGATACGGGTTCCAGCAGCTCTACACCGCCCAGCCGTCCACGAGTGACAACTATTCGCTGAAGTGGGACGGCGAGTGGCGCATCACGTACAAGGTGTTCCGCGACCTCGGCATTGCGTTCGCCGTCGTACTGCTGGTGATCTATCTCCTCATCGTGGGGTGGTTTCAGGACCTCACCGTGCCCCTCGTGATGATGGTCGCCATCCCGCTCTCGCTGATCGGGATCGTCCTGGGGCACTGGATTCTCGGGGCGTTCTTCACCGCGACGTCCATGATCGGGTTCATTGCCTTAGCCGGGATCATGGTGCGCAACTCCGTGCTGCTCATTGACTTCGTCAACCTCCGACGGGCCGACGACGTGCCCCTCCGACAGGCCGTCGTCGAGGCGGGGGCGGTGCGCACCCGGCCCATCCTGCTCACGGCGGGCACCGTCGTGATCGGGGCCTTCGTCATCCTCTTCGACCCGGTCTTTCAGGGCCTGGCGATCTCGCTGATGGGCGGGGCCATCGCCTCCACGGCGCTAACCCTTCTCATCGTGCCGCTGATCTACTTCATGGTGGAGCGGCGGCTGGAAGACTCTGCGCTCACGGCCGACGAGGCCTCGTCCTCCGAGTCCTCCCCCCCGATGGGCTAATCATCCGCCGCGGGCCGGGGCCGGCGTTCCGCGTCCTTTCAAACCCAACCCCCTTCCCCCATGAAACTTCTTGCCGTGATGAGCCTCGACGCGTACCGGGACGATCTCCACCGGATCTACCGGGATCACCAGATCCGCGTCTTCAGCGAGATCGACATCGAGGGCTACCACCACAGTCAGACGCCGTCCCCGACCGCCGTCGGGTGGTTCGGGGGCGCGGTCACCCCGGCCTACTCGACCCTCACCTGGGCCTTTCTGCCGGAGGCTCAGGCCGGCGATCTGCTCAAGACAATCGAGCAGTACAACGAGGACAACGACCTCGACCACCCCGTCCGGGCCTTTCAGATGCCGGTCGACCGGGCCGTGTAACGGGACGCGCGCCCGGCCTTCGCCGCCGTTTTTATCCAACTGCCAACTGCCGCCATGTCCGATACGAAAACGAGATCCTCCGACGCGTTGCGGATGTGCCGCGTCCTTACGTTCGAAGAGAAGCTCGTCCGCATCCTCGCCGGGGCCGTGTCGCTGACGGGGCTCGGGCTGGGGTTCTTCGTGAACGAGTGGTGGTACCTGCTCACGGTGTTCGCCGGCCTCAACGTGCTGCAGAGCGCCTTCACCGGCTTTTGCCCGCCGGAAATTGTGTACCGGTGGTGGACCCGGTAACGGCACTCGGGAGGCCCGATCCGTGAACAACCGTGTACGGTCCGCATCCTGGGTGCGGCCGTACGCGATCCCCAACGCTCGCGGAAATGATTCGGGCACGTTCTCACGAATCGGCCTCTTCGGGCGGACGGGTCGGTCCGAAAAAAGAAAAAGCCGATCCGTCCAGAAGACGGATCGGCCGCGGAAGGGGGAGGACGCCGGGGCCTACGCAACGACCTCGGCCTTTTCCTCGGGAATGGGCATTGCCTCGAACCGAACCCCGCGGTCCCCCGGATACGGCTCGTGGTGGTCGTGCTGGTTGCGCCAGATCTCCTCGGGGATGCCTTCCGGAAAGGCCTCACACACGGCCTCGTCGTCCCGATCCCGGTCGAGGTGAGTACAGGACTTGCACATCGATTCGATCTCGTGGGCCATGGCGGGCGCGCTCGGATTGGTTCGGGGTCTACCGGAAAAGTTCATACTGCAAACAACGGCGTCGATCCCAGGATCCGATGCCAACGAGATTTAGAGGCAGTCTAAATCCGTGTCGTCGGGCCAGAAGCCGGGCCGCGCCCGGAGGCTGAGTCCCTTCTTCCGGCGGTCTCGCCGGAAATTTCACGAAGCCCCGTTGCACTCTGGCCCGAGAGGTATTTATTTAGATTGTGTCTAAACATGTCACGTCCCGGTTCCCGACTTTCCATGCACCTGGAGGAGTTCAAGAAGGAAGCCCCCACCGACTTTTCGGTCTGTCGCCGGCCCGGACAGGGCTGCTACAAGTACTGCCTGCGGGGGAAGGGCTGCACGCTGGGGGTATTGTTCGAAACATCGACCTGCGTGTGCTTCGAGTGGCTCGAAGAGAACGGGCAGGCCGTGGACTACCGTCCCGAGCTCCGCTACAAGGCGTGGCCGAAGCGGGAGGTGACCCGCCTCGTCGCGGAAGGCTGGTGGGAACCGACCCCGACCGACGACAAGGCGGCCGCCTGACCATCCACAGTCGCTCAGGCGTCACCGAGAGCCCTCGGCCGAAGGCGGCGAGGACATACGGAGGGAGTCGTCGAGCAGGGTGCCCCAGGTGCCGTCGTAGGGGTGCACGGCGCGGACCGTCGAATCGCCGCGGACGACCGGACGCCCCTCGTTCGCCCATCGGAAGATGGAGCCCTTCAGGTTGGCGACGTTCTCGAAACCGTGGGCCCGCAGCCGCGAGGCGATACGCGCAGAGCGGTAGCCGACCGAGCAGTACACCACGATTGGCGTGTCGCGGGCGAGCGTGTCGAGCGCCGGGAACTGCGTGGCCTCCGGGTCGACGCGCCGGGCGCCCCGGAGGTGGCTGACGGCGTACTCCGCCGGCGAGCGGGCGTCCAGCAGGACTGGCCGCGACGGCCCGGCGAGCCGCTCGGCGAGGCTGTCGGTCGTGACCGTCGGGACCTCGGGGAAGCTCGACTGAATCATCCGGTCGACGGCCCGCCACGTCAGGTCGTCGGTGCACCCGACCTGCAGGGCGATCAGGCAGAGGGCCGAGGCCGCAAGGGAGCGCATGGGAGGTCGGGGGTCAGAGGGAGATGACACCGTCGATGCTGGAGGCTTCTTCGTAGACCGACACCACTTCCTCGCTCGACGACATCTGGAGATGGACGGTCACGCTCTTGTAGTTCCCCTTGCTGGACTCTCGGACCCGAAGCTGGTGATCGCCAAACACCGACTTTAGCTCCTCAACCTGGCCGGACGGGGCAATGAACTTGAAGGTGTACTGGGTCGGCCAGTCGTTCTGATCGTCGAGCAGCTCCTTAAACCGATTCCACCATTCCTCGTCGTTCTCGGCCTCGGGCTGGTTGATGAACTGCATTGCACGGGGGGACACGTTCGGAAAAACACTGGTTGCCTATACGCACGGCCCGCGCACCTCGTTCGACCCCCGAGATCGTGACGACCGAGAAACATCCACGAAGAAAGGTATATTTAACCTTTCGAGTGTCCAAGCGCTCCGGTAAAATACAGTCCTTTCCCTGGCAGTATCTCTTCTCACAAATCCGGCTCCGTCTCATGTCTACCTCCGCGTACCGTCCCGTCTGGCGGCGGGCCGGCCAGTGGCTCGGAATTCTTGCGCTTTGCGCCCTGCTGGTTCCGGCGGCGCAGGGCCAGGATCTGCGGTCGCAGTTCGAGGAGAAGGTGACGACCTTTACCCTCGACAACGGGCTCGACTTC